>NZ_JAAIUZ010000007.1:0-319464 GCF_010894375.1 Stenotrophomonas sp. B1-1 | reverse complement strand
CTACCAGGGCAGGATGCCTGCACCGCTGCTGGCTTCGGGGAAGCCAGTGCGGACCAAGGTCCGCACCTACCTGGGCGGGATGCCTGCACGGCTGCTGGCTTCGGGGGATCCAGTGCGGACCAAGGTCCGCACCTACCTGGGCAGGATGCCTGCACCGCTGCTGGCTTCGGGGAAGCCAGTGCGGACCAAGGTCCGCACCTACCAGGGCAGGATGCCTGCACGGCTGCGGGCGCCGGTGAATCCAGGGCGCGGGGCGAAATCACCTGCAAATCCGCGCAAAAACCCCGCTGAAAAGAGTGAATTCCGGTTCACTGAAACACTTTCAGCGGCAACCATCCTTGTGCCGCAAGCCTTCTCGCCGGATACAGGCGAAACCGATGAAAAACCCGTTGTCAGGGTTGACACCGCCGAAATGGCTATGTTTCTCTCGATCCCATGCTGCAACGCCACCCGCCCCTGCGAACCGCTGCTGAAGCCGCCGATTCCGGCGCCGCATCGCTGCGTTCGCTTCTCGTGCTCGTACTTATTAGCCAGCCCACAGGTGCGGGACGAGCCAGCGTGTAAGCAGACACCACACACCGGAACTCGATCAGAAACCCGCACCCACCCAGGTGCGGGTTTTTTCATTTCAGGACCTGGTTTCACACGCAACCACTCAGCCATCCAGCCACGACCATGCATACCGCCTCCCGCAAAACCCGGACCTGCACCACCACGCCCTGCCGTGGTGGCTGTGCCCGTGCGATGCGCGGCGCCTCCTCCCCCGTTTTCCCCTGACCGGCCGGTACGTCGCTTCGACTGCCGGCCGTCTTTTTTCTTCCCAGCCAAGGAACCTCCCCCATGAGCACCAACTCCCTGCCCCAGACCAAGATCGCCGTCATCGGTTACGGCAGCCAGGGCCGCGCCCACGCGCTGAACCTGCGTGAATCCGGCTTCGACGTGGTGGTAGGCCTGCGCCCGGGTGGCCCGACCGAAGCCAAGGCCCAGGCCGATGGTTTCACCGTGGTGGCTCCGGCTGACGCGGTGAAGGATGCCGACCTGGTGGCCGTGCTGACCCCGGACATGGTGCAGAAGAAGCTCTACAACGAGGTGCTGGCGCCGAACATGAAGCAGGGCGCCTGCCTGTTGTTCGCCCACGGCCTGAACGTGCACTACGGCATGATCGAACCGCGCGCCGACCTGGACGTGGTGCTGGTCGCGCCGAAGGGCCCGGGCGCGCTGGTGCGCCGCGAATACGAGATCGGTCGTGGCGTGCCGTGCATCTGGGCGGTCTACCAGGACACCAGCGGCCAGGCCGCGCAGCATGCGCAGGCCTATGCGGCCGGCCTGGGCGGCGCGCGCGCCAACCTGATCCAGACCACCTTCAAGGAAGAAACCGAAACCGATCTGTTCGGCGAACAGGCGGTGCTGTGCGGCGGTGCCTCGGCGCTGGTGCAGGCTGGCTTCGAAACCCTGGTGGAAGCCGGCTACCAGCCGGAAATCGCCTACTACGAAGTGCTGCACGAATTGAAGCTGATCGTGGACCTGTTCTACGAAGGCGGCATCTCGCGCATGCTGGAATTCATCTCGGAAACCGCGCAGTACGGTGACTACGTGAGCGGCCCGCGGGTGATCGACGCCGGCACCAAGGAGCGCATGAAGGAAGTCCTGAAGGACATCCAGGACGGCACCTTCACCAAGAACTGGGTGGCCGAGTACGAAGCGGGCCTGCCGAACTACAACAAGTTCAAGCAGGCCGACCTGGAGCACCCGATCGAAAAGGTAGGCAAGGAACTGCGCGCCAAGATGGTCTGGTTGCAAGGACAGGCCGCGTAACCACGCGGCCCTCCCCCACCCGCTTTGCAAGGTTCCCCCATGAACTCTTCCACACACCGCAGCGCGCCGCCCAACGGCGCGCGCTGGCTGACCCAGGCGCTGGAGGCCGAGGGTGTCCGTACGCTGTTCGGTTACCCGGGCGGCACCATCATGCCGTTCTACGACGCGCTGGTGGATTCGGCGCTGAAGCACATCCTGGTGCGCCATGAGCAGGGCGCGGCGCTGGCAGCCAACGGCTTTGCCCGCGCCAGCGGCCAGGTCGGCGTCTGCGTGGCCACTTCCGGCCCGGGCGCGTCGAACCTGGTGACCGGCATCGCCGATGCGATGCTGGATTCGGTGCCCATGGTCTGCATCACCGGCCAGGTCGGCACGCCACTGCTGGGCACCGATGCCTTCCAGGAACTGGATGTGTTTGGCCTGACCATGCCCATCGTCAAGCACAGCTGGCTGGTGCGCAGCGTCGATGACCTGCCGCGCGTGGTGGCCGATGCCTTCCGCATCGCCCGCGAAGGCCGCCCCGGCCCGGTGCTGATCGACCTGCCCAAGGACGTGCAGCTGGCCGATGCCAGCCATCTGCCGGCCCATGTGCCGACCAGCGTTGAACCGCCGGCGGCCGCCGCCGATGCCACCATTGCTGAAGCCATCGCCGCGCTGGCCGCGGCCGAAAAGCCGGTGGTCTACGCCGGCGGTGGCATCGCCCTGGGCGAGGCCGTGCAGGACCTGCGCGACTTCGTCGAGGCCAGCGCCATCCCCACCGTGATGACCCTGCGTGGCCTGGGCGCGCTGCCCCCGCAGCACCCGCAGTCGCTGGGCATGCTGGGCATGCACGGCACCCGTGCGGCGAACATGGCCGTGCAGGAGAGCGATCTGCTGCTGGTGCTGGGTGCACGCTTCGATGACCGTGCCACCGGCAAGCTGGCCGAGTTCGCCCCGTTCGCCCGCGTGGTCCACATCGACGCCGACGCGTACGAAATCTCCAAACTGCGCAGCGCCGATGTCGCCGTGCCCGGCAACGTGGGCCATGCGATCCGCGCCCTGCGTGCGGCCTTCCCCTCCCCCAAGGCCCACCAGGACGCATGGCGCAAGCGCTGTGCACAGCACCGTGATCGCTTCGCCGCCCGCTACGACGCGCCGGGCCAGCACATCTACGCCCCGGCGCTGCTGAAGCGGCTGAGCGAACTGGCCCCGTCCGATGCGGTGATCGCCTGCGATGTTGGCCAGCACCAGATGTGGGTTGCCCAGCACTGCCGCTTCAACCACCCGCGCAACCACCTGACCAGTGGCGCACTGGGCACCATGGGCTTCGGCCTGCCCGCAGCGATGGGGGCGCAGTTCGCCTGCCCCGACCGTACCGTGGTGCTGGTGTCCGGCGATGGCAGCTTCATGATGAACGTGCAGGAACTGGCCACCATCGCCCGTTGCCGCCTGCCGGTGAAGATCGTGCTGCTGGACAACAGTTCGCTGGGCATGGTGCGGCAGTGGCAGGAACTGTTCTTCGCCGAGCGCTACAGCGAGATCGACCTGTCCGACAACCCGGACTTCGTGGCTCTGGCCAAGGTGTTCGGCATTGCCGCCACCCGCATCGACACCCGCGACGACGTGGAAGGTGGCCTGGCCGCGCTGCTGGCCGAGCCGGGCCCGGCCCTGCTGCACGTGGCCATCGACGCCCGCGCCAACGTATGGCCGCTGGTGCCGCCCAACACCGCCAACAGCACCATGCTGGAAAGCAATCCCGCCCACGCCCGCCAGGAGACCCCCAATGCAATACCGGCTTGACCTGGTGCTGCACCCGGCCGAGGGCGCGCTGCTGCGCGTGATCGGCATGGCCGAACGCCGCGGCTTCGCGCCGCGCGCGATCAGCGGCGCGCCAGTGGACAGCGACGAAGGCCGCTGGCACCTGCAGCTGGTGGTAGACGGGCAGCGCCCGGCCGAAACGCTGTGCCGGCAGATCGAAAAGATCTACGACTGCGTGTCGGTGCAGATCACCGCACTGGAAGGAGCCGCATCATGAACACCCGTATCGTAGAAACCACGGTGCCGGTACGGGGGCGTCTTCTTCGTCGCCCGTTCGCGCATGCGGCGCCGTGCCGCCGCCCGCAGGTGGCCCATGCCGGCCGCTGATGCCAGCACCGAAAGCGATGTCGGCGACGTAAGCGTTGCCGACGTTCTGGCTGCGCAGGCCCGCCTGCGCCGCTTCCTGCCGCCTACCCCGCTGCACCATGCCGAACGCTTCGGTACCTGGCTGAAGCTGGAGAACCTGCAGCGCACCGGCTCCTACAAGGTGCGTGGTGCGCTGAACGCGCTGCTGGCCGGCCGCGAACGCGGTGATACCCGGCCGGTCATCTGCGCCTCGGCCGGCAACCACGCCCAGGGCGTGGCCTGGGCCGCCTATCGCCTGGACGTGCCAGCCATCACCGTGATGCCGCACGGCGCACCGGCCACCAAGATCGCCGGCGTCGCCCACTGGGGCGCCACCGTGCGCCAGCACGGCAACAGCTATGACGAGGCCTATGCCTTCGCCGTGGAACTGGCGCAGCGCCACGGCTACCGTTTCCTGTCGGCGTTCGACGATGCCGACGTGATTGCCGGCCAGGGCACGGTCGGCATCGAACTGGCCGCCCACGCCATGGACGTGGTGATCGTGCCGATCGGCGGCGGTGGCCTGGCGTCCGGCGTGGCGCTGGCACTGAAATCGCAGGGCGTGCGCGTGATCGGCGCGCAGGTCGAGGGCGTGGATTCCATGGCCCGCGCGATCAGCGGTGACGTGCGCGAGATCGCACCGGTGCCGTCGCTGGCCGACGGTGTACGGGTGAAGATTCCCGGCTTCCTGACCCGCCGCCTCTGCACCTCGCTGCTGGACGACGTGGTGATCGTGCGCGAAGCCGAACTGCGCGAGACGCTGGTGCGGCTGGCGCTGGAAGAACACATCATCGCCGAAGGCGCCGGTGCGCTGGCGCTGGCCGCCGGGCGCCGCGTGGCCGGCCGCCGCAAGTGTGCGGTGGTGTCCGGCGGCAACATCGACGCCGGTGTCCTGGCCGGCCTGCTCACCGACGTCCGCCCGCGGCCGCCGCGCAAACCGCGCAGGCGCCGCACCGACGCCAACCGTACGCCACCGCGCTCGCCCGCCAAGGCCAGCGTTCCCACCGCTTCCCCTTCCCCTTCCCACCTGCAAGCCGCAACGCCCGCTGTCGAGGAGATTTCCCTGTGACCACCATCGAACGAATTACCACCCCGCGCATCCGCATCTTCGACACCACCCTGCGTGACGGCGAGCAGTCCCCCGGCTGCAGCATGAGCCCGCCGCAGAAGCTGGTGATGGCGCGTGCGCTGGACGAACTGGGCGTGGACATCATCGAGACCGGCTTCCCGGCCAGCTCGCAGTCCGACCGCGAAGCGATGGCCCTGATCGGCCGTGAACTGCGCCGCCCCAGCCTGACCCTGGCCGTGCTGTCGCGCTGCCTGCAGGCCGACATCGAAACCTCGGCGCGCGCCCTGGAAGCTGCGGCCAACCCGCGCCTGCACGTGTTCCTGTCGACCAGCCCGCTGCACCGCGAACACAAGCTGCGCATGACCCGCGAGCAGGTGCTGGAATCGGTGCGCAAGCACGTGACCCTGGCGCGCTCGTACATCGACGACGTGGAGTTCTCCGCCGAAGATGCCACCCGTACCGAGCTGGACTATCTGATCGAGGTCTCGCGGGTGGCCATCGCCGCCGGTGCCACCACCATCAACCTGCCCGACACCGTGGGCTTCACCACCCCGGAAGAAATCCGCGCGATGTTCCAGCAGGTGATCGCCGGCGTGGCCGATGTCCCCAACGCGGCCAACGTGATCTTCAGCGCGCACTGCCACAACGATCTGGGCCTGGCCGTGGCCAACTCGCTGGCCGCCGTCGAAGGCGGCGCACGCCAGGTCGAGTGCACGATCAATGGCATCGGCGAGCGCGCCGGCAACTGCTCGCTGGAAGAGATCACCATGGCGCTGAAGGTGCGCCAGGCGTTCTACGAGCAGGACACCGCCATCAACACCCCGCGCATCGTCGGCACCTCGCAGCTGCTGCAGCGCCTGGTCGGCATGCCGGTACAGCGCAACAAGGCCATTGTGGGCGCCAATGCCTTCGCCCATGAATCGGGCATCCACCAGCACGGCATGCTGCGCCACCGCGGCACCTACGAAATCATGCGTCCGGAAGACGTGGGCTGGGAAGATTCGCAGATGGTGCTGGGCCGCCACAGCGGCCGCGCCGCCGTGGAGTCGCGCCTGCGTGCGCTGGGCTTCTGGCTGGAAGAAGACGAGCTGAAGCTGGTGTTCGAGCAGTTCAAGGGCCTGTGCGAGCAGCAGCGCGTGGTAACCGATGCGGATCTGCAGACCCTGATGCAGGGCGGGTCCAACGCGCAGGGCTATCGCCTGGCTTCGATGACCATCAGCGATGTCGGCAGCCGCGCCAACGCCCTGGTGGAACTGTCCGACCCCGAAGGCAACCGCGTGGCCGAGACCGCGCAGGGCGATGGACCGGTCGACGCCCTGTTCGGCGCGCTGTCGGCCGCCACCGGCGTGCAGCTGATGCTGGACAGCTACCAGGTGCACAGCGTGGGCATCGGCGCCGATGCGCGCGGCGAGGCCAACCTGAGCGTGCGCCATGAAGGCATCGAGTACGACGGTACCGGCACCAGCAAGGACATCATCGAAGCCTCTGCACTGGCCTGGTTGGATGTGGCCAACCGTCTGCTGCGCCAGCGCCAGGCCGCCGCCAGCACCACCGAAACCGCGACCCCCGCCACCGCCTGAGGACTGTGACATGAGCGCCTTCGACACCCCCACCACGGCCTCGGCCTCGGCCGGCCAGCAGTGGAATGCCCAGGACTATGCGATCGACGCCGGCTTCGTGCCGCTGCTCGGCGGTGCGGTTGCGCGCCTGCTCGACCCGCGCGCCGGCGAGCGCATCCTGGACCTGGGCTGTGGCGATGGCGTGCTCACCACCGAACTGGCACTGAGCGGCGCCCGCCTGCACGGCGTGGATGCCTCGCCCGAGCTGGTGATCGCCGCCCGCGCGCGCGGTGTCGATGCGCAGGTGATGGACGGCCACGCGCTGGCCTTCGACAGTGAATTCGATGCGGTGTTCAGCAACGCTGCGCTGCATTGGATGGGCAACCCCGACCGCGTGCTGGAAGGGGTGCGCCGGGCGCTGCGCCCTGGCGGCCGCTTCGTCGCCGAGTTCGGCGGCCATGGCAACGTGGCCACGATCATTGCAGCGGTTCAGGCCGCACGCGTGGCCCGTGGCCACGGCGCCAGCGCGTTCCAGTGGTACTTCCCGACCGCCGACAGCTACGCCGATCGCCTGCGCCAGCACGGCTTCCAGGTGCAGTTGATCGAAACCACGCCACGCCCCACCGCACTGCCGACCGGCGTGGCCGGCTGGCTGCGGGTGTTCGCCGCACCGCTGCTGGACGACCTGCCGGACCACGCCCGCGCCACCGTGCGCGACGCCGCGGCGGCCCTTCTGGACGACCTGCCGCGTGACGCCGCTGGCCAGCCGCTGGCCGACTACGTGCGCCTGCGCGTGCTCGCCCGCCGTCGCTGACTTGACCGTTTCATACTCTTTACTGATGTTCGCTATCTCGTACTTCTGCCAGGCATACGCATGACTTCCGCACCCCGCACCCTGTACGACAAATTGTGGGACGCCCACGTGGTGGTTCCCGAATCCGACAGCGCCCCCGCCGTGCTGTACATCGACCTGCACCTGATCCACGAGGTCACCTCGCCGCAGGCCTTCACCGAGCTGCGCGCGCGCGGCCTGGCGCCGCGCCGCCCGGACCGCACCAAGGCGACGATGGACCATTCCACCCCGACCCTGCCGGCCGGTGCCGACGGCAAGCTGCCCTATGCCAGCGCCGCCTCCGAAGCGCAGGTGGCCACCCTGGCGCGCAACTGCGCCGAGTACGGCATCGAACTGTTCGACATGGCTTCGGACAACCGCGGCATCGTCCACGTCATCGCGCCGGAACAGGGCTTCACCCAGCCGGGCATGACCATCGTCTGCGGTGACAGCCACACCTCCACCCACGGTGCGTTCGGCTCGCTGGCCTTCGGCATCGGCACCAGCGAAGTGGGCCACGTGCTGGCCACCCAGTGCCTGCTGCAGCGCAAGGCCAAGACCTTGGCGATCACCGTCGACGGCGCGCTGGCGCCGGGCGTGGGCGCCAAGGACGTGGTCCTGCACATCATCGGCGTGATCGGCGTGAACGGTGGCACCGGCCATGTGATCGAGTTCCGTGGCAGCACCATCGAAGCGATGGACATGGAACAGCGCATGACCCTGTGCAACATGTCCATCGAAGCCGGCGCGCGCGCCGGCATGGTGGCCCCGGACCAGGTCACCTTCGACTTCGTGGCCAACACCCCGCGCGGCCCCAAGGGCGCCGACTTCGATGCCGCCGTGGCGCGCTGGCAGCAGCTGCGCAGCGATGACGGCGCACGCTTCGACAGCGAAGTGCGCATCGATGCCACCGACATCCGCCCCATCCTGACCTGGGGCACCCACCCGGGTACCGCCATTGCGGTGGACGCGCCGATTCCGGCCGCCAACGATGCCGCCGCGCAGAAGGGCCTGGACTACATGCACTTCCAGCCCGGCCATGCCCTGGCCGGTACGCCGGTGGACGTGGTGTTCGTCGGCTCCTGCACCAACGGCCGCCTGAGCGACATGCGCGAAGTGGCGCAGGTGCTGCGTGGCCGCCACGTGGCCGACGGCGTGCGCATGCTGGTGGTGCCGGGTTCGGAAATCGTCAAGCGCCAGGCCGAGGCCGAAGGCATCCACGAGATCGTGCGTGCCGCCGGTGCCGAATGGCGCGAGCCGGGCTGTTCGATGTGCATCGCCATGAACGGTGACCTGGTCGCCCCCGGCCAGCTGGCCGTGAGCACCAGCAACCGCAACTTCGAGGGCCGCCAGGGCCCCGGTTCGCGCACCCTGCTGGCTTCGCCGATGAGCGCGGCCTGGGCCGCGGTGAAGGGCCAGGTGGCCGATACCCGCGAACTGTTCGCACAGGAGGTGGCGTGATGGCCGGTTTCCGTACCCTGACATCGTCCAGTGTGGTGCTGGCGCAGACCAACATCGACACCGACCAGATCATTCCGGCGCGGTTCCTGTCCACCACCGAACGCGCCGGCCTGGGCCGCAACGCGTTCAATGACTGGCGCTGGCAGGCCGACGGTTCGCCGGTGGCCGACTTCGCCTTCAACCAGCCGCACAACGCCGGCCGCAGCATCCTGCTGGCGGGCCGCAACTTCGGCTGCGGTTCTTCGCGCGAACATGCGCCGTGGGCGCTGACCGACCTGGGCCTGCGCGCCATCGTCAGCAGCGAGATCGCCGACATCTTCCGCGGCAATTCGCTGAAGAACGGCCTGCTGCCGATCGTGCTGGACGAAGCCGACGTGCAGGCGCTGATGCAGCGCCCCGACGACGAGCTGACCATAGATGTGGCCGCGCGCGAGCTGCGCACGCCCGATGGCCGGGTGTATTCCTTCCCGCTGGATGGCTTCTCGCAGACCTGCCTGCTGGAAGGCGTGGACCAATTGGGGTATCTGTTGGGCCGTGTCCCTGAAATCGAACGTTACGAGAGTGAGCATGCACGCTGAGATTGTTGTCCTGCCCGGTGATGGCATCGGCCCGGAAGTGGCCGCTGCCGCGGTTGCCGTCCTGAAGGCCGTCGCCGAACGCTTCAACCACACCTTCGCTTTCAGCGAGCACGATATCGGCGGCATCGCCATCGACCGCCACGGCGAACCGCTGCCGGCCACCACTCTGGCCGCCTGCCAGGCGGCCAACGCCGTGCTGCTGGGCGCCGTGGGTGGCCCGAAGTGGTCCGACCCCAATGCCAAGGTGCGCCCGGAACAGGGCCTGCTGGCGATCCGCAAGGCACTGGGCCTGTACGCCAACCTGCGCCCGGTGCGCACCCATGAAGCCGCACTGCACGCCTCGCCGATCAAGGCCGAGCTGCTGCAGGGCGTGGACTTCGTGGTGGTGCGCGAACTGACCGGTGGCATCTACTTCGGCGACAAGACCCGCGATGCGGACAGCGCCAGCGACCTGTGCCGCTACACCGTGACCGAGATCGAGCGCGTGCTGCGCAGCGCCTTCCGCCTGGCGCAGCAGCGTCGCGGCAAGGTCACTTCGGTGGACAAGGCCAACGTGCTGGAAACCTCGCGCCTGTGGCGCGACGTGGCCGCACGCATCGGTCGCGAGGAATTCCCGGACGTTGCGCTGGAGCACCAGCTGGTCGATTCAATGGCCATGCACCTGCTGGCCAAGCCGCGCGAGTACGACGTGATCGTGACCGAGAACATGTTCGGCGACATCCTCACCGATGAGGCCTCGATGCTGGCCGGCTCGCTGGGTCTGCTGCCGTCGGCGTCGCTGGGTGAACCGGGCGCGGTGGGCATCTACGAACCGATCCACGGTTCGGCACCGGATATCGCCGGCAAGGGCATTGCCAACCCCTACGCGACGATCTTCAGCGCGGCGATGCTGCTGCGCCATTCGCTGGGGCTGGAAGCGGAAGCCGCCGCCGTCGAAGCAGCCGTGCATGCGGTGCTGGACGACGGCGTGTTCACCGCCGACCTGGCCGCCAAGGGCCAGGCGGTGAGCACGGCGGCCGCCACCGACGCGGTGTTGGCGAAGCTGCGCTGACCCATCGGCAACACCTGTAGAGCCGAGCCATGCTCGGCTCATTCGACAGCAGTCGAGCATGGCTCGACTCTACAGGTAGCAGGCAGCCACGCTATGCGTGTCTGCTTTACTTGGTCGTGTACCCACCGTTGACCAGCACGGTCTGCCCGGTCATCCACCAGCCATCGGTCACCAGGAACCGGATCCACGGCACGATATCGGCAATGTCGGTCAGGCCGGTACGGGTGAACGCCGACAGCGCCGCTGCAGTCTTGTGATACGCCTGCGCATCGGCACTCTCTGCCGGGTAGAAGAACGGCGTGTCCATCGGGCCCGGACCGATCGCGGTCACCGAGATGCCGCGTTCGCCGAACTCCTTCGATGCTGCACGGGTGAAGTGCTCGACCGGCGCCTTGGTGCCGGCGTAGCTGGAGTAGAACGGCGTGTAGGCACCCAACAACGACGTGACCAGGGTGCAGATGCGGCCGCCGTCGTTGACGTGACGGCCGGCCTCCTTGAGGAAGAAGAACGCGGCCTTGGCGTTGACCGCGCTCATCTCGTCGTACTCCGCTTCACTGATCTCCAGCATCGGCTTCTTCAGCACTTTTCCAACCGTATTGATCGCGATATCGGGCCGACCGACCGCCGCCACGGCATCGCCAAACAGGCGCTCCACCGCTGCCGCCGAGGTCAGGTCACCCTGCAAGGCAATGGCCTTGCTGCCAGCAGCCTGCACGGCGGCGACAGTGGCCTCTGCGTCGGCCTGGCTGGCGGCGCTGTTGTAGTGGACCACGATGGCGCTGGCGCCCTGGGCGGCGAAATCGCGGGCAATCAGCCCACCCAGGTTCTTGGCGCCACCGGCGATCAGCACGGTCTTGCCCTTCAGGGAATGGTCGGTCATGGCGTCGGTCTCGGGAGGGGGCTGCCCGGGGTGGCAACCCTGCCCTGACGACGATATCGTGCGGAAAAAGCGGATAAAGCCCGCCACATTGACTTAACTTTCCAGAGCCAGCGAACAATGGACCGGATCGATCGCTTCCGCATCTTCACCCGGGTCGTTGAATGCGCCAGCTTCACCCGCGCCGCCGACCAGCTCGGCCTGCCCCGCTCTACGGTCTCTGCGGCGGTGGCCGAACTGGAACAGCGGCTCGGCACCCGCCTGCTGCAGCGCTCCACCCGCCGCGTATCCACCACCCATGACGGCGACGTATTCCATGCACGCTGCCTGCGCCTGCTCGCTGAAGTCGAAGACGCCGAATCACTGTTCCGCCAGGACGACGCGCAGCCGGTAGGCCTGCTGAAGATCGACGTGCCCAGCCGCATCGGCCGCCGCATCATCGCCCCGGCCCTGCCCGACTTTTTCGCGCGCCATCCGCAGGTGGAAGTGGACCTGGGCATGACCGACCGCGCGGTGAACCTGATCGAAGACGGCTGCGATGCGGTGCTGCGGGTTGGCCAACTGGGCGATTCCAGCCTGGTGGCACGCACGTTGGGAGCGCTGGATTTCGCCAACGTGGCGTCACCGGCTTACCTGCGCGAGAACGGCGTGCCGCAGCAACCTGCCGACCTGCAGCAGCACCGTGCGGTGAACTACGCCTCGCCGACCACGGCGCGGGTGGAACCATGGGAGTGGCAGGAGGGCAGTCAGCTGCGCACGCTGCCTATGCCCGGCTGGGTGCGGGTGAACAGTGCGGAGGCATCCATCGCCTGCTGCGTGGCCGGGCTGGGGCTGTTGCAGATTCCCCGCTACGACGTGCAGGAAGAACTGCGCTCTGGCGCTCTGGTGGAGGTGATGCCGCAGTACGCGGCACAGCCTTTGCCGGTCACCCTGCTGCTGCCACATCGGCAGCACCGTGCGCAGCGTGTGCAGGTGTTCATCGAGTGGCTGCTGCCGGTATTGCGGGAGGGTCTGCAGCTTCAGTAGATCCACGCCATGCGTGGATGCAGCCATGCGTGCCAACCAAGGTTGGCACCTACCAAGCGGTAGAGCCACGCCATGCGTGGCTGCGGCCATGCGTGCCAACCAAGGTTGGCACCTACCAAGCGGTGGAACCACGCCATGCGTGGATGCAGCCATCCGTGCCAACCAAGGTTGGCACCTACCAATGCGGTGGAACCACGCCATGCGTGGATGCCCCGACCCGTGCCAACCAAGGTTGGCATCTACCAGAGGCGGTGGCCGGAAACCCGGGGCGTCATGCCCCGGATTCGTCCGGCTTCACCCGGAACCAGGCGGCGTACAGCGCCGGCAGGAACACCAGGGTCAGTACGGTGCCGACGATCAGGCCGCCCATGATCGAGATCGCCATCGAGCCGTAGAACGCGCTGCGCGACAGCGGAATCATCGCCAGCACCGCGGCCAGCGCGGTCAGCACGATCGGGCGGAAGCGGCGGACGGTGGCATCGATGATGGCGTGCCAGCGGTCGTGCCCAGCGTCGATGTCCTGCTGGATCTGGTCGATCAGGATCACCGAGTTGCGCATGATCATGCCGGCCAGCGCGATCGTGCCCAGCAAGGCCACGAAACCGAACGGTGCGCGGAACAGCAGCAGGAACAGCGTTGCGCCGATGATGCCCAGCGGCGCGGTGACCAGCACCATGGCCGCACGCGAGAAGCTGCGCAGCTGCAGCATCAGCAGGGTGGCCACCACGATCAGGAACAGCGGCATGCCGGCCTTGATCGAATCCTGGCCGCGGGTGGAGTCTTCCACCGAACCGCCGGTTTCCAGCAGGTAGCCACTGGGCAGCCCGGCACGGATGCCATCCAGGGTCGGCACGATCTGCTGCACCACATCCAGCGCCTGCATGCCATCGCTGATGTCCGCACGCACGGTGACCGTCGGCAGGCGGTTGCGGTGCCAGATGATGCCGTCTTCGAAGGCGTACTCCAGGCGCGCGACCTGCGACAGGGTCACGGCGGTACCGCCGCTGGTCGGAATGGCCAGGCTGCCCAGCAGGTCCAGCTGCGCGCGCTCGTTGTCCGGCCCCCGCAGCAGCATCTCGATCTGGCGGTTGCCTTCACGATAGATGCTCACGCTCATGCCCGACAGCGAACTGCTGAGGAACTGGCTGACCTGGGCGCTGCTCACCCCCAGCGCGCGTGCACGGTCCTGGTCGATCACCAGCCGCACCACCTTGCTCGGCTCGCTCCAGTCCAGGTTGACGTTCATCACGTGCGGGTTCTCGCGCACCTTGGCCTCGACCTGGCGCGCGATGGCCTGCACCTGGGCGATGTGTTCACCCGATACGCGCATCTGCACCGGGTAGCCCACCGGCGGACCGTTCTCGAGCCGGGTCACGCGCATCTGCACGTCCGGGAACTGCTTGATCACGTCCTTCAGCATCCAGTCGCGGGTGCTTTCGCGCGCCTTGGCATCGTCGGTAAGCACCACGAACTGGGCGAAGTTGGTGGCCGGCAACTGCTGGTCCAGCGGCAGGTAGAAGCGCGGCGAACCGGTGCCGACGTAGGCCACGTAGTTGCTGATGCCTGCGCGCCCCTGCAGCAGTTTTTCCAGCTTGTCGGCCTGGGCCTGGGTGGCGGCCAGCGACGCACCTTCGGCCAGTTCGATGTCCACCATCAGCTCGGGGCGGGTGGAATCGGGGAAGAACTGCTGCGGCACGAAGCGGAACAGCAGCAGCGACCCGACGAACAGCGCGATGGTTGCGGCGATTACCCACCAGCGGTGGCGCAGGCAACGGTCCAGGAACGCACGGAAGCGGGTGTAGAACGGCCGCTGGTACGGATCATGGTCGTGGTCGTGCTGCTTTGGCAGGATCCAGCGTGCCAGCGCCGGATGGCGGTCGGCCCACTGCAGGCGGCGCGCATGCCAGCGCGCGGCCTGGCTGCCGGGCTTGGGCGGCTGCGGATTGAACAGGTCCGGCAGCATCTTGTCGCCCAGGTAGGGAATGAACAGCACCGCCGCGATCCACGACACCACCAGGGCGATGGTCACCACCTGGAACAGCGAGCGGGTGTATTCGCCGGTACTGGACGCGGCCGTGGCGATCGGCAGGAAGCCGGCCGCAGTGATCAGGGTGCCGGTCAGCATCGGGAAGGCGGTCGATTCCCAGGCGAAGCTGGCCGCACGCAGGCGGTCGTAGCCCTGCTCCATCTTGGTGGCCATCATTTCCACCGCGATGATCGCATCGTCCACCAGCAGGCCCAGTGCCAGCACCAGCGCGCCCAACGAGATCTTGTGCAGGCCGATGTCGAAGTAGTGCATGACGAAGAAGGTCATCGCCAGCACCAGCGGGATGGTCACGCCCACCACCAGGCCGGTGCGCAGGCCCAGCGAGAAGAAGCTGACCAGCAGCACGATCACCACCGCTTCGGTCAGCACCTGCACGAACTCGCCTACCGATTCTTCCACCGCATGCGGCTGGTCGGAGACCTTGCGCAGCTGCATGCCGGCCGGCAGGGTCTTCTGCAGGCGCTCGAACTCGGCATCCAGGGTGGCGCCCAGCTTCAGGATGTCACCGCCGTCCTTCATCGCCACGGCCAGGCCGATCGCATCCTGGCCCATGAAGCGCATCTTCGGCGAAGCGGGATCGGCGAAGCCGCGCTTGATCTCGGCAATGTCGCCCAGGTGCACGGTTCGCTCGCCGGCCTGGATCGGGAAGCGGCGGATGTCGTCGATGGAATCGAACTGACCGGTCACGCGCAACTGCACGCGGTCGGTCGGGGTTTCGAAGAAGCTGCTGGCGGTCACCGCGTTCTGATCGGCCAGGGCCTGCTGCACCTGCTGCAGCGACACGCCCAGCGTGGCCAGCTTGGTGTTGGACAGCTCGATCCAGACCTTCTCGTCCTGCAGGCCGACCAGATCGATCTTGCCCACGTCGGGCACGCGCTGCAGTTCCAGCTGGATGCGGTCGGCGTAGTCACGCATCACTGCGTAATCGAAGCCTTCGCCGGTCAAGGCGTAGATGTTGCCGAAGGTATCGCCGAACTCATCGTTGTAGAACGGGCCGACGATCTCGCGCGGCAAGGTGGCGCGGATATCGCCCACGCGCTTGCGAACCTGGTACCAGAGGTCGGGAATCTGCTTGGAACGCAGGCTGTCGCGGGCCATGAAGATCACCTGCGATTCGCCCGGGCGCGAGTACGAGCGGATGAACTCGTATTCGCCGGTGTTCATCAGCGCTTTCTCGATCGGCTCGGTCACCTGCCGCGAGACCTGCTCGGCGGTGGCGCCGGGCCACATCGTGCGCACCACCATCGCCTTGAAGGTGAACGGCGGATCTTCGGACTGCCCCAGATGCTTGTACGACCATGCGCCGATGACGGCGAAGGCGAGCATGGCAAACAGCACCAGCGGGCGGTTGCCCAGCGCCCACTCGGAAAGATTGAAGCGGCGCATGGCTCAGTGTTCCTTGGCGGCGGGCGCAGTCGGTGCCAGCACCGGACGGTTCTGCCGGTCCACCGGCGCCACCACCTGGCCTTCGCGCAGCAGATGACCGCCGGCGGCCACCACCCAATCACTCGCCGCTACGCCGGACAGCACCGGTACGGCCTGCGCACCGTAGGCGCCGACCTTGACCTGCGTCGCCTTCAGCGCGCCGGTGGCAGGATTGACCACCCACACGCTGGCCTGGCCATCGGCGCCGCGCTGCACGGCGGCCAGCGGCAACTGCAGCGTGCCGCTGCGGCCCGCCGTGGCGAACACCCGTGCGCTCTGGCCCAGTTCCACCTCGCTCAGCGCTTCCGGCGCCAGGCTGACGCGGGTGGCATAGGTGCGTGCCTGCGCATCGGCCGCCGGGGCGATTTCGCGCAGCGTGCCGGGCAACATCTGGCCCGGGCGGTTCCACAGTTCCACCTGCACGGCCTGGCCGACCTGGTAGTCGCGGATCGAGCTTTCCGGCAGGGCGATCAGCACCTCGCGGCCCCCGTCGGCGGCCAGGGTGAACACCGTCTGCCCGGCACTGACCACCTGCCCGGCCTCGGCCTGGCGGCTGGCGATCACGCCATCGGCCGGTGCCCGCAGCTGCGCGTACTCGGCCTGGTTGCGGGCCACGGCCAGGTTGGCCCGGGCGGCATTGGCCTGGCCCTGCGCCGCCTTGAAAGCGGCGGTCTGCTGGTCCAGCGCCGATCGGCTCACCAACTGGTCTTCGGCCAGCTTCGCGTAGCGCTTCTGGTCATCGCGGGCGCGCACCAGGTCGGCTTCGGCCGCCGCCAACTGGGCCTGCGACGCCGCTGCCTGCGAGGCGTAGTCGGCCACGTCCAGTTCGGCCAGCAGCTGGCCCTTCTTCACCCGTTCACCGGCATCGACGTGGCGCTTGACCAGGTTCCCGCCCACCCGGAACGACAGCGGGCTTTCCTGGCGCGCACGCACCTCACCGGGATACGCCGCCGGCGCCTGCCCGTCCTGGGTGACCGGGTGGACCACCAGCACCGGCAGGGCCGGCGCCGGCTCGGCCGCCTGCTTGCCACACGCTGCCAGCACCACGGCCAGCGCACCTACGCCCAACCAACGCATGTTCTTCATGGCGATACGACCTGAAAGGAAATCCGGAGGACCACGGCGGCAACACTCTGTTACGCCACGGACATTATTGAACCAGCCGGTATAGTATAAATATCGAACCGCGTGGTCTAGTATTACGGCAATGAGTTCCCCCACTTCCCGCAAGCCGTCGGCCAAGGCCACTGCCAAGGCCGCCGGGCCCGGGCGTCCGAAGGACCTGGGCAAGCGCGCTGCCATCCTGGAAGCGGCCAAAGTGCTGTTCATCGAACAGGGCTACAGCGGCGTCAGCATGGACAGCATCGCCGCCCAGGCTGGCGTATCGAAGCTGACCGTTTACAGCCATTTCGGCGACAAAGAGACCCTGTTCTCGCAGGCGGTGCAGTCCAAGTGCATCGAGATGCTGCCCGATGCGCTGTTCGTGGCCGACGCCGAGGGCCCGCTGCGCGACCAGCTGCTGGGCATTGGCGTGGCCTTCTTCGAGCTGATCACCTCGGACGCGGCGCTGTCGATCCAGCGGGTAATGATGGCCCCGGAAACCGACGCGCGCCTGCGCGAACTGTTCTGGCAGGCCGGCCCGCTGCGCACCTGCGAGGCGCTGGCCGAGTTCCTGCGCTCGCGCACGGCACGCGGCGAACTGCAGATCGACGACTTTGCCCAGGCCGGGCAACAGTTCCTGACCCTGGTGAAGGGCGAGGTGCACATGCATATGATGTGCGGCATGCCATTGTCCCCGGCCGAGACCGACGCCACGACCCATGTGGCCGCCAGCGTCGATTTCTTCCTGCGCGCCTACGCCCCGCGAGGGGCCGGAAACGACTGAACCGCACCAACCTGAACGAACCGGAGGTCGCGATGACTTCCGGCACTGCGACCCCGGCCACCCGGCAGCTGATGCTCTGGGCGCGCCGCCGGCCTCCGGCACCGGTAAAATGGCCGGCCCACTGCGCTGGATTTGAACCTCATGACGATTGATTACGCCCACGCCCGCGAACTGATGGTAGAACAGCAGATCCGTCCCTGGGACGTGCTGGACATCAAGGTGCTCGACGTCCTGGCCCGCCTGCCGCGCGAGGCCTTCGTCGCCGACGCGCGCCGTGCGCTGGCCTACACCGATGTCGAACTGCCCATCGGCAACGGCCAGAAGATGATGAAGCCGGTGATCGAAGGCCGCACCCTGCAGGCGCTGGATCTGCAGCCGGGTGATGAAGTGCTGGAGATCGGTACCGGCAGCGGTTTCCTGTCGGCCTGCATCGGCGCGCTGGCGCGCGACGTGTTGAGCCTGGAAATCGACCCGGAACTGGCCGCCGCTGCGCGCGCGCGCCTGGACGCTTCCGGCCTGGGCACCAACGTGCGGGTGGAAGTGGCCGATGCCCTGACCTGGCAGACCGATCGCCGCTTCGACGTGATCTGTGTCACTGGCGCAGTGGACGTGGTGCCGTCACAGTTCGCCTCGTGGCTGCGTCCGGGTGGCCGCCTGTTCGTGATCCACGGCCGTTCGCCGGCCATGGAAGCGCTGCTGGTCAAAGCCGATGGCAACACCGAATCGCTGTTCGAGACCGATATCGATTACCTGCGCGGTGCCGCCCCGGCACCCCAGTTCCACCTCTGAGTCCAAGGAAGCCGCAATGATCCGCCGATCCCTCGCTGTTGCGCTGGCCACTGCCCTGCTGCCGTTGTCTGCCCATGCCGCCGACCTGCTGCAGGTCTACGAAATGGCGCGCAACGGTGACCCGCAGCTGGCCGCTGCCGAATCGACCCGGCTGTACGACAAGGAAGGCGCCGTGCAGGCACGCGCTGCCCTGCTGCCGCAGATCAACGGCACCGCCGCGCTGAACCGCACGCGCAGCGAAGCCAATGCCGATGCCAATTCCGGTTCGGTGATGAGCAAGCGCCGCAGCTATACGGTCGATGGCAGCCAGACGCTGTTCAACTGGACCCAGATCAGCAATCTGCGTTCGCAGCGTGAGCTGAGCAAGGCGGCGGATTTCACCCTCGATTCGGCCAACGACAGCCTGATCGTGCGCACCTCGGCGGCCTACTTCAACGTGCTGGTGGCGATCGAATCGCTGACCGCCGCACAGACCAATGAAGCAGCCGCGAAGAAGCAGTTCGACTTCGCCGACAAGCGCCTGGAAGTGGGCCTGGCGCCGATCACCGACGTGCACGAAGCGCGCGCCCAGTACGACCAGGCGCGCGCCAACACCATCGTTGCGCAGAACACCCTGGCCGATAACTACCAGGCCCTGACTGAACTGACCGGCCAGCCGGTGGTGAACCTGCGCGGCCTGCCGGCCGACTTCCGCCCGGAAGTGCCGGCCAACCGTGGCAACATCGACGAGCTGGTGACCCAGGCCAGCGGCCAGAACCCGGCGCTGAAGGCGCAGGAGCTGAAGGTCAGCGCCGCCGAAGCCGGCGTGCAGGCGGCCCGTGGCGGTCACTACCCGACCCTGTCGCTGGGCGGCAGCTGGGGCAAGAGCGCGACCTGGGGCGACAGCACCGGCGCCGGCTCGCTGTCGCCCGATGCCCGCACCAACAGCATCGGCCTGACCCTGAGCGTGCCGATCTTCTCCGGCGGTGCCACCCAGTCGGGCGTGCGCCAGGCCCTGGCCCAGCGTGATATCGCCCAGGACACCTACGAACAGCAGAAGCGTGCGCTGGACCGCAACACCCGCAATGCCTACCAGACCCTGGTTCAGGGCATCAGCGAAGTGGAAGCGCGCCGCCTGGCCGTGGTTTCGGCACAGAGCGCATACGACGCTTCGCAGGTCGGCCTGGAAGTAGGTACCCGCACGGTGCTGGACGTGATCCAGAACCAGCGCATCCTGTTCTCGGCGCAGCTGGATTACGCCCAGGCCCGCTATACCTTCCTGCAGAACCGCCTGCTGCTGAGCCAGTCGCTGGGTTCGCTGGACGTGGCCGAGCTGCAGGACATCAACCGCCTGCTGACCCAGGACGCGGGCAACCCGTCGACCACCACGCGCTGATTGCAGGCGTTGCTGGCCGCACAGAAGAACCACCCGCAGGGGTGGTTTTTTTGTGCCTGCGCGGTGCTGCCCGCCCTTAGAACAGCCGCTGCAGAAGCGGCAGCAGGCACAGCGCGGTGGCCAGCGGCGCACGCACCCGGGCCGCGCCAGACTGCTTCATCTGGCCGGCACAGACCGCCGCCAGCGCGATCAGCGCCAGCGGACCCGGCAGGCTGGGCAGCAGCCCTTCGGGCAACCACACCGCCAGCAGCGCCGCCGCTGTCCCCAGCCACGCGATGACCGCAGCGCGCTGCAACGGCTGGCGCTCGCCGCCGCCCGCCCAGCGCTGCAGGCACAGCGTTGTGGCCAGCAGCACCAGCACCACCTGCAGCGCGGCCAGGCCGGCTGCGCCGGCAGCCGGCAGCAGCGGCAGCAGCCATTGCAGCTGCGTGAGCCCCTGCAGGGCCACCGACAGCGGCCGCGTGCTGGCCAATGCCGGGAACGCCACCAGCCCCGACTGCAGCGCCGCCAGCACCATCAGCCAGAGCATGCCCACCGGCACCGCCACGCCAACGGCCAGGACCAGTTGCCGCCGCGGCCGGCTAACCAGCGGCGCCACCACCAGCAGCAGGCCCGTGCTGGCAAACACCGCCAGCAGCGGCACACTGGCGGCGACCACCCCACCCACGCCGAAGCGGTACGGGGCCACCGCGTTGGGCAACCACGGAATCCAGTGCGCGTAATGCACGTGGCGCGCGGCCAGGACCAGCACCAGCGCGCCAATGCCGAACTTGAGGGTCAACAACGCACAGGCCAGCAGCACCGCGCGACGCGGCCGCAGCAGCGCCATCGCCGCGGTGGCCAGCACCAGCACGGCCGCGACCACCTGCACGGGCAGCCACTGCCGCGGCTCCACGCCCAGCGTGGCCGCGACCGCGTAGAGATGGCGCGCACCGGACTGCGCAGCACCGGCCACAGTGGCGGTCAGTTCCAGCACCAGGGCCAGCAGCAACAGATCGGCCACGCGCCGGCCCCAGGCCGCCCGCAGCAGATCGTGCAGGCCGCTGCCATCGGGTTGCGCACGCAGCGCATCACGCAGGCTGCACAGCACCAGCCACGCGCCCAGCGCTGCCAGCAGCAGGCTGAGCACGATTGCCGGGCCGGCCTGCGCTGCGGTGTGCTGGCCCACCAGCGCCACCACGCTGCCGCCCACCAGCAGCGCCAGCGCAAGCACCAGTACATGATCCGTGCCAAGTACACCGCAGGTTCGCACCCCACCCCGCGCGGTGCTGCCGCCATCGACGTTCATTGAAAGCTTCCTTGATGCCGACCAAGCGTGGTCGACAGCAGGCTGGCAGCGGCGACGACGCGGCGGTATCGGGAAACGGCGCGCAAGCGCCACGCTGTGATGGAAGACACGCGCACGGCCGAGCAGGCAGGCCAGCTACGACACCACCTCGGCCATCAAGCAGGCTTTATGCGGCTGTTTGCGTCAGTACGCCGCGGCGCCGCGTCAGTCGCGCGGCGGCGGCAGGTGCGGTTCCACCAGCGCCACGGTGCGCTGCAGCGCGCCGCGACCGTTGCTGACCAGTGTGCAGCCGGCATGGGCCATGTCCTCGCGGGCCTGCGGATCCTGCAGCAGGTGCTGCAGGTGGTCGCCCACGGCCTGCACGTCGTCGCCGATCAGCAATGCACCGGCCTCGCGCATGCGCCGCGAGATTTCCGCGAAGTTGTGCAGGTGCGGGCCGGTAACGGCGGCCGTGCCCAGCGCTGCCGGCTCCAGCAGGTTGTGGCCGCCGATGGCCTGCAGGCTGCCGCCGACGAAGGCCACCTGGGCACAGCCGTAGAACGGCATCAGCTCACCCAGGGTGTCGATCACGAACACGTCGGTATCGGCCTGCGGCCACTGCTGCGCGCGACGGGTGGCCACGCGCCAGCCCTGATCGCGGGCCAGCGCTTCCACCCTGGGGAAGCGTTCCGGGTGACGCGGCGCCCACAGCAGCAGCAGATCCGGATGCTGCAGGCGCAGCCGGCGGTGCAGGTCGATCACCGCCTGTTCCTCGCCCTCATGGGTGCTGGCGGCGATCCACACTGGCCGCTGGGCCGGAACCTGCTGGTGGAACTGGGCGATGAAGGGCTGCACTTCCGGCGTGGCGATGTCGAACTTCAGGTTGCCCAGTGCCTGCACCTGTTCCGGCGCGGCGCCCAGCTGCACGAAGCGCGCGGCATCATCCTGCGATTGCGCGGCCACGCAGGTCACGGTGCGCAGGGCACGGCGGATCAGCGCGGCCAGCACGCGGTAGCCGCGCAGTGAGCGTGCCGACAGGCGTGCGTTGAGGATGTACACGGGAATGCGGCGGTCACGGCAACCGAACAGCATGTTCGGCCACAGCTCGGTTTCCAGGATCAGCGCCAGGCTGGGCTGGAAGTGGCCGAGGAAGCGGTTGACGCTGCCGGGCACGTCATACGGCAGGTAGACGTGATCCAGCGCATCGCCCCACAGCGCGCGCACGCGCTCGGAGCCCGTAGGCGTGATCGTGGTGATGACCCAGCGGATGTCCGGGCGCTGCTTGCGCAGCGCGTTCACCAGCGGCGCGGCGGCGTTGACTTCGCCCACCGATACCGCGTGCAGCCAGACCCGGGGCTGGCCGGTCGGCTGCGGGTAGGAGGCGTAACGCTCATCCCAGCGCCGGAAGTATTCGCGGACCCGGAAGCCGCGCCACACCAGGTGGTACACGGTGATCGGCAGCAGGATGTAGAGCACGGCCGAATACAGGCCGCGCAGGATCCATTCGACAGGGTCTTTGCGCATGCGGCAAGGATACGGGACGCCCCCGGGAAAGACACGCGGCGGGGTTGGTAGAATGGCGGCATGTCCGATGCCTCTACCGCCGTCCGCCCGTCCCTGGCCGATCCCCGCAACTGGCCGATGTTCGCGGCGATGTTCGCTGCGTTCGGCATTGCCCGCCTGCCATGGTTCCTGCAGCGCGCGCTGGGGCGCGGGGTCGGCTGGATCACCTGGCGCCTGCTCGGCAGCCGCCGCCGTGCTGCCGAGGTGAATCTGAAGCTGTGCTTCCCGGAAAAGGACGAGGCCTGGCGCAACCGCCTGGTACGCGACAGCTTCGACGCGCTGGGCGTGGGCATCTTCGAATGCGCGCGTTCCTGGTGGGGCAGCATCGACAGCATCCGCCCGCAGGTGCAGATTGAAGGCCTGGAACACCTGAAGCAGATGCAGGCCGAAGGCCGTGGCGTGCTGCTGGTGTCGGGCCACTTCATGACCCTGGAAATGTGTGGGCGCCTGCTGTGCGACCACGTGGACCTGTCGGGCATGTACCGCAAGCACAAGAATCCGGTGTACGAATGGGCGGTGAAGTTCGGCCGCCTGCGCTATGCCAAGGCGATGTATGCCAACGAGGACATCCGTGCCACCGTGCGCCACCTGAAGAAGGGCGGCTTCCTGTGGTATGCCCCCGACCAGGACATGCGCGGCAAGGACACCGTGTTCGTGCCGTTCTTCGGCCATACCGCGGCCACCATCACCGCCACCCACCAGTTTGCGCGGATGACCGGCTGCGCGGTCATCCCCTACTTCCACCGTCGCGAAGGCGGGAAGTATTTCCTGAAGATCGGCGCGCCGCTGGAGAACTTCCCCAGTGAAGACGTGGAAGCCGATACCACGCGGGTGAACCAGGCCATCGAACAGATGGTGCGCGAAGCCCCCGACCAGTACCTGTGGATCCACCGCCGGTTCAAGCGCCAGCCCGGCGGCCGCAGCGATTTCTACAAGTAGATCCACGCCATGCGTGGATGATTTTCGCGCGATGCCACGGGATTACAACGGCCAACGGCACCATGCGCACGGGTGTTCCCCCACCTCGCACGCCAAGCCTGCACGGACCGGGTTGGCCAGGAGGTACATGGCCTTCTCGTGAAGTGATTCATCGCTGCGCACCGCGTGGTCGTGGGAGCCCTGCTGCCATAGCGCACCGCGCCGGCCCAGCTGCTGGTTCAACAGGCGGCTGCTGCGGGATTTGAGCAGGGACATGCCCTCGGCCAGGGTGCCCTTCTGCAGCTCCATCAACCAATTCACGTGGTCGGGCATCACCACCCAGGCCAGGCTGTGGCTGATAACGGCGCGCTCCACGAAGCGCAGTGCATCGACCAGGACCGCCACGTTGGCAGCGTCGGCGAAGAAGGGTTCACGGCGCAGGGTCCCGTGGTCAGAACGTACACGTTGCCGGTGCGGGAGTAACGACCGTAGCGGAGTCTGGGGCTGGCGATGACCACAGCCTGCGCTGCCGAGGTCAGCAGGGGTATTGGGGAGTTGCCCGGGGTTGGGTCGGGAAAGCGCCATCCACGCATGGCGTGGATCTACCGTCTGCGTTGGGGGTGGGTGGGCGATTACATCGCGTTGGGCGGATCGTCGGGCTCACGCGCCAGCAGGGTGCCGACGAACAGCGCCGCCAGCAGCACGGTAACCCCGCCCCAGAAGGTGGAATAGAACGCCAGGTGGGTGTTCAAGGGAAACACGGTGACGGCCAGCGCCAGCATGGCCGGGCGTGCGCGCTCACGCGCCGCGGCCGGGGCGAAGCGCCAGGCGCGCCACGCCTGAGCCACGGCCGCCAGCCACAGCAACAGGCCCAGCACGCCGGTTTCGGCGAGGATTTCCAGCACGATCTGATGGGCGTGCAGGGCCGGCTCGGCGCCCCATACGGCGGGCGCCTGCTCGCGCACGCACGCGGGGTAGGCATCGCGGAAACCCCGCGCGCCCACGCCGTTGATCGGGTGTTCTTCGATCATGCACGCCGCCGCCGACCAGATACGCGCGCGGCCAGACAGCGCCTGGTCCACCCCGTCGTCGGCGCCGTCCCAGGCCATGGCGGTGCGCGCCACGCGCTCGCGCAGCTGCGGCACGCTGGCGGTCAACGCGGCCGCGCCCAGCAGGCCGGCCAGCGACAACAGCAGCAGGCGCTTCCAGCCGAACTGGCGCAGGCCGCTGTACACCAGCACCAGGCCAAAGGTGACCCAGGACGCGCGCGAGCCCGCCAGCAGCAGCACGATGCCCAGCGCGGCCGCGCCCAGCAGCCAGCCGGCATGGCCGAAACGGCGGGCCAGTGGCAGCAGCAGGAACGGTGACAGGCTGGCCAGCACCTGGCCGAACTTCAGGTTGCACGGCCCCAGCGCACCGCTGAGACGGTCGGCCAGCACCACCTCATCGGCCGGGCACAGGCCGTGCCCGCTGACCACATGCTTCAACTGGTCCAGCGACCAGAACCACGGACTGCTGCCGGCCAGCGCCTGCACCAGCGCGTCCACGGTCCACAGCCCGGTGATGAGCGCCAGCCCACCCAGCGTCAGCCGACGCCGCTGCGGGGTGGCCACCGCAATGGCCACCAGCCACATGAAGGGCAGATAGCGCAGGCCGGCGGCGGTCTTGGTCCAGGCCGCCGACGGATCGATGGCGTCCAGCGCTGAGAACGCCTGCGGCAGCCAGTAGCCCAGGAACAGGATGGACGTCAGTGCCCACGCGGCAGGGCTGAGCAGATGCGGGCGATGCTGCAGCCGGCGCAGCACCATCCGCGCGGCGGCGTACAGCGCGCCCAGGCCGAGCACGGTTTCGGCGATGCCCGGCAGCGGCCACAGTGCCACGTAGGCCAGCACCCACCAGGGCGCCCAGCGCCCGGCGCGATCATCGCGCAGGGTCGGCGTGGGGTCAGCCGGCAAGGTCGGCATAGAGGCGAAGGGTGTCACGCTGCATGGCCTGCAGGGTAAACGGGATCCGCCCCGGCAACGACGGCGGCTGAGCCAGCAGGTCCAGCGCGCGTTCACGCAGGGCCTGCGCATCGTTCAGCGGCACGGCGCCCGACGGCTGCAGCTGCTGCAGCAGTTCGCCCACGCCGCCGTGGTTCCAGCCCAGTACCGGGCGGCCGACCGACAGGGCCTCGACCACGGTGCGGCCGAAGGCTTCGGGCTTGTCCGACAACTGCAGCACCAGGTCGCTGGCGGCGTAGGCCTGGGCGATGCGCGCGGTAGGCACGCTGATGTGCACGGCCTCGGCAATGCCCAGTGCGGCCGCCTGCGCGCGCAGGCCGGCGACATAGGTTTCGCGGCCGGGCTCATCGGTGCCCAGCATCCACAGCTGCGCCGGTACGCCGGCTGCACGCAGGTCGGCCAGCAACTGCAGCGCATGCGCATGGCCCTTCAGCCGCGTACCGCGCCCCGGCAGCAGCAGCAGCGGGCCGTCCACCTGCGCCAGCCACGGGTAATCGGCCGCCAGGGCCAGGCGTGGGCGACGATCGGCACGTGCCACGCGCGGGAACTGGCCCACGTCCACGCCGCGCGGAATCACCTGCAGGCGCGCGTCGGGAACGGTCGGGTAATGGGTGTGCACATACTCGCGCACGGTGTTGGACACACAGATCACGCGTTCGCCGCTGGTCATCACCGCACTGTAGCGGCTGGGCGAATTCAGGCCATGCACGGTGGTGACCCAGCGCGGGCGCTGCGCGGGCGGCAATGCACGGATCGCATACAGGCCCAGCCAGGCCGGCAGGCGCGAGCGAGCATGCACGATGTCCGCGCCCACTTCGGCAAACAGGCGGCGCAGGGTCGGCATGTGGCGCAGGGTCAGCAGCGATTTGCGGCCGATATCCAGCGTGAGGTGCTCGGCACCGCTGTCCAGCAGCGGCTGCACCAGGCGACCGCCGGCGGACACCACCAGGGCACGGTGGCCGGCCGCCACCAGAGCGGTGGCGATTTCAAGGGTGGAACGCTCGACGCCGCCGGAGTGCAGCGCCGGCAGCAACTGCACCACGGTCAATCGGCGCATCGAACGGCCGCCCGATCAGTCGGCCAGCACGAAGGTGGAGCCGCAGTACGGGCACTGCGCTTCACCGTTGGGCTCGTCTTCGATCGGCAGGTACACGCGCGGGTGCGAGTTCCACAGCGCCATTTCCGGGGTCGGGCAGCTCAGCGGCAGGTCGGCGCGGTGCACGGTGTAGCGCTTTTCGGCGTTGGCGGGCGCAGTGGCGGTATGGCTCATGGCGGGTGTCGATGAACGGATTGCGAGGGCTGGGATTCTAGCATCTGGGCCGGGCCAGCATTGCGCCGCAACAGGCGGGTTGGCGTCTGCACACCTTCCGTCCCGACGCACAGACACCTACCTGGGCGGATTTCTTCAATCGATCCAAGCAGTTCCGGGCACCGCCCTGCACTGGCGAGGATTTGCCGCATTTGGATCGAACTAAATGGCACTTGTCAGGGTGCGGCCGCCTGTTGCAGCATCGGGACCCTCACAACCCGACCCGATCGCACGGCCCGCCCCCCACCGGACCTGCATCGCTTCCGCGCTGCCCCTGGGCGGCACGGGCGGTGCTGTCCTGGGTGTTCGCCGATGCGGGTCCTGCCAGCCGCCTGCCTTACCCGGGAGACCCTGCATGACCCTGACCGATCCGCGCCGCGCCCTGCTTCCCCTCGCCCTGGCCCTGGCCTGCGCGACCTCTGCGACGCCGGCACTGGCGCAGGGCCTGCAGACCTCGTTCGAGCCGGGCGAGCCGGCACCGCTGAAGGCCGCGGGCGCGCTGCAGGTGCAGATCGGCAATGGTCCGGCCGCCCCGTATGCCGCCAAGCGCAATGCCGGCTACACCGGCCTGCATGCCCTGCACTACCGCGGTGATGGCGGCCCTGCATCACGCGAACTGTTCACCACCGATCTGACCATTGCCGCCGACACCACGCTGTCGTGGCTGGTGCTGCCGGAGATCGTCGGCAGCGATACCGTGGCCTCGACCTATGTGTCGCTGGACCTGCGCCTGGACGATGGCAGCCGGGTGTCGGCCAGCGCCGCGCGCGACCAGCACGGGATCGCGCTGGGCGCGCGCGCGCAGGGCGATTCGAAGACGCTGTACCCGCAGCAGTGGGCGCGCAAGGCGGTGCGCCTGGGCGATGTCCCGGGCCTGCTGGGGCGCCGGGTCGTGGCCATTGAACTGGCCGTGGCCAGCGCCGATGGCGCGCCGGTGTCGGGCTGGATCGACGATGTGCGCCTGGATGCGCAGCCGCGCACCGTGCCGCAGCGCGTATCGGACTGGGTGCTGACCACCCGCGGCACGCAGGCCAACGGCACCTTCTCGCGCGGCAACAATTTCCCGGCCACGGCGGTGCCGCACGGCTTCAACTTCTGGACCCCGGTGACCGACGCCGGCGCACTGAACTGGCTGTACCGCTGGAGCGAGCAGAACGATGCGAAGAACCGGCCGCAGCTGCAGGCGCTGGCGCTCAGCCACCAGCCCAGCCCGTGGATGGGCGACCGCCAGACCTTCCAGGTGATGCCCTCGGCCAGCCGCGGCGTGCCCGAGGCCGACCGCAGCAAGCGCGCCCTGTCCTTCGACCGCAGCCAGGAATCGGCGCGCCCGTACCGCTACGACGTGCGCTTCGACAACGGCATCGCAGCGTCGATCGCGCCCACCGACCATGCCGCCCTGTTCCAGTTTGAATTCCCGCAGGGCAGCGATGCCAATCTGCTGTTCGACAACGTGGATGCGCGCGGCGGGCTGACCCTGGATGCGGCCACGCAGACCCTGAGCGGCTACACCGACACGCGCAGCGGCCTGTCCAACGGCGCCACCCGCATGTACGTGGTGGCCCGCTTCGACCGGCCCTGGCGCAGCAGCGGCCGCATCGATACCGGCCGCCCCACCGGCTACATCAAGTTCGATACCGCGCAGGGCCGCACGGTGACGATGCGCATTGCCACCTCGCTGATCTCGCTGGAACAGGCACGGCACAACCTGGCGCTGGAAATCGCCGACGCCGACACCCTGGCCAGCGTGGCCGGGCGCGCGCAGGACGCCTGGGATGCGCGCCTGTCGCGCTTCGATATCGGCCAGGCCAGCGACGACGCCAAGACCACGCTGTATTCGAACCTGTACCGCCTGTACCTGTACCCCAATTCGGGCCACGAGAATGCCGGCACCGCCGCCGCACCCGACTGGCGCTATGCCAGCCAGGCCAGTGCGGAAGACAACAACACCGATGGCAGCGCCAGCCGCAGCTTCGCGCCGGTACGCGACGGCAAGGTGTATGTGAACAACGGCTTCTGGGACACCTTCCGCACCACCTGGCCGGCCTATGCGCTGTTCACCCCACAGGATGCGGGGCAGCTGGTGCAGGGCTTCATCGAGCAGTACCGCGCCGGCGGCTGGATCGCGCGCTGGTCGTCGCCGGGCTATGCGGACCTGATGGTCGGCACCAGTTCCGACGTGGCCTTCGCCGATGCCTGGCTGAAGGGTATCGGCGGTTTCGATCCGGCCGAAGCGTATGCGGCCGCGTTGAAGAACGCGACCGTGGTACCGCCGGACCGCCACGTCGGCCGCAAGGGCATGGACCGTTCCACCTTCCGCGGCTACGCCAGCGCCGATGTGCACGAAGGCATGTCGTGGACGATGGAAGGCGCGTTGAACGACTTCGGCCTTGCCAACATGGCGCAGGCACTGGCGACGAAGGCAACCACGCCGGCCGCGCGCGAGCGCTACCGCACCGAGGCCGAGTACTTCCGCTACCGTGCAGCCGGTTACGCCACGGTGTTCGACCCGGCGGTGGGCTTCTTCCAGGGCCGCCAGGCCGATGGCAGCTGGCGCGTGGATGCCAAGGACTACGACCCGCGCGTGTGGGGCCACGACTACACCGAATCCAATGGCTGGACCTTCGCCTTCACCGCTGCCCACGACGGCGAAGGCCTGGCCGCGCTGTACGGCGGCCGCGAAAAACTGGCGGCCAAGCTGGACACCTTCTTTGCTACCCCGGAAACCGCCGCGAAGGAATTCGCCGGTTCCTACGGCGGCATCATCCACGAGATGACCGAAGCGCGTGACGTGCGCATGGGCATGTATGCGCACAGTAACCAGCCGGCGCACCACATTCCGTGGATGTACCTGTACGCCGGGCAGCCGTGGAAGACCCAGCAGCACGTGCGCGAGATCCTGTCGCGGCTGTACGTGGGCAGCGAGATCGGCCAGGGCTACCCCGGTGACGAGGACAACGGCGAGACCTCGGCCTGGTACCTGTTCGCCTCGCTGGGCCTGTACCCGCTGCGCATGGGGGCGCCGGAGTATGTGATCGGTTCGCCGGCGTTTGCCCATGCACGGGTGGAACTGCAGGGCGGCGCGGTGCTGACCGTCAATGCCGAGAACAATTCGCCGGAAAACGTGTACGTGCAGTCGCTGAAGATCAACGGCAAGCCGTGGACGAAGACCTGGGTGCCGCACGCGCTGATCGCCCAGGGCGCCACCCTGGACTTCACCATGGGCCCGCAGCCGTCGCGCTGGGGCAGCGGTGCCGACGATGTACCGCCTTCGCTGACCGCGGTCGGCAAGCGCCCGCAGCTGCTGCACGACCTGTTGGGCAGCAGCGCGCGCGCGGCACTGGCCGATGGCCGTGCCCTGCCCGCCCTGACCGACGACGATGCGGACACCGCAGTGGCGCTTGGTGCGGGTGCGACCATCAGCCTGAGCGGCGGCGCCGATGGCGTGCCGACCCTGTACACGCTGACCAGTGGCGATGGCGCGATCCGTGGCGGCCAGTGGGTACTGGAAGCGCGCAACGGCAACGGAAGCTGGCGCTCGCTGGACCAGCGCGACGGCGAAGACTTCACCTCGCCGCGGCAGACCCGTCCGTTCCGCATTGCCACGCCGGCACGCTACAGCGAATACCGTCTGCGCGTGATCGGTCCGGGCCGCCTGCAGCTGGCCGAGATCGAACTGCTGGCACCGGCCACCGTACAATGACGCCATGCGCCTTCGTCTGATTCCCCTGCTCTTTCTTGCTCTGGCCTTCCCCGGTGTTGGCCAGGCGCAGACCCAGGCCTTCGATGGCCAGGTCAGCCGTGATGGCGTGACCCTGTACTACCAGGATGCCAGTGGTGCCCTGGCGGCACCGGTGCGCAAGCGCATCATCGACACGTTCTACTTCGCTTACCTGCGCGAGCGGGCGGACTTCCGCCCGACGGCGCCGAACGAAGTGCGCATCGTGATCGATCCGGCCTACAACGGCGTGGCCTACGTGGGTGACAAGGACAAGGCCAGCACGATCACCATCAATCCGGGCTGGCTGCTGAAGCACCCCGATGACATCGACCTGGTGACCCACGAGGCGATGCACATCGTGCAGGGCTACCCCAGCTACGGCGACAAGCGCGTGCCGGGCTGGCTGGTGGAAGGCATTGCCGATTACGCGCGCGACCGCTACGGCATGAACAACACCGCCGCCGGCTGGGCGTTGCCGGTGAAGGTGGAAAAGGGCCAGACCGTGGAAAGCGGCTACCGGGTGACCGGTGCGTTCCTGAAGTGGGCCGAGGGCGAGCACCCGGGGCTGGTGCTGGCGCTGGACAAGGCGCTGCGCGACGGACGCTACGTGCCCACGCTGTGGCAGAAGGAAACCGGCAAGACCCTGCCGGTGTTGTGGGCGCAGTACGCCAAGCCACGCAGCGACGCCCCGCCACCGGCCCCGGCGCGCCGCGGCCGACGCTGAGGGCGGTAGCGCCAGGCCATGCCTGGCGGAATCCCTGATCTACCGCGCTGCGCGCTCGCCGGGCATGGCCCGGCGCTACCCGGTCCGGGTCTGCGCTTTGCGCAAACAAAAACGCGCCCCGTAGGGCGCGTTTCTGCCGCTGTCGCTGGAAAGAAGGCTTACGCCTTCTTTTCCGCTTCCAGCTGCTTACGGATCTGTGCATCCACCGCGGCGATGGCGGTCATGTTCAGGATCCGGCGCGAGGTCGCGCTGGTGGTCAGGATGTGCACCGGCTTGTTCACGCCCATCAGGATCGGGCCGATCGCCACGCCATCGGTGAACACGCGCACCAGGTTGTAGGCGATGTTGGCCGCTTCCAGGTTCGGCAGCACGAACAGGTTGGCGCGGCCCTGCAGGGTGGAGCCCGGCAGCAGCTTCTGGCGCAGCGCTTCATCCCACGCGGTGTCGCCCTGCATTTCGCCGTCCACGTTCAGGCGCGGGTTGCGCTTGAGCAGCATCTCGCGGACCTGGCGCATCTTCAGTGCGTCCTTGGAATCGTGGCTGCCGAAGTTGGAGTGCGACAGCAGCGCCACCTTCGGCTCGATGCCGAACAGCTTCATGCGGTAGGCCGCCTGCAGCGTGGCTTCGGTGATCTGCTCGGCGGTCGGGTCTTCCTGCACGTGGGTGTCCACGAAGAAGAACACGCCCTGCTGGTTGATCACGCCGGTCATGGCCGAGGTCGAGGTGACCTTCGATTCCAGCGGCAGCACGCTGCGCACGTAACCCAGCTTCTTGTGGAAGCGGCCGACGATGCCGGTCAGCATGGCATCGGCTTCACCACGGGCAACCATCACCGCGGCGATCAGGGTCGGGCGCGAACGCATCAGGTTCTTTGCCGCGGCCACGGTCACGCCGCGGCGGCCGGTCAGGCCGTGGTAGTACTGCCAGTATTCGTTGAAGCGCGGATCATCGTTGATGTTGGTGATCTCGATGTTCTCGCCCACCTTCAGGCGCAGGCCCAGGCGTTCGATGCGCGCTTCGATCACGTCCGGGCGGCCGATCAGGATCGGGTGCGCCAGACCTTCGTCGACCACGTTCTGCACCGCCTGCAGCACCACTTCCTCTTCGCCTTCGGCGTACACCACGCGCTGCTTGTCGGCGCGGGCGCGGTCGTAGACCGGCTTCATCATCAGGCTGGTGCGGTAGACGAACTGCGACAGCTTCTGCCGGTAGGCATCCATGTCGGCGATCGGGCGCGCGGCCACGCCCGAATCCATCGCGGCCTGGGCCACGGCGGCGGACAGTTCCACCAGCAGGCGGCGGTCGAACGGACGCGGGATCAGGTATTCACGGCCGAAGCTCGGTGCATCGCCGCCGTAGGCCGACCCCATGTCGGTGGCCGCACGGCGGGCCAGCGCGGCGATGGCGCGCACGCAGGCGATCTTCATTTCCTCGTTGATCGCGGTGGCGCCCACGTCCAGCGCGCCGCGGAACAGGTACGGGAAGCACAGCACGTTGTTGACCTGGTTCGGGTAATCCGAACGGCCGGTGCCGATGATCGCGTCCGGGCGGGCGGCACGCGCCTCTTCCGGCATGATTTCCGGGGTCGGGTTGGCCAGCGCGAAGATGACCGGGTCCGGCGCCATGGTCTTGACCATCTCGGCGGTCAGGATGCCCGGGGCCGACAGGCCCAGGAAGATATCGGCGCCGTTGACGATCTCGGCCAGGGTGCGCTTGTCGGTGTCGCGCGCATAGCGCTGCTTTTCCGGGTCCAGATCGGTACGGCCGGTGTGGATCACGCCCTCGCGGTCGAAGGCCAGGATGTTTTCCGGCTTCAGGCCCAGCTGCACCAGCATGTTCACGCAGGAAATGCCGGCCGCGCCCATGCCCGTGGTCGCCAGCTTCACTTCCTCGATCTTCTTGCCGGTGATGGCCATGGCGTTCAGCACGGCGGCGCCGACGATGATCGCGGTGCCGTGCTGGTCGTCATGGAACACCGGAATCTTCATGCGCTCGCGCAGCTTGCGCTCGACCACGAAGCATTCCGGGGCCTTGATGTCTTCCAGGTTGATGCCGCCGAAGGTCGGTTCCAGCGAGGCGATGATGTCGACCAGCTTGTCCGGATCGGTTTCGTCCACTTCGATGTCGAACACATCGATGCCGGCGAACTTCTGGAACAGCACGCCCTTGCCTTCCATCACCGGCTTGCCGGCCAGTGGGCCGATGTTGCCCAGACCCAGCACGGCGGTGCCGTTGGAAATGACCGCGACCAGGTTGCCGCGGGCGGTGAGTTCGCTGGCCTGCTGCGGATCGGCCTTGATGGCTTCGCAGGCATAGGCCACGCCCGGGGAATAGGCCAACGACAGATCACGCTGGGTCAGCATCGGCTTGGTCGCAGCGACGCGGATCTTGCCCGGCGGCGACATGCGGTGGTAATCGAGGGCGGCCTGTTTGAAATCTTCGTTGGACATCGATGTGGGTTACATGAATGGGCAAGAGGGACAGGGGATGATACCCCCGTTGGAGTGGCTGGACCTGTCGCTATCCTGTCGCAGCCATGCTGCGACCGCACAATTCCGTGCCGTATGCAACGATCCGGGTCCAGCGTGGGCGCCCTTGATGACAGCCAAGCGACGCCCTGAAACGCTGCGGGGCCGTGCCACTGTCGTGACCGGCCCCGCAGTACCACACACCTGGCGTCAGCCCTTGGCCGGCAGGGCCTCGGTCAGCACCGGGGCCACCGCATCGACCGGCGGCGGCAGCTCGCTTTCGCGGCCGTCCAGCGCCAGCTTCAGGCGGTCACGGTCCAGCGCGCCTTCCCAGCGCGACACCACCACGGTGGCCACCGCATTGCCGATGAAGTTGGTCAGCGAGCGGCATTCGCTCATGAAGCGGTCCACGCCCAGGATCAGTGCCATGCCGGCCACCGGCACTTCCGGCACCACGGCCAGGGTGGCGGCCAGGGTGATGAAGCCGGCACCGGTGACGCCGGCCGCGCCCTTGGAGCTGAGCATGGCGACCAGCAGCAGGGCGATCTGGTGGCCCAGGGTCAGTTCGGTGTTGGTGGCCTGGGCGATGAACAGCGCCGCCAGGGTCATGTAGATGTTGGTGCCGTCCAGGTTGAACGAATAGCCGGTGGGCACCACCAGGCCGACCACCGACTTGCTGCAGCCGGCGCGTTCCATCTTTTCCATCAGCGACGGCAGCGCCGATTCGGACGAGGACGTGCCCAGCACCAGCAGCAGCTCGGCCTTCAGGTAACGGGCCAGCTTGAACACCGAGAACCCGCAGAGGCGGCAGACCACGCCCAGGATGACGGCCACGAACAGGAAGGCGGTGAGATAGAACGAACCCACCAGCCAGGCCAGGTTGACCAGCGAGCCGACGCCGTACTTGCCGATGGTGAAGGCGATGGCACCGAAGGCACCGATCGGGGCGGCCTTCATCAGGATGTGCACCAGCTTGAACACCGGGGCGACCAGCGCTTCCAGGAAATTCACGATCGGCTTGCCCTTTTCGCCCACCGAGGCCAGCGCGATGCCGAACAGCACGGCCACGAACAGCACCTGCAGGATGTTGCCATCGACGAAGGCGCTGATCAGCGTCTTCGGAATGATGTCCATCAGGAAGCCGACCAGGGTCAGGTCATGCGACTTCTCCACATAGCTGTGCACCGCGGTCTGGTCCAGCTCGGCCGGGTTGATGTTCATGCCCGCGCCGGGCTGCACCACGTGCGCCACGATCATGCCCACGATCAGGGCCAGGGTGGAGAAGAACAGGAAATACGCCATCGCCTTGGCGAATACGCGGCCCACCGTGCGCAGGTGGGTCATGCCGGCGATGCCGGTGACGATGGTCAGGAAGATGACCGGCGCGATGATCATCTTCACCAGGTTGATGAAGGCATCGCCCAGCGGCTTCATTTTCTCGCCGATCAGCGGCTCGTAATGGCCCAGGACGGCGCCCAGGACGATCGCCACGATCACCTGGAAGTACAGCTGGCGGTAGAGCGGCAACGGCTTGCTGGGCACCGGTGCGGTGGTCGGGATGTGCATGGCGGACTCCGGAAGGGGCGGTTCTGGCGCATACGGTTCCCGCCGTGGCGGGACCGTCTCCGTGGATCTGGGCGCGGCCCGGCTGCGAGCGCCGGCGCGACCAATGGACGCCTTTGTACGCGCCGGGCACGCCGGCGCAGATAACCTATTGGTACTAGCCCCCCGGTTCAGGTGGCTGCGGTGCCTACACTGGCACCGTACCGACGCCCCCGGGGACGCCGGTGGCCCGAGCTGAACGGTCGGGCACGTTCCCGCGCAAGTTCCGGCCATCGCGGCCGTTGTTGTCCTGTCCACACGCAATCTGAGAGAGCCGCACCACCCATGCGCCCGATTCCCACCTTGCTGGCCCTGTCGCTGGCCGCACTGCCCGCCTTCGCCTCCGCCGCCGATTTCGACAACTGGCCGACCAAGTACACCTTCGGCGACGGCACCGAACTGGCCGCCACGGCCAACATCGCCTACGACTACAACGATTTTTCCTCGGCCAGCGGCATCGAGGATGACGATGCGGTGCGCCGCAAGGAGTTCGGCGCGACCCTGAAGAAGAAGGGCGTGTACGACGCGATGGTCTACTACGACTTCCAGGCCGACACCTGGCTGGACGTGTTCGTGCGCTTTGAAAGCAAGGCGTTCTTCGGCCGCGACGTGGGTCGTTTCCGCTTCGGCTACATGAAGACCCCGGTCGGCCTGGATGCCAACACCTCCTCGCGCGCCGGCAGCTTCCTGGAAACCGCGTTGCCGGTGCAGGCGTTCTACGCCGGCCGCCGCACCGGTGTGGAATGGGTGCTGGAGCGCCCGCAGTACCTGCTGCAGGCCGGCGCGTACGGCGGCAAGGATCTGCAGGGTGACAACCCGGGCACCACCCAGGCCGTGCGTGCCGTGTGGACCCCGGTGAAGGCACCGGGCGACGTGGTCCACCTGGGCCTGGCCTATTCGCAGGAAAACCCGCGCGGCTACCACGATGGCCGCGACGTGCACCACGAAGCCAGCGCGCGCCTGCGTGCCCGCCCGGAAGCCGGCCTGACCGATATCCGCCTGGTCGATTCGGGTGCGCTGGTCACTGCCGACCAGATCCGCCGCACCGGCCTGGAAGGTATCTGGATCCGTGGCCCGTTCTCGCTGCAGGCCGAAGCCCTGCAGGCCACGGTGACCCGCAAGGGCCTGCCCGACTACACCGGCAATGGCCAGTACGCGATGGCCAGCTGGGTGCTGACCGGCGAATCGCGCCCGTACAACGCCGGCGCGGTGGCCAACATCAAGCCCGCCCACGATTACGGCGCGGTGGAACTGCTGGCCCGCTACAGCCGCCTGGACCTGGACGATGGCAGCATCCTGGGCGGCCGCCAGCACGACCTGACCATTGGTGCGAACTGGTACCTGACCAGCCACTTCAAGTTCCAGGCCAACTACGTGAAGGTCGACGCCAGCCGTCGCGGCGTGCACAGCACCCCGGAAATCTTCGAACTGCGCGCGCAGATGCACTTCTGATCCGTTCCCCGGCACTTCCTTCCACAGTGCCTGCGGCGGGCGTGCTCCCCACGCCCGCCGCCCCTGCGTAGACTGCCGCCATGTACTGGCTCAGCCGCCACCGCCTGCTGTTGCTGACCCTGCTGGTGATGATCGGCGGTACGGTGCTGTGCGCGGTCGCGGCCGGCCACTACGCCTGGCGCCGCGCGCTGGCCACCGAAAGCGCCCAGGTGCAGCGCCAGCTGCAGTTGTATGGGCAGGGCCTGCAACAGCGCATCGACCGCTTCGGCACATTGCCGCAGGTGATGGCCCTGGACCCGGACCTGCTGCAGGCCCTGCAGGCGCCGCTGTCGGCAACCGAGCGGCAGCGCCTGAACCTGAAGCTGCAGCGCGCCAACCAGGTCACCCGTACTTCCACGCTCACCCTGGTCGGCCGCGACGGCGTGGCCGTGGCCGCCAGCAACTGGAGCGAACCGGCCAGCAACGTGGGCGAGGACTACAGCTACCGCCCGTACTACCAGCAGGCGATGGCCCACGGCCGCGGCCGCTTCTACGGCATCGGCATGACCACCAACGTGCCGGGCTATTTCATGTCCGAAGCGATCGTGGATGCACACGGCCAGCGCATCGGCGTGATCGTGATCAAGATCGAGCTGTCGGCGCTGGAACAGGAATGGCTGAGCAGCCCCGACGTGGTGCTGGCCAGCGACAACCACGATGTGGTGTTCCTGGCCAACCGCGATGCCTGGCGCTACCGCCTGCTGCGCCCGCTGGGCGCGAGCGAGCGCCGCGAAATGCTGGCCGCGCGCCAGTACGCCGACCGTTCGCTGCAGCCGCTGCGGGTGCGTACCGAAGACGTACTGGCCGATGGCGGGCGCATGGTGCGCCTGCTGGACCCGGCGCTGGCCACGCCGATGCTGTGGCAGAGCCTGGCGCTGGAGGACGAAGACTGGAGCCTGCACCTGCTGCACGATGCAAGTGCTGCGGGCAGTGCCGGCCGCGGTGCAGCCATTGCCGGTGCCGCCGCCTGGCTGGCGCTGGGCTTCCTGGTGCTGTTCGTGCAGCAGCGCCGGCGCTTGTCCAAGCACCGCCAGCGCAGCCGCCGCGAACTGGAAACACTGCTGAAGCAGCACGCGCAGGAACTGCGCACCGCCCAGGATGGCCTGCTGCAGGCAGCCACCGATGCCGACAGCGGGCTCAGTCGCAGCCTGGAACACCTGCCGCAGGGCGTGGTGGTGATCGACCGCGAACAGCGCCTGGTGGCCTGGAATTCGCGCTACGTCGAACTGTTCCGCTTCCCGGCGGGGCTGGTGCGGGTGGGCCGGCCAATCGAAGAACTGTTCCGCTTCAATGCGCGCCGCGGCCTGCTCGGCCCGGGGCCGATCGACGAGGCCATCGAGCGCCGCCTGAACCACCTGCGCAGCGGCCGCCCGCACATGCGCGAAAGCGAGAAAGACGACGGCACCGTGCTTGAGATCCGCGGCAATCCCCTGCCCGACGGCGGCTTCGTCACCAGCTACGCGGACATCACCAGCTACAAGAACGCCGCGCGCGAGCTGCGCTCGCTGGCCGACGCGCTGGAACACCGCGTGGCCGAACGCACCCACGATCTGGACGAAGCGCGCCGCGAGGCCGAGCAGGCCAACCGCTACAAGACCCGCTTCGTGGCCTCGGCCGTGCATGACCTGCTGCAGCCGTTGAATGCCGCGCGCATGTTCGTGTCGGTGCTGCGCGGCCGCTTGAGCGGTGATGCACGCGAACTGAGCGAACACGTGGATGCGGCCCTGGCCGCGCAGGACGCCATCCTCAACAGCCTGCTGGATATTTCGCGACTGGAATCGCGTGCGCTGCAGACGCGGGTACGCGCGTTCGCGCTGTCGCCGCTGCTGGAAACCCTGGCCCGTGAATTCGGCATGGTCGCGCAGAGCCGTGGCCTGCACCTGCACTGGGTGGATACGCGCGCCATCGTGGTGAGCGATGAAGCGCTGCTGCGCCGCATCCTGCAGAACTTCCTGTCCAACGCGCTGCGCTACACCCCGCGCGGGCGCGTGCTGATCGGCTGCCGGCGCGTGGGCGAGCATCTGCGCATCGAAGTGCACGACCAGGGCCCGGGCATTCCGGAAAGCCTGCAGGGTGAGATCTTCGAGGAATTCCGCCGCTTGAACGATGGCGTGGAACAGGAACGCGGCGCCGGCCTGGGCCTGGCGATCGTCGAGCGCATCGGCCGCCTGCTCGGCCACCGCATCAGCCTGCGTTCCACCCTGGGCAAGGGCAGCGTGTTCGCGGTCAGCGTACCGCTGGGGCAGGCCGAAGACGTGGCGGTGCCGGCCCCCGCGCCGGTGGTGGCCGCCGAGCTGACCGACGACAGCCCGCTACGGCAGTGCCGGGTGTGGAGCATCGACGACGACCCGCGCGTCTGCGCCGCCACCCGCGCCCTGCTGGAGCGCTGGGGCTGCAACGTGGAGCTGGCCGACGGCCCGCAGGGCGCCCTGGAAATCGCCAGCGCGCTGAACGTGCCGCAGCTGCTGTTGCTGGACGTGCGCATGGGCCAGTGGCACGGCCCGGATCTGTACGAAGCGCTATGCAGACTGTGGCAGGCGCGGCCACCGGCGATCCTGGTGACCGCCGAGCGCGATGAAGCCCTGAAGGCACATGCGGCCGAACAAGGCTGGGGCTTCCTGCCCAAGCCGGTGCGGCCCCCCGCCCTGCGCGCGTTGATGACCCAACTGTTGCTGCGCCATCGGGGGTAGAGTCGAGCTTGCTCGACTGCTTTGCCTACAATCGGCGGTCATTGCAACGTTTGAAGGATGGATCGTGCCGAAATCCCCCAAGGCCGAGCGCCCCGCTGATCTGTTTGCCGCCGCATGGGCCGCCGACACGCAGGCCACCGCGGCCTTTCTCGCCGCAGGCGCGGATGTACACGCGGTGGATGCGTTTGGCTTCACCGCGCTGGAACGGGCCGCGTCCAGCCAGGACCGCGCGCCGATGGAACACACGCTCGCCACGCTGCGTCTGCTGGTCGATGCCGGCAGTCCGCTGGAGCACGTGGGCGCGGGTGGACGCACGGCGCTGTTCCTGGCGGCAGAATTCTCGCCAGACGGGCCCGAGGCAGTGCAACTGCTGCTGGACGCCGGCGCACAGCCGGATGTCCGCGACGCGCATGGCAACCACATCGTGGAAAACGCCTGGTCGCCGCAGGTGAAATCCCTGCTGTCCGCCCTGACCGGCCACGTTGTCCCCCCGGTGGTCGTGCGCAAGCCGGACCGGAAGATGTCCGCTGCGGCATGGAAGCTGGCGCAGGCGAAGATCGAGGCAGCGTTTGCCATCCTGGAATCGGCAGGCATCGTCACCACCCGCGGATGCGGCGATACCCGCGACGACGCTGCCGACGACACCAACGAACTGTTCTGGCGCCGCGGTGGAACAGAAGCAGGCCTGAAGGGTTTCTGCTTCTATTCCGGCGATGACATGAAGCGCGCCAAGCGCACCAGTGATCTATCCATTGGCTTCTGGGGCCCGCCCGACAGCGCGGCCATGGAGCGCATCGGCCAGGCCATCGTCGATGCCTTCGCCAGCGTCGGCCTGCCTGCCGAATGGGACGGCACCGAACGCATGCGGCCCAGCATCGACCTGCGGTCGCTCAGCGCCTGACGGGCGTAGAGTCGAGCTTGCTCGACTGCTTCGCCTCGTAGAGTCGAGCTTGCTCGACTGCCGTTGCCACCCCAGTCGAGCAAGCTCGACTCTACAAAAGCGGCTGATCAATCATCCTTGCGGCCGAAGGCAGGCCCACCGGACCCGCAAAGCGGAAAGGGTCAGATCCCGCCCGCGTCGCCTTCCGGCTCCAGCGCCTTCACCAGCACGGCAGCCTGGGTGCGGCTGTGGCATTCGAGCTTCTTCAGGATGGCGGTCACATGCACTTTCACAGTGTTTTCGGCCAGGCCCAGTTCGTAGGCAATCTGCTTGTTCAGCAGGCCATCGGCCAGGCACAGCAGCACGCGGAACTGCTGCGGGGTGAGCTGGGCCAGGCGTGCGGCCAGCAGGGCGTCGGATTCGCTGCGCTCCGGCGCCATCGCCGGGAACCACAGGCTGCCGTCCAGTACCGCCTGCACCGCTTCGCCGATGGTTTCGGCCGGGGCGGACTTGGGAATGAAACCGGCGGCGCCGAACTGCTGGGCGCGGCGGATCACCCGCGGGTGGTCGTTGGAAGACAGGATGACCACCGGGATGTCCGGGTGTGAGCCACGTACGTGCAACAGCGCGGAAAAGCCATGCGCGCCGGGCATGGTCAGGTCCAGCAGCACCAGGTCCACATCCGGTTGGGCGTCGAGCGCCTGTGCCAGTGCATCGGCACTGGCCACTTCGCGCACCTGGGCCAGCGGCAGGCTCTGCCGCAACGACTGCACCACCGCCGAACGCAGCAGCGGATGGTCATCGGCGATCAGGATGGTGTATTCGCTCATGGGGCCATTGTACGGGCACTGCCGCGCATCCGCCGGGCATGTCCCGGCGCGCCCAAGGGCTCAGCGCCCGGCCGGTTCCACGCTGCTGCGCCAGGCATCCAGGAACTGGCGGCGCTTCAGCGCATCCAGGTAGACCAGCAGCCCCGGGCCAAGCTGGATCGGGCGGCGACTGCGGCCGGGCGCATCGTCGCTGCGCGTGTTGCCGGTCACGATCGGCATCAGCCGCGCCTCGCGTGACAGCACCTGCTGGCCACGCGGCGACAGCAGGTAATCGAGGAAGCGCCCGGCCTCTTCCGGGTGCGCGCCGGTGCGCGGAATCACTGCCGTGCGCAGCACCACCAGGGTGTAGTCCTCGGGTTCCACGATGGCCAGCGGCGCGCCGGCATCGATGCGCGCCTGCGCATACGAGCCCAGCACGTTGTAGACCAGCGACAACTGGCCACTGGCCACCTGGTCCAGCAGCACGCCGGTGCGTTCTTCACGCACCACCGCGTTGTCGCCGAGCGCGCCCAGCAGCGCGCCGGCGATGCTGCCACGCTGCGCATCCTGGGTGGCCAGCAGGTAGCCCACGCTGCTGCGTTCGATATCGTAGGTACCGACCTTGCCACGCAGCGGCAGGCCCTCGGCACGCAGCAGGTCCAGCAGTTGCCGGCGCGTGCGCGGCGCCTTGGCCGCCGGCAATGCACGCGTGTTGTAGACCATCACCACCGGTTCGTAGCTGATACCGAAGGCCTCGCTGCGCCATTGCGCCCAGGCCGGCAGTGCACCGGTCTGCGCCGAGCGGTGCGGCACCGCGTGGCCATCGTTCACCAGCTTGGTCTGCAGGTCCATGCCGCTGGAAATCAGCAGGTCCGGCGAATCCGGGCCGCTGCGGTCGTGCAGGTAACGCGCGTACAGGTCCTGGGTGATGATGTCTTCGTAGACCACCGTGGTACCGGGGTGCAGACGCTGGTAATCGGCGATGACCTCGGCAAACACTTCGATATCGGTGGTGCCGTGGATGCGCAGCTGCGCGGTCGCCGCGCCCTGCGCGGGAAAGCGCCGTACATCGCCGGGCGCAGCCAGTACGGGGGTAGCCAACAACAGCGCCAGCGCGGCGGCGAACAGGCGGATCATGCGGTACTCCGGGGCAGGCGGATGGTGGCCACCAGGCCGCCCTGGGGGCGGTTGCTGAGGTCGATGTGGCCGTTGTGGCTGTCCACCACGCGCTTGACGATGGCCAGGCCCAGGCCGGCGCCGCCGGCCGCCGCGCCCTCGCCACGCGCAAAGCGTTCGAACACGCGTCCGGCATCGGCTGCGGCGATGCCGGGACCATGGTCGGCAATGGTCAGCACGGCCTGCCCGCCTTCCACGGTCAGCGCGATCTGCAGCGCGCCGTCACCACCGTACTTCAACGCGTTGTCGACCAGGTTCTTGATGGCCTCGCGCAGCAGCAGTGCATCGCCCTGTACCTGCACCGGTTCGGCGGTCATGGCCAACTGCACGCGTGGCGCCGGCCCGGCTTGCGGAAGCGCTTCGTGCAGGGCCTGGTGCACGGTCTCGGCCAGGTCCACGGCCGCAAAGCGCTGCAGGTGCGAGCGATGGATCACGCTGGCGTCGCTCAGCAGCTGGTTCAGCAGGCGGCTCATGTGGGTGGCATTGCGTTCGATCGCAAGCAGGCTGCGGCGCATGTCCTGCGGATCGTCGTCGTCCAGCGCCAATTGTGCCTGCGCGCGCAGCGCCGCCAGCGGGGTGCGCATCTGGTGCGCGGCCTCGGCCATGAACGCGCGCAGCGTTTCGTTGCTGCTGGACAGGCGCTCCATGAAGCGGTTCAGGGCAGCGACCATCTGGTCCATTTCGCGCGGTACGCGCGCATCCAGCGGCTTCAGGTCGGACGGCTCGCGCCGCGACAGCTCGCGTTCCACACGCACCAGCGGCCGGAACGCACGGTGCACGCCGAAGGCCACCAGGGCCAGCAGCAGGCCGGACAACACGCCGATGGCCAGCAGGGCGCGGTTGACCATGTCCTGCGCCAGCGCTTCGCGCGCACGCCGGGTCTGGCCCACCTGCACCTGCACATCGCCCTGCGCAGACGCCGCCGCGAAACTGCGGCTGACCACCACGAAGCGCACGGTCTCGCCGCTGTAGGCGGCGTCGAACAACTGCGGCTGCAGGCCCGGGCGGCGCGGCGGCGCGGGCAGGTCACCGTAGCCGGTGATCAGGTTGCCGCGGCTGTCGGTCAGCCGGTAGAACACGCGGTCTTCGGCGGCCATCGACAGCAGGTCCAGCGCGGCATAGGGCAGGTCCACCTGCCATTGGCCATCGACCAGCGCCACCGAATCGGCAATCGACAGCGCCGAGGACACCAGCAGGTGATCGTAGGAACGGTTGGCGGCGCGCTGGCCGTAATCACGTGCGGCGAACAACAGCGCCACCGCGAACACCGCCAGCAATCCGCCCAGGTACAGCAGCAGGGTGCGCCGCAGGGAACCCGGCGCCGTGGCGCGCCGCTCAGCCATCGCCGTCATTGCCGCCGTCGGTGGGTTCCAGCAGATAGCCCACGCCGCGCACGGTGGTGATGCGCACCGGTGCGTCGGCCAGCTTCCTGCGCAGGCGCCCCACGTAGAGCTCGATGGCGTTCGGGCCGGCCTCGTCGTCGAAGCCGAACAGGCCGTTGCCGATCTCGTCCTTGCCCACCACCTGGCCCATGCGGCCCACCAGGATTTCCAGCAGGCGGTATTCGCGATTGGGCAGTTCGATCGGTTCCCCGTCCAGGGTGACGCGATGAGCGGCGTTGTCGAACTGGAAGCCGCCCACCTGCACCACTTCGCTGGCCTGGCCGCGCGCGCGGCGCAGCAGCACGCGGCAACGCGCTTCGAATTCGCGGAAATCGAAGGGTTTGCCCAGGTAGTCGTCGGCGCCCACGTCGAGCGCCTGTACGCGGTCTTCGATGCCATCGCGCGCGGTCAGCATCAGCACCGGGGTGCTGTCGCCGCGTTCGCGCATGCCGGCCAGCACACGCAGGCCATCCAGCTTGGGCAGGCCGATATCCAGCACCACCAGATCGAAGCTCTGGTAGCGCAGCACGCTGGCGGCGGCCAGGCCGTCGGCCTGCCAGTCCACGGCATGCCCACTGCGACGCATGCGGCGGATGATGGCATCGGCCAGGTCCGGGTTGTCTTCGACCAGCAGCAGGCGCATCGGCGGGAACAGAGGGACGCGGGGGGGAAGCGAATGCTACCGCGTGCGGCGCGATGGCGTGTGGCGGGTGCATTCCGCCGGGCATGGCCCGGCGCTACCGGGGGCGCGGCGGCCGCGTTTACGCTGCACCGCACAAACCGCTGACAGGACGATGACAGCTACCGCAACCCAGACTGCGGCCGCGCACCATCCGGTGCCCACGATTGCCGCGCGCCTGGCGCGCACCTGGGAGGGTTTGTGGAATTGAAGTTTGCCTGGCAGCGCCCCGCCGCCATGATGGCCCTGGCTGCGCTGGCCGCGCCGGCCTTTGCTGAGGACGACCGGCCGGTCACCGCCACCGTCGGCGGCCGCCTGCACCTGGATTTCGCCACGTTCGACAACGACGACCGCGGCACCCCGAACAAGGACGACACCGAAGTACGCCGCGCTTGGCTGGATGTGTCGGGCAAGTTCTTCGTGGTCGATTACAAGATGGAAGCGGACTTTTCCGGCGACCGCGTGGAGGCCAAGGACGTCTACCTGAGCCGCGGCTTCGGCAGCGCCGGCCGCCTGACCGTGGGCCAGTTCAAGCAGTACTTCTCGCTGGACGACCGCACCGGTTCCAACTACGGCAGCTTCCTGGAGCGTGGCAACGCCGGCACCACGCTGGCGCCGCTGTACCGCCTGGGCGCGTCCTGGCAGGCCAATCCGGGCGATTTCACCTGGGCGGCCAGCGTCTACAGCCTGGAAAGCATCGACGCCTGGCAGGTGAAGGGCCGCGCCGCCGGTGGTCGCGTGACCTGGGCCCCGGCCCCCCGCGATGGCGACGTGCTGCACCTGGGCCTGTCGCTGGCCCGCGAGGCCTACGACAACCCTGGCGCAAGCGGTGCCCCTGGGCTGAAGATCCGCCCGCGCCCGGCCGGCCACCTGTCCGATGAAAGCCGCCTGACCCTGGTCGACTTCTCCGCCGGCCGCGATACCGACGTCAACAAGTGGTCGCTGGAATACGCGCAGGTGCGCGGCCCGCTGTCCTGGCAGGGCGAATTCAGTGGCGCCACGTTCGATGACGGTGCGCAGCGCGGCGACGTGATGGCGGCCTACGGCATGCTGAGCTGGTTCGTGACCGGCGAAAGCCGTGCCTACGACCGCAAGACCGGCCGCTTCGCCCGCGTGAAGGACATCCGCCACAAGGCCGGCGCCTTCGAAGTGGCGCTGCGCTACGACCAGATGTGGGGCGCACAGCACCTGGATGGCGCGCCGGACCTGCGCCGCGGCAGCACCGAAGCCTGGACGCTGGGCGGTAACTGGTACCTGCGCGACAACCTGCGCTTCATGTTGAACGTGATCGAGAGCCGCAACCGCGACCGCCTGGCCGGCGTCACGGTGGACCGCACGCGCGCGGTCACCGGCCGCCTGCAGTTCGACTTCTAAGCCTCCCCCTTCCCCTCCCCTTCCCCACGTCCTGTCTTCACTAGGAGTCCGCAGATGATGCTGAGCATCCTCGGCTTTGGCATGGTCATTACGTTCATGTACTTGATCATGAGCAAACGACTGTCGCCGCTGGTCGCCCTGATCACCATTCCGATCATCTTCGCCCTGCTGGGCGGCTTCGGTGCCAACATCGACGAAATGATGCTGGAAGGCATCAAGAAGATCGCACCCACCGGCGTGATGCTGATGTTCGCCATCCTGTACTTCGGGGTGATGATCGATGCGGGCCTGTTCGATCCGCTGGTGCGGGTGATCCTGCGCTTCGTGAAGGGCGATCCGATGAAGATCGTGCTTGGCACTGCGGTGCTGGCCATGCTGATCTCGCTCGATGGCGATGGCTCGACCACCTACATGATCACCGTGTCGGCCATGCTGCCGCTGTACCAGCGCCTGGGCATGAGCGCGCTGAACATGACCTGCGTGACCATCCTGGCCGGCGGCGTGATGAACCTGACCCCATGGGGCGGGCCCACCGCACGTGCCGCCACCGCGCTGCACGTGGACCCGGCCGATGTGTTCGTGCCGCTCATTCCGTCGATGGTGATCGCCTGCGCCGGTGTGCTGGTGCTGGCCTGGTACCTGGGCATGAAGGAACGCCGTCGCCTGGGCGTGGTCACCCTGCCGCAGGGTGGCAGCTGGATGGACAGCACGGTGTCGGACGACAACACGGCACTGCCGTCGGTGGAAGACGCCGAGGACATCAAGCGACCGAAGCTGCTGTGGGTGAACCTGGCCCTGACCCTGGCGCTGATGACCGCGCTGATCATCGGCGTGCTGCCGATGCCGGTGCTGTTCATGGTCGGCTTCGCCATTGCCCTGGTCATCAACTACCCGAACCTGGCCGAGCAGCGCCGCCGCGTGGTCAACCATGCCGGCAACGTGCTGTCGGTGGTATCGCTGATCTTCGCCGCGGGCATCTTCACCGGCATCCTGAACAACACCGGCATGGTCGAGGCGATGTCGCACAGCTTCCTGGCGATCATTCCCGATGCCTGGGGCCCGTACCTGGCGGTGATTACCGCGCTGGCCTCGATGCCGTTCACCTTCTTCATGTCCAACGACGCCTTCTACTTCGGCGTGCTGCCGATCCTGTCCGAGGCCGCCGGCAACTACGGCATCACCCCGGTGGAAATGGCCCGCGCGTCGCTGGCCGGGCAGCCGGTGCACCTGCTCAGTCCGCTGGTGCCGTCCACCTACCTGCTGGTGGGCCTGGCCAAGGTTGAATTCGCCGACCACCAGAAGTTCACGCTGAAGTGGGCGATCGCCATCTCGCTGCTGTTGATGGCCGGTGGCCTGCTGTTTGCCCTGTATCCCCTCGCCGCCTGATCCACGTACCAGGGAGTTTTCTGCAATGACGCTTCGAATTGCATATGTCACCAGCGGCATGGGCAGCGTGGGTACTGCCATCTGCCAGGGCCTGGCCCGTTCCGGCCACACCGTGGTGGCCGGTTGCGCACCGAACTCGCCGCGCAAGGCCAACTGGCTGCGCGAACAGCGCGAACAGGGCTTTGATTTCATCGCATCGGAAGGCAACGCCACCGATTGGGCCTCCACCAGCGCTGCGTTTGCCAAGGTGCGCGCCGAAGTGGGCGAGGTCGATGTGCTGGTGAACAATTCCGGCGGCAGCCGCGACCTGCTGTTCCGGCAGATGACCGTAGAGGACTGGAACGCGGTGATCGCCTCCAACCTCAACGCGCTGTTCAACCTGACCAAGCAGGTGGTCGATGGCATGGCCACGCGCGGCTGGGGCCGCATCATCAACATCGGTTCGGTCAGCGCGCACAAGGGGCAGATCGGCCAGGTGAACTACGCCACGGCCAAGGCCGCCATGCACGGTTTCAGCCGGGCGTTGGCCGCCGAAGTGGCCTCGCGCGGGGTCACTGTGAACACCTTGTCGCCCGGCTACATCGCCAGCCAGGCGATCAGCAGTTTCCCGCCGGATGTACTGGACCGGCTGGCCGCCTCGGTGCCGGTACGCCGCCTGGGCCGCCCGGAGGAAGTGGCCGGGCTGGTGGGCTGGCTGGCATCGGACGAGGCTTCGTACGTGACCGGCGCCGATTACGCGGTCAATGGTGGGTTATACATGGGCTGACCCCCACGCGTTGCAGTAGATCCACGCCATGCGTGGATGCTCGGTCGCCCCTGGGGTCAGAGCCCTTTCGCATGCGAAAGGGCTCTGACCCCGATGCGCTCCGCGGTCTATCCGCGCGACTGCGCGAGTGCGCCAGCCACCTCCTCCGGCAGGCCGGAGATGAAATCCACCTCGTCGGACTCCTCCACGATCTGGCCGTCGCGCGGCAACCACATCGCCTCGGGAATCGCGCGCAGCACCGGCCGGCCGGGCCAACGGGCCGGGAAGCGCGGCCGGTTCTGCGCCAGGTCGAAGCCCAGGCCCTGGTCAGCGTAGCCGCCCTCGGCCAGCCGTTGTTCGATGCCACGCAGCACCGCGGCGGTGTGGCGGTGCGATGCAGGCACATCGTCGACCGTGGCAAACGGCACGTACCAGGACGCCCCCAGGTTCCAGTACAGCGCCAGTGCGCTGGATGCGGCCAACGACGGCTGTTCAAGCAGCCATTGCAGCGCATCGGACAGGGTGTGGGTGTCGGCGAACAGCATCAGCTGATGGCGCTGCTGCGGCGTGGCCTGCTGGAGGAACGAGACGAGCAGCGGCCAGCCCGGATCCGACGCGGTTGCTACGGGTGAGAGTGCTGGGGGCACGACCTCCGCCCAGATATCGACATCACCTGCGGTGGCATCACCGAGTGCCGGGCCGCGTTCGGGTTCAAACGCCGCGGCCAGATCGTGCAACTGCTGCGCGATAAGGAACGGCAGGCCATCGTCGTACGCATCATCGACCGCCTCGGCAAACGGATCGAAGTCCAGCCCATGGTCGGCGTAGAAGCCATCGAGGCACCGCTGCTCGATGCGACGGACCAGCGCGTACGCCGCCTGCTCGTGGCCAGGCACCTCGCTGGCGTCTGCGTACTGGACGAACCGGCCTGCGCCCAGCGATGCGTGCATCAGCAGTGCCGTGGCACGGTCCAGATCGCGTTGCTCTGCCAGCCAGGCCAGCACGTCGGGGCTGTCATCGTAGTTGCGCCGTGCAACATAGATGTGGCGCTGTTCGGGCGAGGCGGTGCGCAGGTAGTCCTGCAGCAGGCGACTGCAGGCCGTGTGGTACTCGTCGGGGGTCACGTGGGGTGTCCGTTGCTCAGTGCCCGTGCAGTCTAGCGGTCCCTTGCACCGGGGTCAGAGCCTTTCGCAGGCGAAAGGGATCCGACCCCGGCCGTGCCCCGAATCGGGGTCAGATCCCTTTCGCGCGCGAAAGGGCTCTGACCCCATCGCATCAGAACTCGGCGGCGACGGTCATGAACACCTGGCGCGGTGCGCTGGCGTGGATCGCGTAGCGCGTGCCGTTCGGGTCGGTGGGTGCGAACGAACTCAACTGGCCGGCGTAGCGCTTGTTGGTCAGGTTGGTGGCGTTCAACGAAACACGCACGTTGCGCAGGCCCAGCCCCGGGCCGAAGTCATAGCCGGCGCCGGCATCGAAGGTGGTCACGCCCGGCACCGACTGGTCGTTGGTGTAGGTGTAGTAGCGCTTGCCGGTGTACTTGGCGCGCAGGCTGGCGAAGAAGCCATCGCGGTTCCAGCTGATCTCGCTGGACGCCATGCGCTGCGGCGTGTCCACGGTGATCTTGCCGGCCACCGGCACGATCGCACCGCCGGAGGTGTAGTCATCCTCGTAGGTGGTCTTGTTCCAGGACAGCGCGTTGTACCACTGCAGGCCATCGATGGGCTTGAGGATGAAGGTCAGCTCGGCACCATGGCTCTTCACCGAACCGACGTTGATGAAGCGCGTCACGCACTCGGGGCGCGTGCCGACTTCGATGCTCGAGCACGGATTCAACGACAGCAGGCGGTTGTCGAACTTCACGTTGTAGGCGGCGATGGAGGCCTGGTACTTCTCACCGAACGTACGGAAGCCGGCTTCCAGACTCTTGGACTTTTCCGGCTCCAGGCCGGCGCTGGCCGCGAACGATTCCGGCGACACCTGCAGCGGGCCGCCGCTGCCACCGCCCACGAACGCGGCGATGTTTTCCGCGTACGAAGCGAACAGCTCGTTGTTGGCGTTGAGCTTGAAGCCCACGCCCAGCTGCGGCAGCACCGATTCCTTGGCGGTGAGCGTGCCGGAGGCGATGCTGGTTTCCACGCCGCCCTTGGCGGTGGCGCGCATGCGGGTGTTCGGGCTCTTCAGGCCCACGTCCACGGTCAGGCGCTGGTCGAGGAAGCGCATGCGGTCCTGCACGTAGAACTGCTGCGTGCGGATATCGAAATCCTGGTTGAACAGCAGGCGGTCGGGGTTCTGCAGGTACAGATCGTCCAGGAACGGCCCGCTGATGTAGTAGAAATTGCGCGACACGTTATGGTCGTTCTGCTCGTACCACAGGCCGGCTTCCAGCTCGTGGATGCCCACCGTCCACGACAGCGCGGCGGTCAGGCCATCGCGGTTGATGGTGTAGTTGGTGCTGCGGATCGAGATCGGCAGCATGCGGTCGGTGCCCGGGTACGACGGCTGGCCCGGCGCCCACCAGTGGCCCTGGCCACGGTTGTCGTGGTGGTAGGCCATCAGCTTCAGGCGGCCCTGCTCGCCCAGGCGAAGATCGGCATCGACCGAGTACAGATTGTCATCGCGCAGCGCGCGGCTCTGGTAGTAGGCATCGTCGATGCTGTTGACGCCACCACTGAAAGCGCACTTGGCCGGATCTCGAGTGCCCGGCGCGCAATAGGCTGCGGCGACAGCACGGTCCCAGTCCGGTGCGTAGATGTTCCAGTCCCAGCCCAGGCCACGCGCCAGCATGTCCTTGGACAGGTAGGCATAGTTGGCCTGGCTGGCGCGCGAGGTCGCCACGAACGCACCGAAGCGATGGTCGCCCACGTTCCATACGGCTTTGGCATTGAACTGGCGGGTGGTCTGGTTCTGGTACGGCGCGGCCCACATGTCCTGGTCCTGGTGCACGCCGGACACGTAGGCCGAGAAGCCGTTGATATCGCCGGTATCCACGCGCAGGTAGCCGCGGCGCTGGTTGTCATCACCCACGGTGATGCTGGCGCGCCCACCGAATTCGGTGGACGGGTCCATCGAGAAGTACTGGATGGTGCCGCCCAGGTTGCTGGTGGAGGCCACGCCCAGCGAGCCGATGCCCTGCGACAGTTCAGCGCCGGCCAGGTTTTCGGCAATGATCGCGCGGGCGATGCTCAGGCCGTTGTAGTTGCCGTAGCTGTTGTCGCCCAGTGGAATGCCATCGAGCGTGTAGCCCAGGCGGCTCTTGTCAAAGCCGCGCAGGCTGATGGTCTGCGATTCTTCATTGGCGCCGAACGCATCGTTGGATTGCACCGATACGCCCGGCAGGCGGTCGAGGATCTTCTGGCCGCTGGTGCCCGGCGGCAGCACCTGCTTGTCGACGGCGGTGATGCGCTGCACCTGGCGGGTTTCGCCCTGGCCGATCACGGAAACGGTATCCAGCGTCTGCGCGCTCAGCGCGGCATCGGTGCTGGCGTCGGCAGTTTCGGCGGCATGGGTGCTGGCGGCGGCGGAGAGGGCGATCGCCACGGCAATCGTCAGGTATCGGGTCTGCATGTGAGTCCATTGCATGGGGGAAGACCGGCGCGTCTGCGCGCGGCGCGCCGCCACTATGCGAATGGAAGATGAAAGGTTGTTTACGAAGCGGCGCGCGTGCTGCGGGCGGTGACGCGCGTCTCGTTTGTGGGTGTGGGTGTGGGTGTGTCGGCAGGGCTGCCGCCCTGCACCTGCTCACTGCAACGTCAAAAGCGTGCATTCGGTGGGAGGGCGGGGTGGGTCCGGTTGCGGGGGACGCCGTGAATACGTCCATGCAGGCTCGGTCGCCGCATCCATGCGGCTCACGCCCCCGCAACCGGACCCACCCCGCCTTCGACAGTTGGCCGCGAGCTGTTGGAACGGCACGGGGTCGGATCCCGTTGTGTGGCAACGGGCTCTGACCCCATTTTGTTTATCGATGTTTGACGGGTTCATCCACGCATGGCGTGGATCTACTGCTGTCGTACGCCATTTACTCCGGCGCCAGCTGGTCCATGCGGATGCGGTTGGCGAACAGCGAGAACGCCAGCATGCCGGCCAGGCCGTTGGCGCGGCTGACCCAGTGCGGCAGCCAGCGCGGGGGCTTCAGTACGCCGGCTTCAAACAGTGGTGCGAAGGCGATGGCGTCGGTCAGGCTCATCTTGCCGGCGAACAACCAGCGGCAGACCTGCAGGCGATCCTGAGCCAGCATGTGGCGGAAGAAGGTGTGCACCGACACCAGGCCGCGCAGATACACGGTGTCCTTGGTGAAGGCCAGGCCGCCGCTGGGCGGTACGCCGCGGAACACGCGCTGGGCCGAGGCGAAACTTTCTTCCGGGTTCTGCCCGGCATCGCAGAAGTAGCGGTAGACCTCGATGAAATCGGCGCCCTCGCGTGCCATTGCAATGGCCTCGGTGCGCAGGCTGATGCGCTTCAATCGTTCGATATCGATGCTGCCGGTGATCTGTTCGGCAAACGTGGCCAGGCCTTCCTGGGTAGCGGTCACCCGTGGCGAGGACAGTCCCAGGCTGGGCAGCACCGGCTGCTCGCGCCCGTTCAAGGCGGTGAGCGAATGCACCAGCGCTTCGTGGTGGAACAGCTGCGCGCGGTCGTAGGCACTGAAGCGCGCGGTGGTGCGCAGGCGGATGCGGGTCGGACCAGCTGCGGCCTTAGACACCAGATCCGGGTCCAGTTGCACCTGGATGATGCGTGATTCGAAGAAGGCGTCCAGATCGTTCTGCAACTGCAGCTGCAGCGCGATGGCCGACACGGGCACCTGTTCTTCCGGGGCCAGCAGTTCGTGGTCCAGTTCCGCGGCGATCTGGATGAAGTGCCGCGCTGCATCGCGCGTGCTGGGGCCGTTGCCCGGCAACGGCTGCTCGGGTGCGCCGAACAACTGCACCGAACAGCGGTCAACGGTGGAGGTGCCCAATCCTTCCAGCAGCTGCGCGGCCAGGTCCCAGCTCTGCGCGGACTGCCGCACGTAGTGCCCCAACGGATGGCTTTCGTCGCACGCGCGGCTGATGGCATCCAGTGCGCGGCGTTCTTCGCTGAAATCCAGCCGTGGGTAATCAACCTGCGGCAGCACCGGTTGGCCGCGTGCCACGCTGGCCAGGAACGGCGCCTGCACGGTGGCCGGCCAACTGGTGAGCCCCAGCAGGCGGATGCCGCCGACAGCCTCGACCAGGCGCGCATCGAGCGCGGCATGGTGGGCCACATCGGGGTCCAGCATTGTGGTGGGTTCCATGGGCGGACTATAGCGCCCTGCCCTTGCTTTGGTAGGTGCCAACCTTGGTTGGCACGCGCCGACCGAGGGCTACGAACAGATTCGTGCCAACCAAGAGCAGGCAGAGGCGGACCCCCGGTAGGTGCCAACCTTGGTTGGCACGCGCCGAAGGCGGGCTGCGGAAACATTCGTGCCAACCAAGGTTGGCACCTACCAGGAGTCGGCAGTTTGCATCCACCAGGAGCAGGCCGTTGCAGTTCATTGCAGGGGTAAGAGCCCGTTGCGGTGCAATGGGATCCGACCCCGCCGCGCGCGATCAGCGCCGGCGCGGTTTGCTGGCCGGGCGGAACTGCTGGCCCCTGCCCTTCTTTCCGCCGCGTTCCTGCGCGGTCTCGGCCTGGCGTACGGCCAGCTTCGCTGCGGCCGCGGCGACTTCTTCCTTCAACTTGAAGTAGTTCAGCAGGCGGCTTTCTTCAATTTCGCCGGCATCGATCGCCGCGCGCACTGCACAGCCCGGTTCCTGCTGGTGCTTGCAGTCATTGAAGCGGCACTGTTCGGCCAGCGCTTCGATATCGGCAAAGCCCCCCTCGGACAGCGTCTCTTCGCCGGTCGGCTTCAGCTCGCGCATGCCGGGCGTATCGATCAGGCAGGCGCCGGTCGGCAGCGGCATCAGCGCGCGGTGGGTGGTGGTGTGGCGGCCGCGCGAATCGTTGGCGCGCACCGCATTGGTCTTCATGCGCTGCTCGCCCAGCAGGGTGTTGGTCAGGGTGGATTTGCCCGCCCCCGACGATCCCACCAGCACCACCGTGCGGCCCGGCCCCAGCCACGGCTGCAGCACGGCCACGCTGTCGGCATCCAGGCCATTGATCGCGTGCAGGGCAATGCCCTGCATTTCCAGTTCTTCCAGCACCGCCAGCGCATCTTCGCTGTATTCGGTCTGGTCGGCCTTGGTCAGCACCACCACCGGTTCGGCACCACCGCCACCGACCAGCAGCAGGTAGCGTTCGATGCGGCGCGGATTGAAGTCGGCATCCAGCCCACAGACGATGAACACCGTATCGATGTTGGCCGCGATCACCTGCTGGTGGTAATGCTCACCGGCGGCACCGCGCTTGATCGCGGTACGCCGCGGCAGCAGGGCGACGATGCGGATGCCGTCCAGCAGCACCCAGTCACCGACCGCCGGTCGTTCATGGCTGGGGAAACGCGGGCGCTGCCATTCCGGCAGCGATTCGGCCTTGATCGACGCGTCCGGGCCATCGGCCACCACGTAGTGGGTGCGATGCTGTTCGATCACCCGCGCCGGGCGGGCCTGCGGGTGCGCGGCCATGGCGGCCTGCCAGTCGGCCTGCTGCGGCGGGCCCGGCCAAGGCCAGCCGATGGTCTGCAGGGCGGTGAAATCGGGGGTCTGGGTCATCGCCGCCATTCTACCCGGCCAGCCCAGCAACGGCGGGGCCTGCACCCTTGCCATGCGCTGCACCAATTCCGGTAGGATGGAAGCCCCATGCCTTACGACGGCCCAGCCCCCATGTCCACCCCCTCGCCCAAGCCCTTGGCCATCCGCGAGCGCCTTTCCGAAGTGCGCTACGAAATCCGCGGAGAACTGGCCCGGCGAGCGCGGGAGCTGGAAGCGCAGGGCCGCAAGCTGATCAAGCTGAACATCGGCAACCCCGGCAACTTTGGTTTCCGTGCGCCCGAGCACCTGCAGCGCGCGATTGCCGATGACATGGGCCGTACCGACCCCTACACCCACCAGCAGGGCCTGCCGGTCGCGCGCGAAGCCATTGCCGCCGCGTATGCGCGCCGCGGTGCGCCCGATGCGCATCCGGACCGCGTGTTCGTCGGCAACGGCGTCAGCGAACTGATCGACCTGTCGCTGCGCGCACTGTTGAACCCGGGTGATGAAGTGCTGGTGCCCTCGCCGGACTACCCGCTGTGGTCGGCCGCGGCCATCCTCAACGACGGCCGCCCGGTGTACTACCGCTGCGCGCCGGAAAACGGCTTCCAGCCCGACCCGACCGAGATCGAGACGCTGGTGTCCTCGCGCACCCGCGCCATCGTGCTGATCAACCCGAACAACCCCAGCGGCGCCAGCTACCCGCGCGAACTGCTGGAGCGCGTGGTCGAGATCGCGCGCCGCCACAACCTGCTGCTGCTGGTCGATGAGATCTACGACCAGATCCTGTACGACGATGCGGTGTTCCAGCCGGTCGCGCCGCTGGCCGGCGATCACCCCTGCCTGACCTTCAGCGGTCTGAGCAAGGTGCACCGTGCCTGTGGCTGGCGCGTGGGCTGGGCCCACCTGAGCGGCGACGATGCGCGCCTGGGCGATTTCCGCGCCGCGCTGGACCTGCTCAGCGCGCTGCGCCTGTGTGCCAACGTGCCGGGCCAGTACGCGATCGACGCGGCGGTGAACGGCCCGGACACCATTTCCGAGCTGTGCGCCCCCGGCGGTCGTCTGTATGAAACCCGGCGTGCGGTGATCGAGGCCTGCGAGGCCAGCGAACACCTGTCGCTGGTTGCGCCGGCCGGCGCGCTGTACGCGTTCCCGGCCGTGGTCGGCGCCGCCGCCAAGGGCTTCGACGACCACACCTTCGCCCTGGACCTGATGAACAACGAAGGCGTGCTGGTGGTACCGGGCTCCAGCTTCAACGTGCCCTACCGCCACCACTTCCGCGTGACCCTGCTGCCGGAAGCCTCGGTGATGCGCGATGTATTCGCACGCATCGACCGGGTGCTGGCCCGCCGCGCCGAGGACGCCACCAAGGTCGTGCCGCTGAAGCCACGCCGTTCGGTGGCCTGAGCCGTGGCGCTGCGTTACCTGGCGCTGGGCGATTCGTACACGATCGGCGAAGCGGTGGACGTTGATGGCCGCTGGCCGCACCAGTTGGCCGCCGCGCTGCGGGCCGAGGGCGTGGCACTGGCCGAACCGCAGACCATCGCGACCACCGGCTGGACCACCGATGAACTGGATGCGGGCATCGATGCGGCCGCGCCGCAGGGTCTGTTTGACTTCGTCAGCCTGCTGATCGGGGTGAACAACCAGTACCGGGGCCGTGCGCTGGACGAGTACCGCGCGCAGTTCCAGGCCCTTCTGCAGCGCGCGATCGGCTTTGCCGGCGGGCGCGCCGAGCGCGTGCTGGTGCTGTCCTTCCCCGATTGGGGCTTCACCCCGTTCGGCGCCGGCAGTGGCCGCGATCTGGCCCAGGTAGCCGCGCAGACCGATGCCTTCAATGCGGCCGCTGCCGCGATCAGCGAAGCCCACGGCGTGGCGTTCGTGGATATCACCGACATCAGCCGAGCGCACGGCCACGACCCGGCGATGATTGCCGATGACGGGCTGCACCCTTCGGCGGCGATGTATGCGCTGTGGAGCGCGCGGGCGCTGCCGTTGGCCACGCGCCTGCTGGCCGGAGCCGGCTGAACCCATGGACGGCACGCCACGGAACGGCACACCGCTGCACTGTTCACCGCTCGATGCCGCGCAGGCACGGGCGATTGCCGAAGCCTTCCGGCCTGCGCAGGCCTGGGGCAACCGCCGCGATTACTATTACACCCGCGGCAAGCTGGGCAGCGATCCGCTCTATGACGGCGTGCTGCAGCACCTGCCCGACGATGGCCAGCCGCTGCTGGACCTGGGCTGCGGGCTGGGCCTGTTCGCCCATGTGCTGCGCCAGCGTGGCCGCCGCGCACCGTATCTGGGCGTGGATGTGGACGCCGCCAAGATCGCCCGTGCGCAGCGCGCCGGCACCGGCCTGGCCGACGTGCAGTTCGATTGTCTGGATGTACAGGCGCCCTTGCCGGCACAACACGGCCACGTGCTGCTGCTGGACGTGCTGCAGTATCTGGATGCGCAGCCGCAGCTGGCGTTGCTGAAGGCCGCCAGCGCGCGCGTGGCCCCCGGCGCGCGATTGCTGCTGCGCACGCCACTGGCCACCGGCGACCGCCGCGACCGCACCACCCGGGTGGCCGACCGGCTGGCCTGGCTGGTGGGCTGGATGGGCACGCGCCCGCGACACTACCCGGACCCGGCGCAGTTGCGCGCCACCCTGGCCGACTGCGGCCTGCAGGTCGGCCAGGTGCGTCCGCTGCATGGGCGCACACCGTTCAACAGCTGGCTGCTGGTGGCCCAGCGCTAGCCGGACCCTGCCCGGCGGATTACCTGCGGGCCGCTGCGCTCGCCGGGCATGGCCCGGCGCTACCGGTCATGCGGCCGGCAGTTCGGCCTTCAGGCCACGCTCGTCCAACACCTGCAGCACCCGTTCGATGATGGCCAGGTTGTGCCCGTGCGCGGCGCCTTCATGCAGCAGCACGATGGCACCGGGCTGCAGATCGGGCAGCAGGCGCGCCAGCACGCCGTCGGGGGTGCAGCCCACGCCGTCGAAGCCGCGCGCGCTCCAGCCCACCCGCACCAGACCCAGCGCCTTCAGCGCGGGGGCCACGAAGGGGTTGGTCATGCCGACCACCGAGCGGTACCAGCGCATGGGCCGGCCGGCGACCGCCTGCAGGGCATGGTGGCAAGCCTCGATCTCGGCCCGCATCGCCGCCGGGCCCAGCCGCCAGAAGCGGGTCTGCGGGTGGGTGTGGCTGTGGTTGCCCAGGTCGTGGCCGCGGCGCAGGATCTCGGCCACCAGGGCCGGATGCGCCAATGCGCGTTCGCCCACCAGGAAGAACGTGGCCTTGGCCTGGTGGCGATCCAGCAGGTCCAGCACGGCCGGGGTCTCGGCGCTGGGGCCATCGTCGATGGTCAACCAGACGCTGTTGCCGGTGGCCGGCAGGCGGTCGAGCACCGGTGCGTAGAAGCGGCTGTTGGGCAGGAACACCGGCACCAGGAACAGCGCGTGGCTGGCCACCATCAACGGCAACCCCCACACCCAGCCGGCCCACGACCACAGCAGGATCACGGCCAGCTGCGACGCCACCAGCCAGGGCAGCCAGCGCCAGGGCCGGGACGGGATGCGATGCAATGTTCCTGCGTTGGTCATGCCCCATGATGCCATGGGGCGTAGAATGAGCGATTCGAATTTCCCGGACCACGACTGCCATGTCCCTCGATCCCGCCCTGCGTTCGCGCATCGAATCCCTCCTCAACGCCAACCGCGTCGTGCTGTTCATGAAGGGCCAGCCGTCCATGCCGCAGTGCGGTTTCTCGGCCAAGGCCGTGGGCGCCCTGCAGGATCTGGGCGTGGATTTTGCCCACGTGAACGTGCTGGCCGACCAGGAGATCCGTGAAGGCATCAAGGCCTACGGCGACTGGCCGACCATCCCGCAGCTGTACATCGACGGCGAACTGGTCGGCGGCAGCGACATCGTGCTGCAGATGGCCGCCAGCGGCGAACTGAGCAGCGTGCTGGGCCTGGCCGCACCGGACCGCACACCACCGCGCATCACCGTCACCCCGGCCGCAGTGGAAATGCTGAAGGGCGCGCTGGCCGATGCGCCCGGTGCCTCGCTGCAGCTGACCATCGATGCACGCTTCCAGCCGAACTTCCAGCTGGCCCCGCATGACGACAGCGCCATCGCCGCCGAATCCAACGGCCTGCGCGTGCAGTTCGACCTGTCCAGCGCGCGCCGCGCCGACGGCATCACCATCGACTGGGTGGACGATATCCGCGGCAAGGGCCTGGCCATCGACAACCCGAACGCGCCCAAGCCGGTGCAGGAAATCAGCGTGCGCGACGCCGACGATCTGGTGCGCGCTGGCAACGTGACCCTGGTGGACGTGCGCCCGGCCGACGAACGCGCGATCGCCGCGGTGGGCGTGCCGTTCAAGAGCTTCGATGGCAACGGCCGTGCCGAGCTGGAAGCCCTGCCCAAGGACACCGCGCTGGCCTTCCTGTGCCACCACGGTGGCCGCAGTGCGCAGGCCGCCGAACAGTTCCGCACCCTGGGCTTCACCAAGGTGTTCAACGTGACCGGCGGCATCGATGCCTGGTCGGACGAAGTGGACAACGGCGTGCCGAAGTACTGATCGGCGCCGGCACGGGGTCAGAGCCCTTTCCTGCGGAAAGGGATCTGACCCTGCCCGGTTGGGGTCGGACCCCTTTCCGCAGGAAAGGGCTCTGGCCCCAGCACAGAAAACGCCGGCATCCGCCGGCGTTTTTTTTGCATCCACGCAGGGCGTGTATCTACCCCGCGAAGCCACCTTCGGCCAGGTAGTCCAGCTCTTCCGGGCTGGGAATGCGCCCCAGCACGGCGTTGCGGTGCGGGAAGCGGCCGAAGCGGCGGATGATGTCGCGGTGCAGTTCGGCGTACTGCAGGTATTCCTTGTCGCCCAACACGTCGAACATGGCCACCGAACGATCCTGGTCGAACGGATCTTCGGAATGTTCGAACGGCAGGTAGATGAAGGCGCGCAGCTTGGGCACCAGCTGCAGGTCCAGGCCTTCTTCGATGGCACGCATGGCGTAGTGCCGGGCCAGGCCATCGGTGGCATAGGAATGGGCGGTACCGCGGAAGCAGTTGCGCGGGAACTGGTCCAGCAGCAGCATCAGCGCCAGCGCGCCTTCGGCACTGCCCAGCCAGTGTTCGCGGCCACGCGCCGCGGCGGCGTAATGCTCGTCCAGGAAGCGTTCGCGGAAACGCGCGTCGAACGCATCGTCGCGCGCGAACCACTTGGCCGGGCCGGCCTCGCTCCAGAATTCCACCACTTGCGCGGCAACGTCCATCACCTACTCCCAGGGCCCCGCGCGCCGCGCCAGGCCGTCATCAATCATTCGTCAAAGCGCAGGTGGCGGACCGACTTGCCGTTGCGCCGGATAAGCTTAAGCGCCTCGATGCCGATCTGGATATGGTTTTCCACGAACTGGGAGCTGACCTTGGCATCGGAGGCCTCGGTTTTCACCCCGTCCGGGATCATCGGCTGGTCGGACACCAGCAGCAGGGCGCCGCTGGGAATGTGGTTGGCGAAGCCGGCGGCGAACACGGTGGCCGTTTCCATGTCGATGGCCATGCAGCGCATGGCCCGCAGCCGTTCCTTGAAGGCCTCGTCGTGTTCCCAGACCCGGCGGTTGGTGGTGTACACCGTGCCGGTCCAGTAGTCGTGGCCCAGGTCGCGGATCATGGTGGACACCGCACGCTGCAGGGCAAAGGCCGGCAAGGCCGGCACTTCCGGCGGCAGGTAGTCGCCCGAGGTGCCTTCGCCACGGATGGCGGCGATCGGCAGCACCAGGTCGCCCAGCGCGTTCTTGCGCTTCAGGCCGCCACACTTGCCCAGGAACAGCACCGCCTTGGGCATCACCGCCGACAGCAGGTCCATGATGATGGCCGCGTTCGGGCTGCCCATGCCGAAGTTGATCAGGGTGATGCCATCGATGGTTGCACTGGCCATGGGCCGGTCCAGGCCGACGATGGGCGCCCCGGTCAGTTCGGAAAAGGTGTGCAGGTAGCCGCCGAAGTTGGTCAGCAGGATGTGCTCGCCAAACTGGTCCAACGGCACGCCGGTATAGCGTGGCAGCCAGTTGTCGACGATTTCCTGTTTGCTCTTCATGCCCGGTCCGGTGCTGCAGGGGGGGCCATTGTAGGCAACGCTGCACCTGCCCTGCCACACAAAGAAAGGGGGCGGCCCTGCGGCCGCCCCCCCTCTAATCTCCCTACGGGAACCGGTGGCTTAGAAGCGCACCGACCAGCGCAGGTTGGCACCGTGGTCGCGGCTTTCGTCGCCGAACTGGCCGCTGTAGCCCAGTTCCAGCTGCTGCTTGGCGGTCAGCCAGGCCGACAGGCCCAGTTCGGCCACCACCGCGCTGTCGGCGATGGGGGCACCGTTGACCACGAAGCTGTCGCCGCCGCTGGCAAAGCCCAGGCGGGCCGCCGGGTTGCGGTCGCCGCTGGCGTGGCGGTAGGCCACCGCACCGCGCACGTGCAGCCAGCTGTCCTGCTGGAACGACGCCTTCAGGCCCTTGTCGAAGCGCACGCCGGCCGTGGCCAGGGTGGTGCGCACGTCATCCACCGAACCCTGCAGGGCCGCGGCACCGCCACGCTCGTTCACGTGCTTGGTGTCCACTTCCACGCGGGCCACCTGCAGGTAGGGCTCCAGGCCGGCCTCGCGGCCGCCGAAGCGGTAGGCCGCTTCGATGAAGGCCTGGCGGGTACGCGCGTCGTAACGGGCGCTCAGGGTGTCGCTGTAGCCGGCGAACGCCAGCTCACGGGTGCTGTCCACCTCGTGTTCGCTCCATGCCAGGCCACCACGCAGGCCGAAACCGCCCCAGTTGTGGCTGGCGTAGGCGCCGAAGTGGGTGTTGTCCACCTTCGACTTGGCACGGCGGCCTTCGCCCTGCTTCACGTCGGTGCGGCCGGTACCGGCCAGCACGCCCACCTGCCAGCCGCCGAACTCGCGGTCGGCACCGACCAGCAGGCCGTTGCTGTTGGCTTCGGTGCGGGCGGTGTTGGTGTTGCCGTCCAGGGTGGTGCTGCCGGCCAGGGCCTGCACCCACACGCCGGTGGCGTCGCCGCCTTCGGCACCCGGTGCAGCGGCACCGGCACGGCGGGCCAGCGCGGCATCACGCACGTAGCGGCTGCTTTCCAGCAGGGCCACGCTGGTGGCGGCGTGCAGTTCGCCGCTCAGGCTGTCCAGTGCACTGCCCACCTGTTCCGGGAACAGCATGGTCAGCGGACGCGGCAGGCCCTGGTTGACCGCCAGGCCGTCGGCCACGGTGGCCACGGCCAGCTGGTTGCCAGTGGTGGCCGAGGTGGCCAGCGCGTTGCCGCGGGTGACTTCAATGCGCGCGCCAGCGGCGGTGTAGGCCAGGCTGAACTGCATGAAGGGCGAGAAGGCGCTGAAATCGGTGGTGGCGAACTGGCCGTTCACGCCGCCGTCGGCCTGGATGAAGTTGAACTGCTCGCCCAGGTAGTAGATGCCCGGCTCCGGCAGCGCCACCAGGGTGCCGCCCAGGGTGGCGGTACCGGTCACGTGCAGCTGGTCGCTGCGGCTGCCCGGGGCCACTTCGGCCTGGTACACGCCGGTGGCGGTCTGCACGTAGTCACCGTTGATGGTGAGCGTACCGATGGAGTTGCCCGGGGCGATGATGCCGGCCACGGTGGTGTCACCCAGCTGGCCCACGCCCTTCAGCGTGCCCTTTTCACCGACGAAGGTGCTGCCGCCGGTCTGCACGCCGTTGAACGACACCACGCCGCCGGTGACGGTCAGGTCCGAGCCGTCCAGCACGCCGGTGGTGGTGATGCGGCTGTTGCCGCCCAGGCTGTTCAGCGCGGTGTTCTGCAGGGTGCCGTTGAGCAGGAAGGTACCGCCGGTCACGTCCACGGCACTGGTCAGCGTGTTCACGCCGTCCAGCTCCAGCACGCCTTCGCGCACCACCGCACCGTTGAAGCTGTTGTCGCCGCTCAGGCGCAGCCAGCCGATGCCGCTCTTGGTCAGCTTGCCGGGGCCGCCGATGTCATTGGTCCAGTCATCCCACGCATCGCCTTCCCACACCTTCAGGCCGCCGGCCTTCTGGTTCATCACCACGTCGGTGTCCACGCGCAGCGAGCCGTAGCCTTCGACGGCCGCGGCCAGGTTCATCAGGCCCCAGCCGTAGACATCGTCCACGCCTTCGGCGCCCAGGTCGGTGGCGGTGGTCAGCAGCACGTCGCGCACCTGCGCGCTGTCCAGGTACGGGAAGCGCTCGAACAGCAGGCCCAGCGCGCCGGTGACGTGCGGGGCGGCCATGGAGGTGCCGCTCAGTTCCTGGTAATCGGACGACGGGGACTGGCTGATGATGTCCACCACCAGGTTGCCGTTGTCGTCGTAGAAATCGCCTTCGATCACCGAGTCGGGACCGTACACGGTCGAGTTGATGTTCGAACCCGGTGCGGCAAGGCACCAGTTCGCGGCCAGACCGCAGCGCATCGAGCGGTTGCTCAGCTCCAGGTCTTCATTGACGTTGACCACGGCCAGCCAGTACGGCTCGATGTCGGCGATGGCGCGCGGCAGCGAGGCATACATGCCGGCGATCGGCGCTTCTTCCGGCGAGGTGTTGGGCGCATCGGTGTTGCCTGCGGCCCAGACCTGGATCAGGCCGCTGCTGCGCGAACCTTCGGCCATCGCGGCCAGACTCGCGGCGAACACCGGGTGCGACTGGTACAGGTCCAGGTCTTCAGCGGTGGTCGGCTCGTTGGCCAGGCCCCAGCTGTGGTTGATCGCGCGCACGCCCTGTTCGTTCATCTGCGCGTACAGCTGCGGGTAGATCGAATCATCGGCCTGGATGGCGGCGATGGTCTGCTCGTCCAGGTACAGGTTGCCGCCGATGTTCACCACCGACAGGTAAGTGGCGCTGTTGGAGAACAGGCGGGCCACGCTCAGGTCGGCGCCGAAGGCCACGCCGTGGGTGCCGTTGCCATCGCGGTTGGCGGCGATGGTGCCCGACACGTGGGTGCCGTGGATGTTGTAGCTCAGGCCTTCGTAGAAGCCGTTGCGTTCCAGCAGCGCGGCGTAGTCCGGATCCAGCACTTGGTAGGACACGGCCACCTGGTCACCGTCACTGGCGAAGCAGGCATCCGGGCCATCCAGCACTTCGCGTGCGCACAGGCTGCCATCGGCCAGCACGTCGGCCAGGTGGATGCTGCGGTGGTCCTTGCCGGCGAACTCGTCGTGGTCCAGGCCGGTGCCGCTGTCGAACACGCCCAGGCGGATGCCGGCGCCGGTCAGGCCGCGTGCGTAGGCCACATCGGCGTTGATCGCCTGCAGGCCCCAGTCACTGTTGAATTCGGTGGTGCGCCAGCTGGCGGCATCACCCGGCTTGCCCATGATGGGTTCCGGATCGACTTCAACGTCGGCGGCAATGATCTTCAGCGACGGCGAAGCGGTGAGGACCGGGGCGGCAAACGCGGCCTGCAGGCTGCGCTGGGCTTGGTAACGCAACAGGGCGTCGGCGTTGCTGTCCTGGGCCAGGGCCGGCAGGGCGGCGGCCATCAGCAGCGAGCCCACGATGGCCGAGGCCAGGGGGGAGGGAAGGATGGAGCGGCGGGAAGCGGTGGAACGATACGACGGGGAGACAGTCATCTGCAGTTACGTCCTTGATTCCATGGAATGTTTCAGGTGCAGCTCCGTCATGGAGCAGTGGAAAGAACACCCTCGCGGCGGATCAGCGCGCGCTAACCCACCGGGTAGTAGCGGCAGGTATCACAAAAAATTAATGCTTGATTCACAATTTCTGTATAGGGAAATTCCTACCCCGCTCTTTTCGGCCCCTGCCCAACGTCACTTGGCAAGTGGCACCGGCGACAGATAGCGTCGCTGGATTCACGTGGGGGTTTGGGGAATCTGCATGGCATCGATGGTGTTGCGCGCCGCTCTGGGGCTGGCGCTGGTTTCGTTGACTTCGGCGCCGGCCGTGGGTGCGTCGCGCTTCGTGGCCGACCCCTACCCCAGCACCTACCGGGCCCAGCCGGGCGCGCCGGTGCTGATCCACAACGCCACCGTGCTGACCGGCACCGGCCAGCGCCTGGACAATGCCGACGTGCTGCTGCGCGATGGCCGCATCGTGGCGGTCGGCCCGCAGCTGCAGGCCGATGCGGGCGTCACCCGCATCGATGCGCAGGGCAAGTGGGTCACCCCCGGCCTGATCGACGTGCATTCGCACCTGGGCGTCTACCCCAGCCCCGGCGTGGGCGCGCACAGCGATGGCAACGAGATGACCGCACCGGTCACCGCCAACGTCTGGGCCGAGCATTCGGTGTGGCCGCAGGACCCCGGCTTCCAAGCCGCGCTGGCCGGTGGCGTGACCAGCATGCAGGTGCTGCCCGGCTCGGCCAATCTGGTGGGCGGGCGCGGCGTGGTGCTGAAGAACGTGCCCGCCACCACCTACCAGGCGATGAAATTCCCCGGCGCGCCGTGGGGGCTGAAGATGGCCTGCGGCGAAAACCCCAAGCGCGTCTACGGCGGCGGCAAGGGCGTGGCCCCCGGCACCCGCATGGGCAACGTGGCCGGCTACCGCGCCGCCTTCATCGATGCCGCCGACTACATCGCCAAGAACAGCCCGAAGCCGGCCAAGCGCAAGGGCTGGTTCGGCAGCGACAAGGGCGACAGCGCTGGTGATGCCGGCGGCAAGCGCGACCTGAAACTGGACACCCTGGCCGGGGCGATCCAGGGCGACATCCGCGTGCACATCCACTGTTACCGCGCCGACGAAATGGCCACCATGCTCGACCTGGCCAAGGAATTCGGTTTCAAGGTCGCGGCCTTCCACCACGGCGTGGAAGCCTACAAGCTGGCCGACCGCCTGGCCGCCGACGGCGTCTGCGGCGCCCTGTGGGCCGACTGGTGGGGCTTCAAGATGGAAGCCTTCGATGGCATTGCCGAGAACATCGCGCTGGTGGACCGGCCGCAGAACAGCTGCGCCATCGTCCATTCCGATTCCCCCGAAGGCATCCAGCGCTTGAACCAGGAAGCGGCCAAAGTCATCGCCGCCGCGCGGCGCGCGCAGATGCCGGCGATCGCCCCCGAACGGGCGATCACCTGGATGACCGCCAATGCGGCCAAGGCACTGGGCATCGAGGGCCAGACCGGCACCCTGGAGGCCGGCAAGATGGCCGACGTGGTGGTGTGGAACGGCAATCCGTTCAGTTCCTATGCCCTGGCCGAACAGGTGTTCATCGATGGGCGGCGCTTGTATGACCGCAGCGTGCCCGAGGCCACGCCACGTTCTGATTTCCAGCTTGGCCAGGAGGTGCGCTGATGGGCATGTTGAACAAGCGTCGCCGGACATGGCCCGGCGCTACCGCCGCGCTGCTGGTGCTGCTGGCCGGTTCGGCGTCGGCGCAGGACCTGCTGGTGCGCAATGCCACGGTGCATACCGCCGGCGCGCGCGGCAGCCTGCAGAACAGCGACGTGCTGGTACAGGGCGGGCTGATCCGCGCGGTCGGGCCGAGTCTGGTTGCACCGGCCGGGGTAACGGTGGTGGAGGCCAATGGCCGCCCGCTGACCCCGGCCCTGTTCGGTGGCATCACCGAGATCGGCATTGAAGAAGTGTCCGGTGAATCGAGCACGGTGGACAGCACGCTGAAGATCGGCGAGCAGCCGCTGCGCCCGGAATTCGACGTCACCCTGGCCTACAACCCGGCCTCGGTGCTGGTGCCGGTGGCACGCCTGGATGGCATCGGCTTCACCGCGCTGGGCGCGCATACCGGCGGCGGCTTCGTGGCCGGCCAGGGCGGCGTGGTGCGGTTGGACGGCAGCGCCGATCCGATCGGCCCACGTGCCTTGTACCTGCGCCTGGGGGCGGCGGCTGCGGAACTGACCGGGCAGTCACGTGCCGCCCAGTGGATGCTGCTGCAGCAGATGGTGGACGAGGCCCGCGGCCAGGTTCCGGCCGATTCGCCGCATGCGCTGCTGACCCCGGCCGGGCGGCGCACGCTGGCCCGCTACCTGGGGGGCCAGGGCCGCATCGTGGTGGAGGTGGACCGCGCCGCCGACATCCGCCAGCTGCTGCGCTGGGCCGCGCGCGAGAAGGTGAAGATCGCCATTGCCGGCGGCGCCGAAGCCTGGCAGCTGGCGCCGGAGCTGGCCGCTGCGCAGGTGCCGGTGTTCGTGGATGCGCTGGGCAACCTGCCCAGCACCTTCGACCAGATCGGCGCCAGCCTGGAAAACGCCGCGCGCCTGCAGCGGGCCGGCGTGCCGGTGGCCTTCGCCCAGCGCGAAGACGCGTCGCACAACGCGCGCAAGATGCGCCAGCTGGCCGGCAATGCAGTGGCCAACGGCCTGCCCTGGGCCGATGGCCTGGCCGGCCTGACCCGGGTGCCGGCGCAGGTGCTGGGCGTGGCCGACCAGATCGGCAGCATCGAACCGGGCAAGCGCGCCGACCTGGTGCTGTGGGAAGGCGATCCGCTGGATGTGGCCCACTATGCCGAACAGGTCTGGCTGGGCGGCCGCACCATGCCCATGCGCTCGCGCCAGACCGAACTGCGTGACCGGTACCTGCAGCGCGCCACCCAGCCCTGACCGACCGAGATAACACCGATGGCCACCCTGCGCTGGTACTTCGACTTCGTTTCGCCCTATTCCTACCTGCATTGGCAGAAGCTGAAGCAGTTGCCGCAGTTCACCCGCATCCAACCGGTGCCGATCGCCTTCGGCGCGATCCTGCACCACCTGGGCAACCTGGGGCCGGCCGAGATTCCGGCCAAACGCCGCTTCATCTACCGCCAGCTGCTGTGGACCGCGCAGGCCGAAGGCACACCACTGCGCTTCCCGCCGGGGCATCCGTTCAACCCGCTGGCCGTGCTGCGCCTGTGCCTGGCCGCCGGCGGCAGTGCGCAGGCGGTGGATGTGCTGTTCGACTGGATCTGGCGCGACGGCAACAGCGCCGACAGCGCCCAGGCCCTGCGCGAACCAGCGCAGCGGCTGGGCGTGGATGACGTGGAAGCCGCCCTGGCCGACCCGGCCATCAAGGAACAGCTGCGCCGCAACACCGACGCGGCCATCGACGCCGGCGTGTTCGGCGTGCCGACCCTGTCCATCGACGGCGAACTGTTCTGGGGCAACGACGCGCACCCGATGATGGCCGCGGTGCTGGCCGACCCCGGCCTGCTGCAGCAACCGGAATGGCAGCACGTGATAACGCTTCCAGTGGCGGTACAGCGCAATCGCTGAACAGGCATGGCGTAATTCCCTCGCGCGCCCGGCTCGGTTTTGAGATAGTTTTCACACTTTCCGAACCTACAACCGCCCTGGAGGGGGAGCCGGATGCGCATCGGAATCGTCGTCGATTCGGCCTGCGACCTGCCGCAGGACTTCATTGCCGCGCACAACATCGTGCTGCTGCCGATCACCGTTCGCATTGGTGAAGCGGTACTGGCCGACCACCGTGATGAGCAGGCCACGCTCAGCTTCCTGCACGCACACGTGGCCGAACACGGGGCCGAAGCGGAAACCATTCCCTTCAGCGTGAACCAGATCCGCGATCTGTTCCTGCAGCAGCTGGTGATCGATTACGACCACGTGTTCTGCATGACCATCACCAAGACCCGCAGCCCGATCCACGACAACGCGCTGCAGGCCAGCTTCGCCATCCTCAACGACTACAAGCCGGTGCGGCAGGCGGCGGGCTTCAATTCGCCCTTCGCGCTGCGCGTGCTGGACACCCAGAACCTGTTCGCCGCGCAGGCGGTCACCGCCATCGAAGCGGTGCGCCTGCGCGACAGCGGCGCCAGCGTGCAGCAGATCCGCGAGCGGCTGGAAGCGCTGGCCGGCAACGTGCATGGCTACATGGTCACCCGCGATCTGTACTACATGCGCGCACGCGCCCGGCACAAGGGCGACCGCAGCGTGGGCCTGATCAGCGCCGCACTGGGCAGCGCACTGGACATCAAGCCGGTGCTGCACGGGTACCGCGGCGAAACCGGCCCGGTGGCCAAGATCAAGGGCTTCGACAATGCGGTGCAGAAGCTGTTCGGCGTGGTCGGCAAGCGCGTCCGTGCCGGCCTGATGACCCCCACGGTATGCGTGAGCTACGGCGGTGAACTGGACGAACTGCGTGCCCTGCCCGGCTATACGGCGCTGAAGGAAACCTGCGCCGCCCACGGCGTGGCCGTGTACGAAGCGGTGATGAGCCTGACCGGCATGGTGAACGTGGGCAAGGGCGCGGTGACGGTGGGCTTTGCCGACGGCCCGCACGCCTTCGATTGACGGGGCGCGCCTACACGCGCATTGCACCGCTGCTGTGCCAGCCTTGCCACCTCTGAAGGAGAACCCTCATGCCTGCGCAGTACCACATCAGCCTGCCCGACCCATCCAAGGCCCGCGGCAACGACCCCGACCTGTCCTTCCATTCGCAGAGCGCCGGCGGTTTCGCCGAAGAACTGCAGGACGCGCTGCGCACGGGCACCCTGTTCGAACGCTGGAAGGCCAAGCAGCCGGATCCCGATGCGGTGGAACCGCAGTGGGGCGTGACCGACCCGGACGCCACGGTGACCGGCGAACAGAAGGACCTGCGCATCAACCTGGTGGCCACCACCCGCATCGACAGCGATGTGTTCAAGCAGCGCCTGCGCCTGCTGGCCGGCCACCATTGGGAACTGCGCGACGTGCGGTAAGCAGCGCACCGCTCTGGTAGGTGCCAACCTTGGTTGGCACTCATCGGAAACGACGGCCAACCAAGGTTGGCCACTACCGGGTTCATGCCCGGCTCTGGCCACGCGCTACCAGCCACCACCCAGCGCGCGGTACAGCTCCACCCGGGCGATGGCGGCCGCGGCCTGGCTGTTGGCCAGCGCAGCCTGGTTGTCCAGCGCGATGCGCTGGGTACTCAACACATCCAGCATATCCACCACGCCGGCCTGGTACTGGCGGCGCGCGGCACCCAGCGCGGTTTCGCTCTGCGCCACCGCCACCTGCAGCTGCGTGGTGCGCTGCTGTTCGGCGGCGTAGCCATCGATGGCATCGTCCACTTCATGCCAGGCCTGCAGCACCGTGCGCTGGAACTGCAGCGCCGATTGCTGTTGCTGCAGGCGGCTGAGCGCCAGATTGGCCTGCAACCGCCCGCCCTGGAAGATCGGTAGGCTGATCGACGGGCCGATGCTGAAGCGGTGGGCATCCCATCCGTCCAGGTCATCAAGCTGTTTTGCCTGGAACCCGGCATCGCCGTTCAAGGTGATGCGCGGCAGGAAGCTGGCTTTGGCCACGCCAATGTTCGCCGTGGCCGCATGCAACGCCGCTTCGGCACGGCGGATGTCCGGGCGGCGTTCGGCCAGTTCACTGGGCAGGCCCACCGCAACGGCAGGCAATGCCGGCCAGTCGGCACGCGCGTCCTGCAGCTGGGTATCCAGCGCCTGCGGCGGCTTGGCCAGCAGCAATGCCAGTGCATTGCGCAGCTGCGACTGGCGGTGCCGCAGCGGGGCGATGCGCGCCTGCAGCGCGGCAACCTGCGCGGCCGCGCTCGACACCTGCAGGGTCGTGGCGACGCCTTGCCGCTGGCGTGCTTCGGTCAGCCGCTGGATGTCGGCGGCAATACCCAGGTTGTGCTCGGTGATCGCCAGCAACTGCGAAGTCGCGCGCAGCTGCAGGTAGCTGCGTGCGGTTTCAGCCAGCAGCGCGATGCGCACCGCATGTGAATCTTCTTCCGCCATCTGCACCCGCGCGTCGGCGGCCTCCACCTGGCGGCGCACGCGGCCCCACAGATCCAGTTCCCAGCTCAGGCCGATGCCGGCCTGGAACAGGCCGTAGTCATCGCGCCCGCCGTTGCCGGAAGGATCGCTCAGGCCCACCTCGCTGTTGCGCGCGCGCACGCCGCTGGCAGTGGCCGCCACCGACGGCAGGCGATCGGCCGCACTGATGCCACGTGCCGCCCGGCTCTGCTGCACGCGATTGGCGGCCAGCTGCAGATCCAGGTTGGACTGCAACACATGCTGTGCCAGCTGTCCCAACAGTGGATCATCGAAGCCTGCCCACCAGGCCGCGTCATCGTCGATGGCCGTGCTGGCCACCGCCTCGCCCTGCCACTGCGCCGGCAGCGCAGCCTGCGGGCGTACGAAATCCGGGCCCATCGTGCAGGCCGCCAGTGCCACGCACAGCGACGCGCTGGCCAGAGCCTGCATCACCTTGCGCACGCTCATGCGCCCTCCCCGCCCTGCAGGTCCACGCGGGCTTCGACCGACATGCCGGCACGCAGCTGGTCCAGCAACGGCTGGCCCGGTTCCAGCACGATCTTCACCGGAATGCGCTGCACCACCTTGGTGAAGTTGCCGGTAGCGTTCTCCGGTGCCACCGCAGCGAACGTCACTCCGGTGGCGGGCGCGATGCTGTCGACGTGGCCACGCAGCGAGGTACCGGGAAACACATCCACGGTCAGTTCCACCGGCTGCCCCGCGCGCATGCGGGTCATCTGCGTTTCCTGGAAATTGGCGACCACGAAGGCACGCTGCAGCGGCACCACCGCCGCCACCGCAGTGCCTGGGGTCAGGTAGGCACCCACGCGTACCGCACGCCGACCGACCACGCCATCGATCGGGGCCCTCAGCTCGGTATGCGAAAGGTCCAGCTCGGCACGGGCCTGCGCCGCTTCGGCACGCTGTACCGCCGCCTGCGCAGACTGCACGCCTGCGGCCAGGATGTCGGTGCGCTGGCGGGCGGTGCTCAACGCGGCCTGGCCCTGCTGCAGGTGGGCACGGGCCACGGCCTGCTTCGACTGCGCCTGCTGCGCGTTCTGCACCGTACCGGCGCCGTCGCTGGCCAGTGCGCGGTAACGCTGCTGGTCGGCACGGGCCAGGGTCAGTTCGGATTGACTGACATCCACGCTGGCCCGCGCCTGTTCGATCAGCGAGCCCTGCTGGGCGAGCGCCGCTTGCGCATTGGCCAGCTGTGCACGCGCATTGGCCAGGTCGGCGCGTGCGGCCTGCAGTGCCACTTGGTAGTCGCGGTCATCGATGCGGGCCAGCACGTCGCCGGCCTTCACTGTCTGGTTGTCCTGCACCTCGACGCTGCTGACAAAGCCGGCCACTTTCGGCGCAACCACGGTGAAATCCGCATTGACATAGGCGTTGTCGGTGCGCTGGTAGCGGCCATCGCGCAGCAGCAGCCAGCCGCCGATGGCCAGGGCCAGCACGCCCAGCGCCAGGCCGGTGTTGAGGGTTGTCTTGTTGACGGTCATGGAGGGTTCCTTGCGAAAGGGGGTCAGGCCACGGCACGTGGCGGATGGACACGGGTGGCCCACGGCAGCAGCGGCAGGCAGCCCAGGGCCACCAGCGCGACCAGCCAGTACAGGTCCGCCGAGGTCAGTGCCTGCACCTGGGCGTGCAGGCGCGCGGGCAGATCGGCACTGGCCGGCAACCACGGCTGGTTGCCCAGGTGGTCGACCAGGGCGGTGGAATGGAGGTGGCGGCGAGACTGCCCGACCGCATCGAGCACGCCCCCGGCGAACACCGCAGAGAAGCCTTTGACGGTGTTGAACCAGGCCGAGGCATACGGGCCGTCCTGCGGCGCCAGGCCGGTGGTGGCCAGCAGCAGCAACGGCAGCACCGCCATCGGCTGCGCCACCACCTGCAGCAGCTGCACCCACAGGAAGTTGTCGCGGTTCCATTGCACGTCCAGCTGCGCGCCCAGCAGGCACGCCACTGCCAGCAGCAGCAATCCGGCCGCCTGCACCCAGCGGCAATCCACCGCACGCTGGTTCATCAGGGTGGCCACCAGCGGCAATGCGAGCGCCTGTGGCAGCGCCACCCACAGCAACATCGGTGCCGTCTGCAGCGGACGGTAGCCCTGCACGCTGGCTAGGAAGCTTGACGGGATGGAGATGACCGCCAGCAGCACGAACAGCACGCCCATGCAGGTCACCAGCGCATAGCTGAGGTTGCGATGGGCCAGCAACTGCAGCTTGAAGAACGGAAGCGGGTGGAACCATTCGTTGATGAAGAACAGCACCAGCAGGCCCGCGCCGCCGCCCAGCAACGCGATGATCAGCGGCGAATCGAACCAGCCCAGGCGCGCGCCCTGGGTCAGGCCCAGCACCAGCATCACCAGCGCCGGAAACCCAAGGGCCAGGCCCACGCCGTTGAACTGGGCAAAGCGTTCCAGCCGCAGCGGGTCCTGCGGCAGGCCCCAGCCCACCATCAGCATGCCGGCCACGCAGAACGGCACGATCTGCCAGAACGCGAACTGCCACCCCGCATGCTCGACCCACAGCGCCGCCAGGGGCGTGCCCATGCTGGGCCCGAACGTTGCGGTGAGCGCATAGCCGGCCAGGCCGTACAGCTTGATGCCCGGCGGCAGGAAGCGCAGCGCCACGCTCATCAGCAGCGGCGGCAGCGCACCGCCGGCCAGGCCCTGCAGCGCGCGCAGCAGCAGGAAGCTTGGCAGGTTCGGCGCCAGCGGGCACAACACGCCCAGCAGCATGAAGGCCGCGATCATCACCAGGCCGAAGCGGCGCAGCGAGAAGGTCACCGCGCACCACGGTGCGAACGCCATGGCGCTGACCGACATGGCGCTGTAGATGCCGGTGATCCAGTTGCCTTCATCCACGCTGAAACCCATCGCACCGCGGATGTCGGCCAGTGCGACCTTGGTGACGTTTTCGTTGAAGCCCGACAGCAGCACGACCAGCAGTACGCCGCACAGGCCCACCACGATGCGGCGATCGAAGGCGGCGGGAACGGGCGCGACGGGCGTGCTGGGCAAGGTGACCGCGCTCATCGGCGCGGCTCGATCCGTGCAGCGCACGGCAGGTGAAGCGACATGGCGTGCGCTCCGTGAAGGTGGGGAGCGCAGTCTAGGCAGGCCCACTACTGCGAAAAATGGTGTGGGTGCGATGCCAGTCGTGCGTACAACGCACGGTAGGACAGGTCGATGGTGCCCATGCTTCGTAGAGTCGAGCTTGCTCGACTGCCCTGCGCGGGATCAGGCGAAAGCAGTCGAGCAAGCTCGACTCTACGGGGCGTCGGCGTCGCACATGCTCTTGATCGCGCGGCGCAGCCAGCGGTGCGCGGGGTCGTTGTCCATGCGCGGGTGCCAGGCCTGCACCAGGGCCACGGTGCGCACCGACACCGGCAGCGGGAACATGCGCAGTGGCAGCCCCATGTAGGTGATGCGGTCGAGCATCACGCTCGGCATCTGCGGCAACACCAGGTCCGAAGCGGCCGCCGCAAAGATCGCGCCATGGAAGGTGGGAATGACCATCGCCACCCGTCGGCGCAGGCCCATCTGCGCCAGTTCGTCATCGATCGGCCCATGGGCGATGCCCCGCCGCGAGACGGCAATGTGATCGCAGGCAGCAAACCGTTCGGCGGTGATATCCCCGTCGAACAACGGATGATCCTCGCGCGCCGCGCCGAGCAATGCGGTGGTGAACAGGTTCTGCACCTTGGTTTCCTGCGTGTGCTTGCCGGCGGTGCTGATGTACAGGTCGATCCGCCCCTGCACCATCGCGTCATCGTCGGTATCGCCTTCGGGCATGAAGCGCAGGGTGCAACCGGGTGCCTGCTGGCGGAACACCTCGCGCAGGCGGCCGCCGTAGCTGCCGATGAACACGTCGTTGGCGCGGATGCTGAAGGTGTGCTCCAAGGTCAGCATGTCCACTTCGCGACCGTCGTTGAACACCCGGTGCGCCTGCTCGATCACATCACGCACCTGCTCGCGCAGCTCCAGTGCGCGCGGGGTCGGCGCCAGCCCGCGGCCGGCGCGCACCAGCACCGGGTCGCCCAGCGCCTCGCGGATCCGCCCCAGGGTGCGGCTCATCGCCGGCGCGCTCAGGTTCATGCGCCGCGCAGCCCCGGCGACACTGCCTTCGTCCAACAGGACGTCCAGGGCCAGCAGCAGGTTCAGGTCGGGCAGGGGCATGGCGGTCTCCAACAATTGGAATGACTCTACGACACTCCAGCCCGAAGTCGATTGCATCCACTGCACGCATTGCCTGCGCCGCACGGCATGGGTGCGCGCTGCGGCATGGGCGACCATCACCGCCTGCCAAGGAGACCTCCCCATGTTCACCACCCTGCTGGTCGCCCTCGATGGCGGCCGCCAGCACGACCCGCTGCTGGACCTGGTCGCCCACGTCGCCGGGCCGCGCAGCCGCGTACACCTGCTGTGTGTGATCGATCCCGAGTTCGCCCTGCCCACGGACGCCAGCGACGACGACCGTCGCGAGTATCCGGCGGCCGCCCGCCAGCAGGCCAAGGCCGAGGGCCTGCTGCAGGACGCCACGGCGCAGCTGCGCGAACGCGGCGTGGATGCGCGCTCGCTGCTGCCGGCCGGGGACCCGGGCGAAGTGATCAGCGCCCAGGCCCGCGAGCTGGGCGCCGATCTGATCGTCATCGGCCATCGCCACCTGTCGCGCCTGCAGCGCCTCCTCGACAGCTCGGTAGCGCAGTGGACGCTGGACCACGCACCGTGCCCGGTGCTGGTGGAAACGCGGGGCGGTTGACCGGCCCGCTCTGGTAGGTGCCAACCTTGGTTGGCACTTCCGGGTCCATGCACCGCTCTGGTAGGTGCCAACTTTGGTTGGCACTTCCGGGTTCATGCACCGCTCTGGTAGGTGCCAACCTTGGTTGGCACTTCCGGAAACGACGGCCAACCAAGGTTGGCCACTACCGGGTTCATGCCCGGCTCTGGTAGGTGCCAACCTTGGTTGGCACTTCCGCGAAACGCGGCCAACCAAGGTTGGCCACTACCTCAGAACTTCACGCGCAGGTCCACGCCATACACTTCGCCGCCCACGCGGCTGCCGTGCTGCACGCCGTACTGCATGCCCACCGTCACCCGCTCGTTGCCGTAGTACAGGCGCGAACGCCAGTTCAGTGCCGGGCTGGCAATCGGAATCTGGATATCAGCGGCGCTGGCATCGGCATTGGCGCCGATCAGCGACACCGGCAGGTTCACTGCGGTGCGCGTGGACACTTCGTAGGCCACTTGGGTGGACACACCGAAACGGCTCTTCGCAACTGCCTGCTCGTAACCCAGCTTCACGCTGGGCACCACCGAGAACAGACTCTGGTTGTGGGCACCGGCGCGGTAGCCGATATCTCCCATGCCCTGTTCGCGCAGGCCGTCGTGGTGCAGCAGGGTGTAGCGCGCATCCACCCGCGGCTGCAGCGACCAGCCGCCACTGCCCAAACGCGTGCCGATGCCTGCGCCCAGGCTCACGTAACCTGTGCGCGGTGACGATGTGGCCTGTGCGTTGTCGTCGAACACCGGCGACAACCGCGTGGTGTCATACCAGGACCAGCCGGCGGCCAGGCTCAGGCGGCTCTGCACGTTGTCGACATCATGCTCGAAGCCCACCCCCAGGTTCACGCCACGACCGCGGCTGCGGGTCTGGCCATCGTCCACGCTGATCTGCGAGAAGTGGTCGAACTCGAACGCGGTGGAAATCGACCAGGGCCCCTGCAGCGTGCCATCGATGCCGAAGCGTGCGTAGCTGCCTGACAACGAAATCGGCAGGTCGGCAGCGGTGCGATCGCGGTGCGCATCGTAGCTGCTGATGCCGCCCCACACGCAGCGGCCGTCTTCCAGCGTACGGCTACACCCGAACAGACTGCCGGTGAAGCCGCGCTGCACCTGCACCTGGTTGTACAGCGTAGAGCCCAGGCCATCGGCGTTGATCAGGTCGAACACCTGCCGGTAGGCAGCTTCATCACCGGCCTTGTAGTTGCCCAGCAGGGCCATCAGGCGACCAATGCCATCGCTGCTGCCGGTCAGCAGTGCGCTGTTCATGTGCGCCGCCAGCGCATTCTGGTTGTCGCGCAGCCACGCCTGCTGGAAGTGCGGATCGTAGGACAGGTGCACGCCATCGGCGCGATAGCTGGCCTTGAAGGTCAGCGCCAGCGTGTCCTGCATCTGGAAGCCATCATCGCGGCTGCCCTGCGCGGCCGAGAGGATCGGCAACCACTGCGCGTTCGACAGCGACGCCAGGGTGAAATAGCCGGTGCCGGCCAGCGCAACCGAACCACTGGCGATCAGGCGGTCCGACGCGGGCGAGCCGAAGGCCACATCCATGTACAGCGCACCGCTACTCTCCTGCACGAAGTTGCCGGTCAGCGCGACCTTGCTGATCACCCGTGCGCCCAGCAGCAGGTTGTCCGCTGCGGCCGCCGCATCATCCACGTTGGCATGCACCGCGCCGGCGGCCAGATCGATCGGGAACTGCGGTGCGGCCAGGCCGAAATGCAGATCGCCACGGTTCACCAGCGTGCCCGACGTTGCGCTGGTCAGCGCGGCCACGCCACTGCCCTGGCCGATGGCCAGGCGGTCATAGGTGACAAGGCGTGCGCCGGCTTCGTTCAACAGCCGGTTGCTGCCGTTGCCCAGGTCGACGTTGCCGTACAGGCTGCCCTGGTTCTGCAGCAGGTCGTTGCCCTCACCGGCCAACGCAGCCAGCGTGGATACCGACGACAGCGAACGCTCGACCACGATGTGGTTGTCGGCGCCGCCTTCGATCACCACGCCCGCACCGGCACCACTGCCACCGCGCACGGCACCGGCCAGGGTGACGTCGATGTTGCCGCGGCCATCGTGGCCCAGGCTGGCGGCCTGCACGCCCACCGCATCGGTGCCGGTCTGCAGCACATCGCCGCTCACCGCCACGCTCACCGCGCCTGCACTGCCCTGCCCGCCTGCAGCCGCCGAGCCCACCCCGGCTACCCAGCCACCGCCGCCCGCAATGGATTGCGCCAGCACACCCACGCTGCGCGCGCCCAGGCCCAGCACATCGCCCTGCACCTGCACGCTGACCGCACCGGCGTCGCCCTGATTGTCGGCGGAAAGGCCGATGGCGGCGGTGTCAGCGGACTGCATCAACAGACCACCGCCGCCACCAATGGACTGCGCCACCACGCCCAGACTGTTGTCGCCGGTGGTGATCACACTGCCCTGCACATCCATGCTGACCGCTGCACCATCGCCCTGCGCGCCATTGCGTGCGCCGAACTGCACATCGGCGCCGATGCCCTGCGACAACAGGGCCATGCCACCACCGGCGCCGATCGACTGCGCCAGCAGGGCGACCGAATTGGCCGACAGGTCCAGCACATTGCCGGCCACCTGCATGTCCACGGCTCCGGCATCCAGTCCGGCACCGCCGTCGGCCCCCAATCGCGCCTGCGCCTGCACCGCACCCGGTGCATCCAGGCTCACCCGCGCCACGCCACCACCGCCGCCGATGCTCTGCAGCAGCAGCCCCTGCGTGTCCTGCCCGGCCACGGCCACATCGCCGCGCTGCGTGTAGGCCAGCGCGCCGCCGCGGCTGTCCTGCGCGCCGCTGGCGCCCATCTGCAACTGCAGCTGCACGGCGCTACCGGCGCCTTCCAGCTGCGCGCGGCTTTCGCCACCGCCGCCACCAATGGACTGGTGCAGGGCCAGCACGCCCTGGCTGCCTTCCAGCAGCATCATGCCGTCGTGGCTCAGGCGCAGTGCACCACCGTTGTTGTTGCTGCCGCCGATTGCCCCCAGGCTGGCCGCGAACACCAGCGCCGGTGCCGTCGGCCGCGCCTGCGTGAGGGCCTGCGACAGGCCATTGCCGGCGCTGGCCGCAGTGAACGCCACGCGCGGCGCGACGCTGTCGGTACCGCCCAGCACGCGGGTCAGACTGCTGCCACCACCGCCACCAATCGACTGGGTCAGTTCGCCCAGCGAGAAGTCACCGGCGATGGCGTAGTCGCCCTTCGATCCGGCCTCCACATCACCGCCGCTGGTGTTGGTGGCACCCCGGCTGCCCAGCAGGCTGCCCAGCACGCTGCCGATACCCGACGCTGCGCTGCTGCCACTTGCCGCATCCGCCGCTGCCGCAGACAGATCCACACCGGTGAACGTCTGGTCGAGCACGCCGCCGCCACCGTTGATGGCCTGCGTGCGCACGGCCACCGCACCGGCACCCGACACGCTGATGCTGCCATTGTTTTCCACGGTGACCGTGCCGGCCTTGCCGCCACCGTCCAGGTTGCTGCCGCCCAGCTGGCTGAGCAGCACACCGGCCAATGACAGGCCGCCACCGCCATCGATGCTGCCGAAGCCCAGGCGGCTGTTGCCGCCGCCGCCACCGATCGACTGCGCCACGATGCCATCGGCACCGGCGCCGAAGGTCACGATGCGGCCGTTGTTGACCACCCGCACATCGCCGCCGTCGCCGCCATCACCGCCGTGGCCACCCACGGCCATGAAGTAATCGCCGCTGTTGCCCGCGAACAGATTCGCTGCACCGGACAGACCGGCCAGCACACTGGCATCGACCGCACCGCCCTGCAGCGCTGCCGCGGTCATGGCCACCGACTGGCCGCCATCACCGCCACCGCCGCCGATGGATTGCGCCAGGATGCCGTAGGCCGCGTCGCCACGGGTCTGCACCAGGCCGTCATTGATCACCTCCACGCTGCCGGCGCGGTTGCCGCTGCCGCCCTGGCCGCCCAGCGCCAGGTTCAACGACGTGGCACCTTCCACGGCATTGGCTACGCTGGCCACGGTGAGCGACGCGCTGCCGCCGCCGCCGCCGATGGATTGGGCGAAGATGCCGTGTGCGCCCTCACCCGTGGTGCTTATCACCCCGCTGTCGGCCACGCCGGCCTGCACCCGGTTGCTCACGCTCACATTGCCACCGGTACCGCCGTCGCCGGCGCTGCCGCCCAATGCCAGGTTCAACTGCAGCGCGCCACTGCCCTGCTGCGCCTGGCTGTTGTTGCTGTTGCCCGTGCTGCTGTCGGCATCCTCATCACCACTGTCCACCTCGTTGCGGTTGGCCAGGGTCAGTGCGGTATCGCCGCCACCACCGCCCACCGACTGGGCGAAGATCGCGAATGCTCGTGCGCCAACGGTGCTGATCCAACCGCTGTTGTCCACCTGCACGTTGCCGGCGGCGGCGCCGCTGCCCCCTTCGCCGCCCAGCGCCAGTGCCAGGCCCATGCTGCCTTCACCGGCACTGGCCGCGTCGGCCACGGTCACCCCCGCACTGCCGCCACCGCCACCGATGGACTGCGCGAACACGCTATGGGCGGTGTCACCGCCGGTGATCACGTAGCCCTCGTTGCGCACCTGCACGTTGCCGCCGGTGTTGCCGGTGCCACCGCTGCCGCCCAATGCCAGGTCCAGCGATACCGCCGTGCCGCCCCCGCTCTGCGCGCTGCGGCTCGACGCCATCGCAGCATCACCGCCACCGCCGCCGATCGATCGTGCGTGAATGCCGTGTGCGCTGTCACCCAGGGTCAATACCACCGGTGCATCGGCACTACCGGCCGTGGCCACGTTGAACACGGCCACGTCGCCGCCGGCACCGCCATCCCCACCACTGCCGCCCAGCGCCAACTGCAGCGACACCGTGGTTGAACCGGTCTCGTCCTTGTCGGTGTCCACCTTCGATTCGCTGGATGCCACCCCGCCACTGCCGCCGCCGCCACCGACCGACAGCGCGCCGATACCCACCGAGCGCGCGCCCGCCGTCTGTACGCGACCGCTGTTTTCCACGCTTACCGCGCCACCGGATGCACCGGTGCCGCCCGCGCCGGACAGCGCGATGTTGCCCATCACCAGGGTCAGTGCGCTGCTGGCCGACGCTTCACCCTTGGCCGAACTCTGGCCGCCCACACCGCCACCGCCGCCGACGGACTGGGCGTTGATGCCCACCGCGTCGTCGCCCCAGGTGATCACCGTGCCACCGTGGGCCACGCTCACATCACCGCCGGTCGCACCGTCGCCGCCCTGCCCGCCCAGGGCCAGGTTCAGCGCCACACTGGTGGCTGCTTCGCTGCTGCCAGTGCTGCTGCCAATGCTGCTGCCAGTGCTGCTGCCATTGCCACTGCCGTTGCTGCCAGTGCTGCCGCTGCCCTGGCCGCCGTCCGTGCCGCCCTGCTTGAACGTGGAGGTCGCCGAAGCCGAACCCGCCAGGCCACCGCCACCGCCGATGGACTGCGCCAGCACGCCGTCGGCACGGTCGCCACGGGTCTCGATCACGCCGTCCAGGTCCAGATCGACGCGGCCGCCGGTGGCTGCTTCACCGCCGGCACCGCCCAGTGCCAGGTTCACTGCCACGGTCGCGGTGCCGCCCTTGCTGGCCGCACTGCCGCCGGTGCCACCGCCGCCGCCCACCGACTGCGCGACGATGCCGCGCGCGTCGTCGCCGCTGGTCAGGATCTGCGAATCGGCCACGCTGCTGACCAGCACCGCGCCGCCGGCGGCGCCCTTGCCACCGGCCACGCCCAGGCTGATATCCAGCGCCAGTGCATCGGGTTCATCGGCGCTGTTGCTGCTGCCGCCCGTGCCCGTGCCCGTTCCAGAACCCGTGCCACCGCCCGTGCCGCTGCCGCCGCCCGAGCTGCCGCCCGAACTGCCACTGGACCCGGCCACCGCCACGGCCACCGACGTGCTGCTGGAGGTACCGCCACCACCACCGATGGACTGTGCCAGCACGGCCGACGCGCCGGCACCGGCGGTCTGCAGCACGCCCTGTTCCAGCGCAACCTGCACCGTACCGGCGCTGCCGCCTTCGCCGCCCTGGCGGCCCAGAGTGAAGGCCAGGCTGTTCTGGCCCGCCGCATCGCCGGTGTTGTCCACCGCCGCGTTGCCGCCGCCGCCACCGATCGACTGCGCCAGGATCGCGTAAGCCGATGCGCCCGCAGTCAGCAGATTGCCCTGGCTGCGCACCGTCACATCGCCACCGGTGCCGGCCGCACCGGCCGCACCGCCCAGCGCGACCTTCAGGCCCACATCCACATCGTCCAGGCCACTGGCCTTGCGCACGTTCTGGCCGGCATTGCCGCCGCCACCGCCAATCGACTGCGCCACGATGGCCGACGACGCCAGGCCATCGGTGATGATGTTGCCGATGCTGGTCACCTCCACCGCGGCGCCACTGCCGGCACCGGCACCACCACCGCCGATCTGCAGGCTGGCTGCCACCGTGGTGCGCTGCTGGTTGCCGCTGCCGTTTCCAGTGCCGGTACCGCTGCCCGAACCCGAGCCCGAGCCCGAACCTGAGCCGGAACCCGAACTGTCGGAATACTTTTCCAGCACCAGGGTGCCGCCACCGTTGCCACCGCCACCGCCGATGGACTGCGCCAGGATGCCGGTGGCATGGTCGCCGCCCACGAACAGGTTCAGCGCCGGCGTCGTGCCGCTGCCCCAGGCCGCCGCATCGCCCCGCAGCACGCTGACGGCGCCGGCATTGCCGCCGCTGCCACCGGTGCCGCCGATACCGATGCTGATCGGCACCTGCGCCGACGAATACAGACCGCTGATGCTGCCACCGCCCGCACCGCCACCGCCGCCGATCGACTGCGCCAGGATGCCGGTGCCGCCCTGCGCCACCTCGTCGGCCCCATTGGCGTTGACGAACATGTCGCCGCCGCCGCTGTGCACGTACACCGCACCGGCATCGCCGCCTTCGGCACCGTCGCCGCCAATGCCGGCCGACACCGCCAGGCGCTGCGCGCCCTGGCTGGCCGAGGCGGAGATGTTCTGCCCACCGGCACCGCCACCACCGCCGATCGACTGCGCCAGCAGCGCGCTGGCATGGCTGCCCACCACGTTGATGCTGCCCATGTGGGTGACGTCCACCACGCCACTGGTGTTGCCGGTACCGCCGGACCCGCCCAGCCCCACCACCAGCGAAGCGCTGTTCTGCGACGAGGGCTTGCTGAGTGCCGCGCTGATGTTGATGCCACCGGCGCCACCGCCGCCACCGATCGACTGCGCCAGGATGCCGCGTGCGTGATCGCCGAAGGCGAACACATCGGCGCTGGCATCGACCTGCACATCGTTGCCGCGGCCGGCATCGGCACCGTTGCCGCCCAGACCCACGGTGATGCTGCTGCCGGTGGTGACCGCTGCGCCGATGTTGATGCCACCGTTGCCGCCACCGCCCCCGATGGATTGCGCCAGGATGGCCGACTGCTCATCGCCGATGGCGACCACCAGCGGGGTGTCGGCGTCTTCCGGGCCCACGTTCACCGCCACCTTGCCGGCATGGCCACCGGTGCCGCCATTGCCGCCGATGCCCAGAACGATGCCGACGCTGGTGGAGCTGTTGCCGCTGCCGCCGCCGGACGATCCGCCACTGCCACCGCCGCTGCTGCCACCGCCGAACACCGCCGTCGGATCGACCGCCAGGCCGCCCTGGATGTTGATGCCACCATTGCCGCCACCACCGCCGATGGACTGCGCGACGATGCCGCTGGAACCCTTGGACAGATCGCTGGCATCGACCTGGAACGCGCTGCCGTTGCCGAGCGTGAGCACGTCGCCCAGTCCACCCAGCGCGGCCACCGTGCCGAGCACATCCACGCTCACATCCCCGGCCGTGGCACCGCTGCCGCCCTTGCCGCCCACGCCCACCACCACGCTGCCGTTGCGGCTGTCGCCCAGGCTGAGCGCACCGGCAATGGTCATGCCGCCGTTGCCGCCACCACCGCCGATGGACTGCGCGACGATGGCGTCTGCGCGCTCACCTTCGGTCACGGTGCTGCCCTGGCGCAGCAGACCGACGTCGCCGGCGGTATTGCCACTGCCGCCGGTGCCACCGATGCCGATACTGGCCACGCCGTTGTCGCCCAGGCTGGCGCTGATGCTGCCGGCCACGGTGATGCCACCGTTGCCGCCACCGCCGCCCAGGCTCTGCGCCAGCACGGCCGTCGATCCATTCCCCGCGGTGAAGTAGTCCCCTTCCAGCGTGCCGCTGACATCGCCGGCGCTGCCACCGCTGCCGCCGTTGCCGCCCACGCCCACCGACACCGCCAGGTTGCGCGAACCATCGCCCAGGTTGATGCCGCCGGCACCGCTCACGGTCAGCCCACCATTGCCGCCACCGCCGCCCAGCGACTGCAGCACCATGCCCTGCGCATCGTTGCCCGACGTACTCACATTGCCGGTGTGGTTCACCTGCACATCGCCGGCCGTGCCGCCGCTGCCACCGCTGCCGCCGATACCCACGCTCACCGCCAACTGGTTCTGTGCCGAGGCGGCCACCGTCAGCGCGCCGGCAATGGTCATGCCGCCATTGCCGCCGCCGCCACCAATCGACTGGAACAGGCCACCCCAGGCACCGTCCCCCAACGTGGACAAGCTGCCGTCCAGATCGGCCTGCACGTCACCGCCGGTACCGCCGGTGCCGCCGCTGCCCCCGATGCCGATGCTGGCACTGACATTGCCGCTGCCGTTGCCCGACGCGGCCAGGCTGCCGGCGATGGTCATGCCGCCGTTGCCGCCGCCACCGCCCAGGCTTTGGTAGGTCACCGCACCGGCATCGCTACCGGCGGTCACCACGTTGCCGACCAGGCTGCCGCTCACGGCGCCGCCATCGCCACCGCTGCCGCCACTGCCGCCCACGCCGATGGCGATGCTGCCGCCGTTGGAGGCGCTGGCGTTGAGTGCACCGGCGATGGTCATGCCGCCGTTGCCACCGCCGCCGCCGATGGACTGCTGCAGGATGCCCTGCGCGCCGTCACCGGCGGTCTGCACATGGCCTTCCACGTCCACGTGCACATCGCCTGCGGTATTGCCGCTGCCACCACGCCCGCCCACACCCACGCCGATCGCACCGGAATTGCCGGCCGAGGCGGTCAGCGCGCCACCGACCACGAAGCCGCCGTTGCCACCGCCGCCACCAATGGACTGCGCCACCACCCCCATGGCGTCGTCGCCTTCGGTGATCACCGCATAGCCCTCGTTCTGCGCCAGCGCGCGCACACTGCCGGTCACGTTGCCAGCCAAGCCCCCTTGGCCGCCGTTGCCGCCCAACCCCACGCTGATCGAACCGCCCGAGCCCGCCGTCGCGGTCAGGCTGCCACTCACGTTGAAGCCGCCGTTGCCACCGCCACCCCCCAGCGACTGCAGCAGCACGCCATGGCTGTCATTGCCTGCGGTGGTGACCAGACCCACGGTGCTGCCTTCCACCGAACCGGCACTGCCGCCGTCACCGCCGTTGCCGCCCAGCCCCACGCTCACAGAACCGGAGGTACCGCCACTGGCGGTCAGCGCGCCCTGCACGCTGAAGCCACCGTTGCCACCGCCGCCGCCAATCGACTGAGCAACCAGACCCGAGGCACCATCGCCCAGCGTGGCCAGCACCCGGCCGTCGTCGGCCGAGCCGTCCGGCGCAGCCGCTTGCAACGTGGCGCTCACGTTGCCGGCGCTGCCCCCTTGGCCGCCGTTGCCGCCCAGGCCCACGGTGACCGAGCCACCGGCACTGCCGGTGGCAGTCAGCCCACCGCTGATGTTGAAGGCGCCGTTGCCGCCACCACCGCCCAGCGATTGCGCCAGCGCACCATGGCTGCCGTCGCCTTCGGTGGACACCAGGCCGGTACTGTCCACGGTCACCGCGCCGGCGCTGCCGCCGTCGCCACCGCTGCCCCCCAGGCCCACCGACACCGAACCGCCGGCACCGCCGCTGGCGGTCAGTGCACCACTGACGTTGAAGCCACCGTTGCCGCCGCCACCACCGATCGACTGCGCCAGCAGACCCAGCGACTGCTCGCCTTCGGTAGCAACACGACCGACCTGGGTCAGGCCCACCGCGGCGCCGGTACCGCCGGTGCCACCGGTGCCGCCCAGGCCCACCGACACGCTGCCGGCACCGCCACCACTGGCGGCCAGGTTGCCGGTCACATTGAAGCCCCCGTTGCCGCCACCGCCGCCAATGGACTGCGCCACCACGGCGTCGGCTCGATCGCCACGGGTCAGTACGCTGCCCTGCTTTTCCAGCTGCACCGTGGACGCGTTGCCGCCGGTACCGCCGCTGCCCCCCAGGCCCACCGACACGGCCACGCCGCCACTGGACGACGCACTGATGCCGGCGGCCACGTTGAAGCCGCCATTGCCGCCACCACCACCGACCGACTGCGCCAGCACACCGGTGGAATCATCGCCGTCGGTCTGCACGTCCTGATCGACGTAGCCGACAACGCGCCCACCGGTGTTGCCGCTGCCACCGTTGCCACCCAGGCCCACGCTGACCGCGCCACTGCCCATGCCGGCGGCCAGCGAACCGCTGATGTTGAAGCCGCCGTTGCCACCGCCGCCACCGATGGACTGCAGCACCAGCGCCGAGGCGTTGTCCCCCACGGTGTAGACCGAACCGCCGCGCAGATCAGCGGTCACCGCGCCGGCGCGCCCGCCATCGCCACCATTGCCGCCAATACCGACCGACACCGCGCCGGCTGCCGCACCGGCACTGATGCCCCCGGCCACCACGAAGCCGCCGTTGCCGCCGCCACCGCCGACCGACTGCAGCAGCATGCCGGTGGCACCGTCACCCAGGGTCTGTACCTGCAGATCGGTGGCATCGGCACGTACGCTGCCGGCCACGCCGCCCGAGCCGCCCGTGCCGCCCAGGCCCACCGACGCACTTACCGCCACCGTGCTGACGGTGACCCCACCGCCCACGCTGAAGCCACCGTTGCCACCACCGCCGCCAATCGACTGCAGCACCACGCCGCCCGAGCCGACACCTTCGGTCAGCACCGTGCTGTCGTTGAAGGTGGCGCTGACCGCGCCCGCGGTACCGCCATCGCCACCGTTGCCACCGATGCCGACCGATGCCGAACCTGCACCAGTGCTGCCGATGGTCAGGGCGCCGCCCACGCTGAAGGCACCGTTGCCGCCGCCACCGCCCACCGACTGCACCAGCATGCCGTTGGACTGTGCGCCGAATGTCTGCAGCAGGCCGTCCAGTTCCGCGTGCGCGCTGCTGCCATTGCCGCCCTTGCCACCACTGCCGCCGATGCCGATCGCGGCCTGCGCCGCTGCGCCATTGCTGATCGCCAGACCACCGGCCACGGCGAACCCGCCGTTGCCGCCACCGCCGCCCAGCGACTGCACCACGTAGGCATCGGACTGCGCGCCCAGGGTCGATGCGCTGCCGGCGAACTGGCCACTGACCGCGCCGCCATCACCGCCGTCGCCACCGTCACCGCCCAGCCCCATGGTGGCGCCGACAGTGGCACCGGAAATCACCGCGGTCTGCAGGCCCACGGCCACATCGAAGCCACCGCTGCCACCGCCACCGCCCACCGACTGCAGCAGCACGCCGGTGGCCTGGTCGCCGGCGGTGATCACCGTGGCATCCACCGCACCGGTGACCGCGCCACCATTGCCGCCTTCGCCCCCGGATGCGCCGATGGACAGCGTGCCCTGCAGCGAAAGCGCTGCGCTCACCGACACATCAGCATCCACGGTGAAGCCACCGTTGCCGCCACCGCCGCCGATCGACTGCATCACCACGCCACTGGCGCGCTGCCCCAGCGTGGTCACTTCACCGCGGTAGTCGCCAGTGACGATACCGCCGTTGCTGCCGTTGCCGCCGGTGCTGCTCAGGCCGGTCGCGCCGATGCCCAGCGACAACTGCGCGGTGCCGCCCGCCACCGCCACGCCCACGTCGATCTTGTTGCCGCTGTTGCCGCCACCGCCGCCCACCGATTGGATCAGCGCACCCACCGCATCGTCGCCGCCGGTCCAGATGCTGCTGTCCAGTACGGCATCCACGCGGCCACCGTTGCCACCATCACCGCCGCTGCCGCCCAGGCTCTGGCCGATGTTGATGGCGGTAGCGCCCAGGCCGGCAGCCACCGACACCACGCTGCCACCACTGCCACCGCCGCCACCCACGGACTGGATCAGCGCACCCACTGCCCCCTGCCCGCTGGCTTCGGTGTTGAGCGTGCTGGTGCCGCCGGTGGTGATGTCCCCGCTGTAGGTGACATCGACATCACCGCCTTTGCCGCCGGCACCGCCGGTACCGCCCAGGGTGGACGACACGGTGAGCGAAATACCGCCGCTGGCCGCACCGGTCACGCCGATGGCATCACCACCGGAGCCGCCACCGCCGCCGACGCTCTGCGCCACCAGCCCGTTGGAAAAATCGCCCGCGGTCCAGATCGAACCGCGCGTGCCGCCGCTGTCGACGGTGACCGCGCCGCCGTCGCCGCCACCGGCACCGCTGCCGCCCTTGCTGCTGTTCAAACTCACCGCGAAGGCGTTGCCGCCGGTCAGTGCAACACCGAGCGCGTTGCCACCGCTGCCGCCACCGCCACCAATCGAGGCCAGGTACAGGCCATCGGCGTTGTTGCCATGGGTGGTGACATCGGCGTTGCCCTGCAGTTCCACCACGCCGCCATTGCCGCCAGCCGCGCCGGAACCGCCATAGGAAGCACTGAGGCTGATCGGCACGACCACGCCCACCGACACCGCGGTAGCGCTGCCGCCGTTGCCACCGCCGCCGCCAATCGACTGCAGGCGCACGCCGGCCGCGTTGCTGCCCTGTGTCAGGATGCTGCCGCCATCCACCAGCGTGGTGGAAACCTTGCCGGCAGTGCCGCCGTTGTCACCACTGCCACCGAAGGCAAATGCAATGAACGGTGCCACCGCGCTGGCGCCGCCACCGTTGCCGCCACCGCCACCAATGGACTGCGCCAGGATGCCGTCGGCGGACGTGCCATGGGTTTCGATGCTGCCGCTGTGGGTCACGCTGACATCGCCGGCATTGCCGCCCTTGCCGCCATCGCCGCCCAGCGCGAACACGCCCAGGCTGCTGCCGCCGGTGCCGCCACCACCACCAATGGATTGCGCCAGGATGCCCATCGCGCGCTCGCCCAGGGTCAGGATGCGCCCGCTGTTGTCCACGCGCACGGTGCCGCCGGTACCGGCATCGCCACCGGACGACCCCAGCGCGGCCAGCGCCGCACTCAACCCCGCCTTGCCACCGCCGCCGCCGATCGACTGCGCCAGGATGCCGTTGGCATCGGCGCCACGGGTGGTGATGTTGCCGTCGTTGTCGACCGCGACTGAACCACCGTTGCCGCCGGCGCCACTGCTGCCACCCAGGGTGACCAGACCGATCTGGGTACCAGCGCGGCCACCGCCACCGCCGATCGACTGCGCGGAAATGCCATCGGACCCCGTGCCGCCGGTGCTGATCGCCCCGCTGTTGAACACCTCCACCGCGCCGCCGTTGCCACCAATCGAACTGCTGTCGCTGCCCAGCACCACCAGCGCCACGGTGGTGCCGCCGTTGCCGCCGGTGCCACCGATCGATTGCGCGTTGATGCCCGCCGAACCGGCGCCGTCGGTCACCAGCGTGCCGCTGTTGTTCACCGTCACCTTGCCGCCGTGGCCACCGGCACCACCGCTGGCGCCCGCCGTCGGGAACAGGCCATAGGAATTGCCACCGCTGCCACCACCGCCGCCCAGCGACTGCACCAGCAGCGCGGCCGAATCGGCACCATGGGTTTCCACGTTCACCGAACTGGTCAGTGACACGTCACCGCCCTGCTTGGTGCCACCGCCACCGCCGGCGCCACCACCGGCGTAGGAATTGCCGCCATCGCCGCCCTGGCCGGAGCGGCTTTGCACCGCGATGCCCGGCGCCGGCGTGCCGCCGGACGCCGTGGTGATGATCTTGCCCGAACCGGCCACGGTGACATCCACGTTGCCGCCCGAGCCACCATCACCGCCGGGCTTGGCCTTGGAGGTGGACAGGTAGATGCTGCCGCCGTTGCCACCATTGCCGCCGGTGCTGGTGATCAGGATGCCGGGGTTGCCATTGCTGATGGTGACCGTGTCGTTGATCTGCAGCTTGGAATCCTGGCCCGGGCCCAGGGTGATGTCGGGCCCGCGGCCGCCATTGCCACCGGCCTTGGCCGGTACGAACAGGGCACCGGTGCGGCCCTTGCTGCCTTTGCTGCCCACCCGCGTCACCTTCACCAGCGTGCCGCTGCCGTAGCTGTCGGTGGGGTCGGGGCCATCGCCATCGGCCAGCATGCGCGTGGCCACGTCCACGGTGCCATTCTCGGTCACCGTCAGGTTGCCCTCGTCGTCGGTGGACGTGCTGCCGTAAACCATGGCCAGGATGGTCACCGCATCGCCGTTGCTGTTTTCCCAGCGGCCGCTGCTGCTGTTGAACACCACATCGCGGGTGGTGGTGCCGGGGCTGCCGGCCAGCCGGTAGCCCACCACCGTCACCGACTGCGCCTGGCCGTCACCGTCGGTTTCCACGCCGGTGCCGGAACTGGCGATCAGCACGCTGCTGCCCAAGCCCTTGATGTCGCGCACCAGGTAATCGTTGCTGCCATCGGTGGCGATCACGCCCACCTTGCGCGAGGCGATCACATCGCCATCGTCATTGGTTTCGCCGGCCACTTCGCTGGTCAGGATCAGGTCGACCGTGGAATAGCTGCCGTCCGGGTTACGGACCGAATAGTTGGCCGCCAGCGCCAGCCCCGGCAGCAGCCCCAGACCCAACGCCAGCGCCATGGCCAGCACGTCACGGCGCAGGCCGACGGCGGCGCCACCTGCCGACAGGCGGCCGGGCTTGCGGGCGATTTCGGAAACGACCTGGACAACGCCGAGGGCAGCGTTGAAAACCAGCTTGTAGATCTTGTTCATGGGAGCATCCGGAGGCGAGTGAAAGCGACCCGACCGCGGGGCATACGCGGGGTCTCACCAGAGCAACCGGAAAAGAAACGGGATTCCCATCACACAAAATTGCAAAAATTATGAACGGTTCATACTTTCGTTTGTGAACCGGGGCCGTCAGGGGGCAGCGCTCTCCCCGACCGGCGGCGGGGCGACAGCCGTCGTGCCCTGGGTCCAGCGCTGGGCCAGCGCATGCATGCGCGTAGTGAACTCAGACCCCGCGTAGATTTCGCCCAGGCGGGGCTGGGCCCGCTTCACCTCGGCGCGCGCCTGCGCGATGTGGCCCGCGTCGGTCAGGGTTTCGGCGTAGGGAATGCGCCACTTGGCCGTGGCCACCGAATCGGCGCCGTACAGCCGCGAGAACTCGCGCACGACTTCCCCGGCACGTTCGGCCGCATCGGCCGCGCCGCTGCGCTGGGCCAACAGGGCCTCCTGCATGGTCTGGCGCAGCGCCAGCGACGACGACGGTGAAGGATGCTGCGCGCGGAACGCATCCAGCGCGGTGCGTGCGGCCACCAGGTTGCCACTGCGGGTCATCCACTCGATTTCCACCAGGCGCAGTGACTGCCGGTCCGGGCTGCCCGGGTCGGACTGGCGCCGCCAGACCCGGCCCACGCGCTGCAGCAGCGCGTCGGATGCCTGCAGCTGGCCCACCCGCATCAGCAGCCGCGCCAGCACCATTTCCACGTCCAGCGTTTCGCCCTGGTCGGCACCCAGCAAGCGCTGGTGGCGGTCCAGCGCCTGCCGGTACAGCGCCTCGGCCGCCGCCGTATCGCCGTAGGCTTCCTTCATGATGCCGTGCGCAAACAGCTTGCGGGCGTAGGCGAAACTGTCCACGCCGTCGATGGCCGCGCTGATCTGCAGGCTGTGGCGGAAGTGGCGGTCAGAGCTTTCGTAGCGGCCAAGATCCAGATACTGCCCGGCCAGTGCGCTTTCGGCGCTGGCAGTGAAGCTGCTCTGTTCACCGTAGATGTGCCGGGTCAGTTCCAGGTTGCGTTCCATCACCTGCAGCGCCGGATCGATGCGGCCCTGGTCGAACAGCACCTGCGACAGCAGCTGCAGATCCTTCTGGTAATCGATGCCTTCACCATCGGCGCCACCGTCGTCATTGATGGCCGCACGCAGGGTCTGTTCGGCAGCCAGCAATGCACCGGTCGCGGCCTGCACGCTGGCCAGCTGCCGGCGAAGGCTGGAACGCACCCGGCGCGCGTCCAGGGTGTGTTGGTCATCCAGCATGCCCAGCGCCTGGGTGAACATGGCCACCGCCGGTTGGCTGCCGCCTGCGCTGCGGCTGCGCACCTGCGCCTGCACGGCCAGTACCCGCGCGCGTGCCAGCGCATCGGGCGTCGTGGCAGAGGCCAGCAGCGCAGCGGCCTGGCTGGCGCTGCGCGCGGCCGCGTCGCGCTGCCGCGCCTGGTCCTGCAGGGTGGCCAGGTCGGCATAGGCCAGCGCCGCATCGCGCAGGTCGGCCGGGCCGGCCGCCGCCAGCGCCTGTGCGCCCTGCTGCAACAGCGGCTCGGCCTGCTGCGGCTGGCCCAGGTTCATGTAGGCACGGCCCAGCACCACCTGCAGCCGCGCACGCAGCACTGGCTGCATCGTGGGCGTGGCATGCAGGCGGCGTACGCTCTGGTCCAGCAGTTCGCGCGCACTCAGTTCCGAGGTGGCCGCACCGCCGCGGGTGCCCGGGTCCAGCACATCGAAGGACGCCACCAGGAAATCGCTGGTGCGGTTGGCGATATCGGCGTTGCGCGCCGATTCGCGCCCGGCCATGTCCAGCCGGACCAGCAGCCCTGCCACCACCAGCACCACGCCGGCGGCGGCCACGCTGCTGCGCCAGTTGCGGCGCAGGAACAGCCGCGTCTGCTGCAGTGCGCCGCTGTGCCCGGCGCGCACCGGGCGGAATGCCAGATAGCGCGCCACATCGTCGGCCAGCGCTTCCACGGTGGCGTAGCGTTGTTCGGGCACCATCGCGCAGGCCCGCGCCACGATCGCATCCAACGGGCCGCGCAGCGCGCGCCGTTCGCGTGCCGTGCGGGCCAGCGCGCTGGGCAGAGGCACCGCAACGGGCTCGGCCTGCAGCGGGCGCAGCACGCGTTGCCCACAGCTGATTTCCGCCAGCATGGCACCCAGGCTGAACACATCGCTGGCCACGCCCACGCGCTGGCCGCCCAGCAACTCGGGGCTGGCGTAGGCGGGGGTGACATAACGTGGCAGACCGTCATCGGCCGACTCGTCGGCCGGTTGCCCCAGCAGTCGCGCCACGCCGAAATCCAGCAGCACCGGCCGGCCCTGGTCATCCACCAGCACGTTGGACGGCTTCAGGTCACAGTGCACCACCAGCTGTGCGTGGGCGAACTGCACGATGCGGCAGATCTGCACGAACAGCGCCAGACGTTGCCGCAGCGGCGGCGCGTGCACCTGCAGATAGCGGTCAAGCGGCAGGCCGGCCACGTGCTCCATCACCAGGTATGGATTCCCCGACGGCGTTTCGCCTGCGTCGTACAGGCGCGCAACGCCCGGGTGCTGCAGGTCGGCCAGGATCTGCTGCTCGGCCAGCAGGTGCGCACGCAGTGCCGGTGCCATCGGGCTGGGCAGCACCTTCACCGCCACCGTGCGCCGGTACAGCGCGTCGGCCCGTTCGGCGCTGAACACCGCACCCATGCCGCCTTCGGCCAGCAGTGCGGTCAGCCGCCACGGGCCCAGGCAATCGCCCACCTGCACTTCCGGCCGCGCGATGTCTTCGGCCAGCCGCTCCAGCGGCGCACGCACCCGCATCAGCTCATCGGTCTGTGCATGCAGCAGCCGGGTGACCTCGGCAATCAACGCGGCATCGCTGCTGCGCGCCGCCAATGCCGGGCCCCACTGTTCCCGCGGCAGCTCACACACCGCATCGAACAGTTCACGCAGTTGCCCCCAGTGCGCGGCCTGCGGCATGGCCGTGCTCAGGCCGCGCTGCCCAGCTGGCTGTTGAGCCAGGCACGGGCAAAGCGCAGGTCACGGTCGACCGTGGGCACGGAAATCTCCAGCACTTCGGCGATGGCCTCACGGTCCATGCCGGCGAAGTACATGCACTGCACCGCGCGGGCCGCGCGCGGGTCCTGGGTTTCCAGTTGCAGCAACGCCTGGTCCAGCGCGAACAGATCCTGCTGCAGGGTCATCGCCGGCAGCGCTTCGTGATCGACCGCCGACAGGGTCAGCGCAACCTGGCCGCCACCGCGCTTGACCGCGCCCAGCGCGCGCGCATGGTCGGCCACCACGCCGCGCATCTTCAGCGCGGCCAGTGCCAGGAAGTGCTGGCGGTCCTGCGGGTCGGCACGGCTGTCGAGCAGGCGCAGCAGCGCTTCGTTCACCAATGCAGTGGGGCGCAGGGTGCGATCACCGCCGCGCGCCGATACGCGCGCCGCCGCCATCGCCCGCAGCGTGCCGTACAGCAATTCCATCAGTGCATCCAGCGCGGCCGCGTCGCCGCGCCGCCAGCGCTGCAGCAGTACCGTGGCATCGGCCGCCGGCCGCGCCGGCTCCTCGGTGAACACCGTGGCCATCGTCCTTTCCCCATTCCGCCAGTGGTGATCCGGGCTCCCCGCCCGAATGTGATCATCCGCACATTCGGCGGCAGTATCCCACAGGCGCCCGGCCTGCACCCACTACCGGGTTCATGCCCTGCCTTGGTAAACGGCCATCAGTACGCGGCGGTTGACCGGCCCGCCCTGGTAGGCGCCAACCTTGGTTGGCCACTACCGGGTTCATGCCCTGCTTTGGTAGGCGCCAACCTTGGTTGGCGCGCATGGGAAAGGCGGCCAACCAAGGTTGGCCACTACCGGGCGAAGCTGAAGCCCATCGGCCCGGACGGCAGTGCGGCCACCTGGTTGCGGCCGCCCCGCTTGGCCGCGTACAGACCCGCATCGGCATGGGCCAGCAGCTGTTCGGCCGTGGCCATCACCGGCGGGTGGGCGAACCCCACCCCCACGCTGATGCTGACCCGCCCTTCCGGCAGCTGCAGCGCCTGCACTGCCACGCGCAGGCGCTCGGCCAGCGCCAGCACGCCCTCCACGCTGGTGCCGGGCACGATCACCGCGAATTCCTCGCCGCCATAGCGCGCCACGGTGTCGGCCGCGCGGTTGGCGGTGGCCTGCAGTACCGCGGCCACGGCCTGCAGGCAGCGGTCGCCGGCGGGGTGCCCGTGCTGGTCGTTGAACGCTTTGAAATGGTCGATGTCCACCAGCAGCAGGCCCACTTCGGTGCCGCTGCGGCGGGCCCGGTTCCACTCGCTGGTCAGCGCCGCATCGAACTGGCGGCGATTAGCTACGCCGGTCAGGCCGTCCTGCCGCGCCAGCTGGTCCAGCCGTGCCTGCGCTTCCAGCAGGTCGATCTGCAGCAGGGTGCTGCGCAGGCTGAAACCCAGCGTAGCAACCACGAAGCCGGCCAGCGCCAGCGGGCGCGCGTGGTCCACCACCAGCGCCCCGACCACCAGCAGCAGCAGCGGCAGGATCATCGGTCCACCGGCCTGGACCAGCCGCGACAGGCGCGGGTGCAGCACGCCGCCGGGGGCCGGCGCCTGGCGCAGGGCCAGCACCGCCAGCAGCAGGAACGGCACGTCGATCAGCAGGTCGTTGTAGGCACCGAAGGACTGTTCGGCGGTGAAATGGTTGATGTAGTACGCCACGCCCAGATAGAGCAGCGCATACAGCGCCAGCGCGCGGAAGAAGCTGCGCCGTTCGGGCACGTCGCCGGCCAGCCAGCGCACGCAGGCGAACGCAGCAATGCACAGGTTCTGGATGTCGAACATGCGGCGCATGTTGGCCATGGCCGTGTCATCGACGTTGATGCGGTCGGCGAAGGACAGGGTGTGCACGAAGAACAGCACGCCCAGCAGCGCCGCCATCAGGCCGTCGATGGTGCTGATGGTCCAGCGCTCGCGGCGGGCGCGGGCAAGGATGAACACCAGCGGCACGCCGTAGATTACATACAGCAGCAGGCTGACCCGCGGGGTCAGATCGGCACGCCCGGCACCGATCGCATCGGCCATGTTCACCGCCATGCCTCCGGCCCACAGCAGCAGCGCCAATGCGGTGGCCCGCCAGCCCAGCGCCGCCCGGTCACGCCGCGCGCGCCACAGGCAGGCCATCGCCGCCAGCACCGGCGCGGCGGTCAGGAACACGAACGAACCTTCCCCGGCCGGCCCCGGCCAGAACGCCACGACCACCCCGTGGCAGAGCACGTACAGCAGCGCAAGCACTACCGGCATGGATCCCCCATCGGCAAGCCGTCTGTGCGCACCATAGCGCGTTGCCCCGCCAGCGGGGCGTGATCGACTGCCGAAAACCCAGCCGCACCGGGTGGGCTCGAGCGCGCTCGACTGCCCCGCTTCGGTAGAGTCGAGCTTGCTCGACTGCCCGCTTGGGTAGAGTCGAGCTTGCTCGACTGATTTTCCACGCCAGTCGAGCAAGCTCGACTCTACGCCTCAGCGGCGCCGCGTTCGCCTCAGCCGCGCAGCGCCTTGCCGTGGTGCGCGATGTGCTCGCCAATGAAGCTGGCGATGAAGTAATAGCTGTGGTCGTAGCCCGGCTGCAGGCGCAGGGTCAGCGGGTGGCCCACCGCTTCGCACGCCTGCTGCAGGCGCTGCGGCTGCAACTGGGTCTGCAGGAATTCATCGGCATCGCCCTGGTCCACCAGCAGCGGCAGGCGCTCGCCGGCATCGGCGATCAGCGCGGTGGCATCCCACTGCGCCCAGGCCGCACGGTCGTCGCCCAGGTAGGCGGTGAAGGCCTTTTCGCCCCACGGCACCTGGCTGGGTGCCACGATCGGCGAAAACGCCGACACGCTGCGGTAGCGGCCGGGATTGCGCAGCGCCAGCACCAGCGCGCCATGTCCACCCATCGAATGGCCGCTGATGGCACGCGCATCGGTCGCCGGGAAGTGCGCCTCGATCAGCGCCGGCAGCTCCTGCACCACGTAGTCGTGCATGCGGTAGTGCCGTGCCCATGGCTGTTCGGTGGCGTTGAGATAGAAGCCTGCGCCCTTGCCCAGGTCGTAGCCTTCGGCATCGGCCACGTCGTCACCGCGCGGGCTGGTATCGGGGGCCACCAGGATCACCCCGTGTTCGGCGGCGTAACGCTGCGCGCCGGCCTTGGTGATCACGTTCTGTTCGGTGCAGGTCAGGCCACTCAGCCAGTACAGCACCGGCAGTTTCTGCGTGGCCGCCTGCGGCGGCAGGTACACGGCGAACTGCATGTCGCAGCCCAGCGTGGTGGACGTGTGGCGATAGACATCCTGCCAGCCGCCGAAGCAGGCACGGTGTTCAATGCGTTCCATGGAGTGCTCCCGGTGGCGGCAGGCGCGCGGCCTGCCGCCTGGCGTGGTTCAGTAGTGGACGACCGAACGGATCGACTTGCCTTCGTGCATCAGGTCGAAGGCTTCGTTGATCTTGTCCAGGTCCATGGTGTGGGTGACGAACGGGGCCAGTTCGATATCGCCCTTCATCGCGTCCTCCACCATGCCCGGCAGCTGGCTGCGGCCCTTCACGCCGCCGAAGGCAGTGCCCATCCACTTGCGGCCGGTCACCAGCTGGAACGGACGGGTGGAGATTTCCTGGCCCGCGCCGGCCACGCCGATCACCACGCTCTGGCCCCAGCCGCGGTGCGCGCATTCCAGCGCCGCACGCATCACGCTGGTGTTGCCGATGCACTCGAAGCTGTGGTCCACGCCCCAGGTGGTCATTTCCACGATGACCTGCTGGATCGGCTTGTCGAAGTCCTTCGGGTTGATGCAGTCGGTGGCGCCGAATTCGCGCGCCAGCTCGAACTTGGACGGGTTGGTGTCCACCGCGATGATGCGGCCGGCCTTGGCCTGGCGGGCACCCTGGATGACCGCCAGGCCGATGCCGCCCAGGCCGAACACGGCCACGCTGTCGCCTTCCTGCACCTTGGCGGTGTTGTGCACCGCGCCGATGCCGGTGGTCACGCCGCAGCCCAGCAGGCAGACGTGTTCCGGGTTCGCTTCCGGGTTGATCTTGGCCAGCGATACTTCGGCCACCACGGTGTACTCGCTGAAGGTCGAGCAGCCCATGTAGTGGTAGATCGGTTCGCCGTTGTAGCTGAAGCGGCTGGTGCCGTCGGGCATCACGCCCTTGCCCTGGGTAGCACGCACCGACACGCACAGGTTGGTCTTGCCGCTCTTGCAGAACAGGCATTCGCCGCACTCGGCGGTGTACAGCGGAATGACGTGGTCGCCCGGCTTCACGCTGGTCACGCCCTCGCCCACTTCCACCACGATGCCGGCGCCTTCATGGCCCAGCACCACCGGGAACAGGCCTTCCGGGTCATCGCCGGACAGGGTGAACGCATCGGTGTGGCAGACACCGGTGTGGGTGATCTTCACCAGCACTTCGCCAGCCTTCGGCGGGGCGACGTCGATTTCGACGATCTGCAGCGGCTGGCCGGGACCAAAGGCGACGGCGGCACGGGATTTCATGGCGGATTCTCCAAGGACAGACAAAGACAGCATGGATGGCGCAGTGTTGCGCCCTCGTTTATTTCAGGTACGAACGGATCAAGCCGCTCATCTCGCGCACGCGCTCGGCGCGCTGTTCATCGGATGCGGCTGGTTGGCCGAATTCCTCGCGCAGGTGGGCTTCCATCACTTCGGACATCAAGCCGTTCACCGCGCCGCGGATGGCCGCGATCTGCTGCAGCACCGGGCCGCACTCGGCGCCGGCTTGCAGCGCGCGGTCCAGCGCATCGCACTGGCCACGGATGCGGCGCACGCGGGCCAGGACCTTCTTTTTCTCTTCGGGTGAATGCGGCATGGGCGGCCACCTGCGGAACTATACTGGGGGACAGTATACAGGCCGGCCGCGCAAACTCAATCGAAGGCGCCCCCGGCCGCCAACCGGGTCAGCTCATCCACCACGTAGCGCACCTTCGGCCGCAGGTGGCGGGTGGGCGGCCACAGGGCATGGATATCGACATGGCGCTGCATCTGCTCGTCCAGCACCGACTGCAGCGCGCCCGACTGCAGGTGCGGCCGCACCAGCGACATCGGCATCTGGCAGATGCCCAGCCCGGCCAGTGCGCCGTCAATCACCGCATCGCCATCGTTCAACTGGTGGGTGGCGCTGGGGATGAACGTGCCGCCCTCGCCCTCCACGCCCACCCGCCACGCCACCGGTTGACCATGGCGGTAGCCGACGATGCTGCGGTGCTGGCGCAGATCGTCCACCGTCCGCGGCACCCCGTGCGCCTGCAGGTAGGCCGGTGCCGCACAGGTCACCAGGCGTTGGCTGCCCAGCCGCCGCGCCACCAGATGTTCGGCCTGCTGCAGCCCGCCGAAACGGATCAGCAGATCGATGCCTTCCTCGATGGGGTCTACGAAGTGATCGGTGAAGGTCACCGTCAGCTGCAGGTCCGGGTACTGCTGGCACAGCTTCAGCAGCACCGGCATCACCACCATGCGGCCAAACGACGAGGGCATGTCGATGCGCAGGCGACCGCTGGGCACGTGCGCGCCCAGGCCCAGGCAGGCCTCGGCCGCGGAAATCTCCTCCAGCGCGGCGGCGCAGGACGCGTAGTAGGCCTCGCCGTCGGTGGTCAGTGAGATGCGCCGGGTGGTGCGGTGGAACAGGCGCACGCCCAGCCGCACTTCCAGCCGGGCGATGGCCTTGCCCACCGCCGAGCGGGAAATGCCCAGCGCCTCGGCCGCCTCGGTAAAGGTGGTCGCGCGTGCAGTGGTCACGAAGGTGACCAGACCATTCAAGGATTCGACGGGTAGCATGCCGGGGGCCCTATTGGGGACAAATAGTCCCGCTCGATGGGAAATGGAACCCATTTATGGGGCCCGATGTCAACGCCATCCTGTAGGCATCGCGCCACCGGCGCTCCTTCCCCCAAGAGACCTGCACATGACCGCCCCGCTCTTCCAACCGTTCGATCTGGCCGGCACGCCGCTGCGCAACCGTATTGCCATGGCGCCGATGACCCGTGCGCGCAATCCCGACTACGTGGCCAACGAACTGACCGCGCAGTACTACCGCCAGCGCGCCAGTGCCGGCCTGATCATCAGCGAGGGCACCCCGGTGTCGCCGCAGGGCCAGGGCTACATCGACGTGCCGGGCATCTGGTCGCAGGAACAGGTGGCCGGCTGGCGCCAGGTCACTGATGCCGTGCATGCCGCACAGGGCGCCATCTTCGCCCAGCTCTGGCACGTGGGCCGCATGTCGCACAGCTCGCTGCAGCCCGACGGTGGCCAGCCGGTCAGCGCCAGTACGCGCGCGGTGGCCCACGATCCGCGCAGCTTCGCCTTCGTGTATCGCGACGACGGCAGCCGCGGCCCGGCCGATCCGACCCCGCCGCGCGCCCTGCGCACCGACGAAGTGCCGGGCATCGTCAACGACTTCGTGCGCGGCGCCGAGAATGCCGTCGCCGCCGGTTTTGACGGCATCGAGCTGCATGCCGCCAACGGCTATCTGTTCGAACAGTTCCTCAACCCGCTCACCAATGATCGCCAGGACCAGTACGGCGGTTCGCTGGCCAACCGCGCGCGGCTGATCCTGGACACCGTGGATGCCATGACCGCACGCATCGGCGCGCAACGCGTGGGCGTGCGCCTGGCACCGAACAGCCAGGTCTTCGACATGCCGGCCTATGCGGAAAAGCAAGCCAGCTATCTGTACCTGGCCGAAGAACTGGGCAAGCGTGGGCTGGCCTATGTGCATCTGAACGACAACTACCTGCACGGCGCGCCGGCCATCGGCGAAGCGTTCCTGAAGGCCTTCAAGCAGGCCTACGGCGGAACCGTCATCCTGGCCGGCGGGATGACCCGCGAGCGTGCCCTGCGCCTGGTGGACGAAGGCACCATCGATATCGCCGCCTTCGGCCAACCGTTCATCGCCAACCCCGACCTGGTCGAGCGCCTGCAGGCCGACGTGGCGCTGACCACGCCGGATCGCGCTACTTACTACGGCGGTGGCCGCGAGGGCTATCTGGATTACCCGATCGCCAGCTGATCGGGCATGGGGTCAGAGCCGCGCTGCGCGCGGATCCGACCCCTTGCTGCACGGGGTCACGCCCCTTCGCGCACGTACGCGAACGATTCATCCAGCCGCGCAAAGCCGATCACCTGCTTCAGCAGCGCCTGTCCCTCGTCCTCGCTGATCCGCCCTGCAACGATCTCGTCAGTGCGCGCGTACAGGCGTTCCAGCGCCGCCACCTGGTCGGCCCGCAGCCACGCGCGGTGCGTGCCCAGCCACGCCTGCAGATCGTCGGCCAGCGTGTCCTTGCCCAGCATCGAGTACTGCGTCTCCAGTTCCACCACCGCCTCCACCATCTTGCGGAACACGAAGTCCTGCAGGTTGGCGGCCAGGATGTCGGCGCGATCATCGTCGTGCCACACCAACAGCACCGGCGGCTCGCTGAAGCCCGGTGCGTTGGACCAGAAGCAGTACACGTCGCCCGCGCCGCTGCGCGCGAACGGCAGCAGCTGCAGGTCGTCGCGCAGCGGGTTGTAGTGGTCCTCGGCGGTCAGGTCTTCCCACGCTTCCCGCAGTTCGTCGCGGCCGATCGGCTCGAACTCATCGGCAAACAGCAGCAGCGGCGGCTGCGCGCGCAGCTGTGCGGATTGCTGCTGGAAACCCTCCCAGCCCAGCGCGCCCCACTGCAGCTGCCCAGCGGCAGACAACTGGTGGTACAGCGGCGGAAAGACCTGGCCGGTGGCCTGTTCGACGTCGGCAAGCGTGTTCATACGTATCCTTGTTGGAACCCAGCCGACTACCTTGCCTGAACCCTGCGCGCGCGGCCAGCAAGATGAACCGGCACCGTCACGCCACGGGCCTAGACTGCACTGCCCCGCCGTACGTTGCCCCGCCATGGACTCCCCCGCCCCCTCCTTCATCGTCAATCTGGACGTGCCCGACCTGGCCGCGGCCGAGGCGTTCTACACCCAGGCGTTCGGCCTGCGCATCGGCCGTAGGCTCGGCGCGGGCGCCACCGAACTGCTGGGCGGGCCCACGCCGCTGTACCTGCTGCAGAACGCCGACGGCAGCGCCGCCGCCGACGATGGCGATGTGCGCGACTACGAGCGCCACTGGACGCCCATCCACCTGGACTGGGTGGTGGACGATATCAACGCCGCCCTGTCACGCGCGGTCGCCGCCGGTGCGCTGATCGAACGCCCGGTCAGCGAGCGCGCATGGGGCCGGCTGGCCGTGCTGGCCGACCCGTTCGGGCATGGCTTCTGCCTGCTGCAGTTCGTCGGCAAGGGGTATGACGCGTTGGTGGAGTGATCGGGGCCAGCCATCCACGCATGGCGTGGATCTACTGCATTGCTGCGCTTCACTGCCGCAACATATCCACGAACGCGCGCAGCGCCGACGCCATCTGCCGCTGCTTGGGGTAATAAAGCACGAAGCCGGCGAACGGTTCGCTCCAGTCCTGCAGTACCGCCACCATGCGCCCGGCCTCGATATGCGGTCGGGCGGCATCTTCCAGCACATACGCCAGGCCGAAGCCATCGATCACCGCACGGATGATGGTGGTCTGCTCGCTCAGCGTCAGCCGCCCGCGCACGTCGATTTCCAGCGATTCACCACCGCGGTCGAACTGCCATTTGTACAGATGCCCGCTGGCGAAGCGGAAGCGGATGCATTCGTGCTCCAGCAGGTCACGCGGGTGCTGCGGGGCCGGGTGCCGCCGCAGGTAGTCCGGCGAGGCGACGATCATCCCGCGCAGCGCCGGCCCCAGTGGCACCGCCACCATGTCCTCGGGCACGAACTCGTGCAGGCGCACGCCGGCGTCGTAGCCTTCGCCCACAATATCCACCAGACCGTCGTTCTCGGTCAGCTCCAGGCGCACATCGGGGTGCGCATGCAGGAAGCGGGTCAGGCGCGGGCCGAGCTGGGTCGGCACCGCCGCGCGCGCGGCGTTGATGCGCAGCAGGCCGGTGGGGCTGGCCCGGAACTGGTTCATTTCCTCCAGCGCCTCGTGCACCTGGCCCAGCGCCGGCTGCAACCGCTGCAGCAGCCGCTGGCCGGCCTCGGTCAGGGCCACGCTGCGGGTGGTGCGGTGGAACAGGCCCACGCCCAGCCGTTCTTCCAGCGCGCGGATCGCGTAGCTCACCGCCGAGGTGGACAGGGCCAGCTCGGCCCCGGCCCGGCGGAAGCTGCGGTGCCGGGCCACGGCGGCGAACGCGGCCAGGTGTGTCAGGTTGTCAGTGGCCATGATTGTGCAGTCCCACTTGATGAATCATGCCGATATCCGGGGTTCTTACCCCCGCGCGAGGGGCGTATTGTAAAGCGCCTTTCGACAAACCCCGCCAAGGATTCCCCATGTCCCTCGCCCTCGGTTATGCGGTACGCAGCAACACCGCCCCGCTCGAACCCATCAGCTTTGAACGCCGCGCGGTCGGCGCCAACGATGTGCGCATCGAAGTGCTGTACAGCGGCATCTGCCATTCCGACCTGCACCAGGCCCGCGACGACTGGGGCGGCGCCGAGTACCCGATGGTGCCGGGCCACGAGATCATCGGCCGGGTGGTGGAAGTCGGCCCGGGCGTGACCACGCTGAAGGCCGGTGATTTCGCCGGCGTCGGCTGCATGGTCGATTCCTGCCGCCACTGCGATGCCTGCGACCACGACCTGGAGCAGTACTGCGAAAAGGGCCCGACCTACACCTACAACAGCCGCGACCGTGTCACCGGCGAACTGACCCAGGGCGGCTACTCCGACCACATCGTGGTGGAGCAGCGCTTCGTGGTGAAGGTGTCCGAGAAGCTGGACCTGAAGTCTGCCGCGCCGCTGCTGTGCGCCGGCATCACCACCTGGTCGCCGCTGCGCCACTGGAAGGTCGGCCCCGGCCAGAAGGTCGGCGTGATCGGTCTGGGTGGCCTGGGCCACATGGGCGTGAAGTTCGCCAAGGCGCTGGGCGCGCACGTGGTGATGATCACCACCACCCCGGAAAAGGGTGCCGACGCCAAGCGTCTGGGCGCCGACGAAGTGCTGGTCTCGCGCGATCCGGCGCAGATGAAGGCCCACGCCAACAGCTTCGACTTCCTGCTCAACACGGTGCCGGTCAGCCATGACACCAACCCGTACATGAGCCTGCTCAAGCGCGACAGCACCATGTGCCTGGTCGGCGTGATCACTGAACTGGACCCGGCACTGATGGGTGCCAGCGTGATCTTCGGCCGCAAGCACGTGACCGGCTCGGCCATCGGCGGCATGGCCGAAACCCAGGAAATGATGGACTTCTGCGCCGAGCACGGCATCGTGGCCGACGTCGAAGTGATCGACATCAAGAACGTCAACGACGCCTGGGAGCGCATGGCGAAGAACGATGTGCGCTATCGCTTCGTGATCGACATGGCCACCATCAAGGCCTGATCGCCGCGGTGATGGAACGAAAAAACCCCGGCAATGCCGGGGTTTTTTCATGGTCCGAGCCGCCGGGCATGGCCCGGCGCTACCGCAACGCGGTCAATACGCGAACTCGCGGAACACCGGATCCACGTCGCCATGCCAGCGGCCATGGAACAGCGCCAGCTTGCGTTCGGCCGGGGTCAGGCCCGATTCGACGATTTCCTGCAGCACGTCCAGGAACTTGCTTTCGTCCTGGCCATCGGCATTGCGCGCAGCGCGGCGCTTCAGCCCTTCCACGGAAATCTTCACCGCTTCGCGGGCCAGGTCGCGCACGGTGCCGTTGCGGAACGGCAGGCCCATCGCGTACTTCGGCACGCCATCGCGCAGCGCATGGCGCTCGGCCAGGGTGAAGTCACGCACCAGGTCCCAGGCGGCATCCAGCGAGGCATCGTCGTACAGCAGGCCCACCCAGAACGCCGGCAGCGCACACAGGCGGCTCCACGGGCCACCGTCGGCGCCGCGCATTTCCAGATACTTCTTCAGGCGCACTTCCGGGAATGCGGTGGTCATGTGGTCCGACCAGTCGCGCAGGGTCGGCAGCGCACCGGGCAGCACCGGCAGCTTGCCCTGCATGAAATCGCGGAAGCTCTGCCCGCTGGCATCGTGGTAGATGCCATCGCGGTAAGAGAAGTACATCGGCACGTCCAGCAGGTAGTCGACGTAACGCTCGTAGCCAAAGCCATCCTCGAACACGAAGTCGAGCATGCCGGTGCGGTCGGCGTCGGTGTCGGTCCAGATGTGCGAGCGATAGCTCAGGTAGCCGTTCGGCTTGCCTTCGGTGAACGGCGAATCGGCAAACAGCGCGGTGGCGATCGGCTGCAGCGCCAGCGACACACGGAACTTCTTCACCATGTCCGCTTCGGTGGCGTAGTCCAGGTTCACCTGCACCGTGCAGGTGCGGGTCATCATGTCCAGGCCCAGCGAACCGACCTTGGGCATGTAGTTGCGCATGATCTTGTAGCGGCCCTTGGGCATCCACGGCATCTCATCGCGCGTCCACTTGGGCTGGAAGCCCATGCCCAGGAAGCCCAGCTGCAGCTCGCCGGCCACCTGTGCCACTTCATTCAGATGCGTGCCGGTTTCCACGCAGGTCTGGTGGATGGTTTCCAGCGCCGCGCCCGACAGTTCCAGCTGCCCGGCCGGTTCCAGCGTCACCGAGGCGCCGTCGCGCAGCAGGGCGATGGTGTTGCCGTTTTCCTGCACCGGTTCCCAGCCAAAGCGCACCAGGCCGTTGAGCAGCGCCTCGATGCCGCGATCACCGTCGTAGGTGGGCGGGCGCAGATCGTCCAGGCGGAAGCCGAACTTCTCGTGCTCGGTACCAATGCGCCACTGCGCGCGGGGCTTTTCACCGGAGGCAAGCACCTCGACCAGCTGCGTGCGGTCGGTAATGGGCGTATCGGCGACGTGGCTGGGGCTCGACAAGGGGGTGGCTCGCTGTGCAGGGGGCTGGGGATGTGGGGCCCAGGGCCTTCCATCGCAAGGGCGCACTATAGCGTGGCGGTTCACCGCGTCATGCCACTGTGACGGGTTTCAGCATCCTACCGACGGCCCCTTGACCCCCGTACACTGGCGCGCATGAGTCGCCATTCACGACACCCCGAGCTGCACCGGACCGACCGCGTCGGCTGGCTGCGGGCGGCCGTGCTGGGTGCCAATGATGGCATCGTCTCGGTGGCCGGCCTGGTGGTGGGCGTGGCCGCCGGTGGGGCGTCGGCAAGCACCGTGCTGGCCACGGGCATTGCCGGCACCGTGGCCGGCGCGATGTCGATGGCCGCCGGCGAGTACGTTTCGGTGCAGACCCAGGCCGATACGGAAGCGGCCGATCTGGCCGTGGAAAAGCGCGAACTGCACGAAGACCCGCATAGCGAACTGGACGAACTGACCGCCATCTACCGCCACCGCGGCCTGCAGCCGGCACTGGCGCGGCAGGTGGCCGAACAGCTCACCGCGCACGATGCGCTGGGCGCGCATGCACGCGACGAACTGGGCATCACCGATACGCTGCGCGCGCGACCGCTGCAGGCGGCGCTGGCGTCAGCGGCGGCCTTCACCTGCGGCGCAGCGCTGCCGGTCGTCACCGCGCTGCTGTCCGCCGCAGAGCGGGTTGCCGCCATGACCACCATCGCCACCCTGCTGGGCCTGTGCGTGACCGGTGCGCTGGCCGCCCACGCCGGCGGTGCCGCGCCGGTACGCGGCGCCCTGCGGGTGATGGTCTGGGGTGCAGTGGCGATGGCCGCGGCCGCCGCGATCGGGCGCCTGCTGGGCGCACACATCACATGACCGGCCAGCCGCCGCCCGCCACCACGCTGCTGGCCGAACTGGCCAGCCTGGCCCACTGCGGGCGCGCCGAAGGCTATGCCTGCATCACCGCGCGGCGCGAGCACGGCGCCAGTTCGGTGGAAATTCCGCAGCCGCAGTTCGCCATCCTGCTGGAGGGCCGCAAGCAGGTGCGCACCGCGCATCAATCGCTGGAGTTCGCACCGGGCGACATCCTGCTGGTCACCCAGCGCTGCCGCATCGATGTGGTGAACACCCCCGATCCGCGCACCGGGCGCTACCTGAGCGCCATCGTGCCGCTCTGTGCCGAAGCCCTGGCTGCAGCCCGCACGCTGTGGAACGAACCCCTGCCGGCACCGGGTGCCAGCGTGGCAAGGTTGGCGCTGCACGAACACGGCCCCCTGCTGCGGCAGTGGCGCCAGCACCTGCAGGACGGCCATTACAGCGAAGCGCGCCTGGCCCTGGCCAGCCTGATCCTGGCGTGGTGCCGCAAGGGCCACGGCAACCTGCTGCTGCCGCAGGCGCCCACGCTGGGCGAGCAGATCCGCGACCGCATCGCCACCGACCCCGCGCGCGACTGGCAATCCCGCGATGTGGAAGCGCAGTTCGCGCTGAGCGGCGCCACCCTGCGCCGCCGCCTGGCGGCCGAACAGACCAGCCTGCGCCAGCTACTGACCGAAGCGCGCCTGGCCCACGGCATGAACCTGCTGTACACCACCGACCTGCCGCTGAAGACCGTGGCCGCCCGCGCGGGCTATCGCTCCGCCGCCAGCTTCAGCAAGCGTTTCGCCGAGCAGTACGGTCTTTCCCCCAGCGAGATCTAGGGGGGGTATCGGCAGGGCTGCGCCCTGCACCTGCTCAGAGCAACGTCAACGTCAACGTCAACGGCCAAAGCAACAGCAACAGCTGCATTGCGTGGGATGGCGGGGCGGTGTGGGTGGGCAGGACACGCCGTAAACCCATCCATGGGGGCTCGTAGGCGCCATCCATGGCGCCTGCGGTCCTGCCCACCCACACCGCCCCACCTCTGACAGATTCCGGCGGCTGTTGGTAACTGCGACTGTTGTTGCGCGCGGCTGTTGGTAGGTGTCGACCTTGGTCGACACATCTGTCAGATATCGAATTCCAGATTGGGGTCAGAGCCCGTTGCGCAGCAACGGGATCCGACCCCGTGCCGTTCCAACAGCGCGCGGAAATCTGTCGAAGGCGGGGTGGGTCCGGTTGCGGGGGCGTGAGCGCCATGGATGGCGCGACCGAGGCTACATGGACGTACTTGCGCCGTCCCCCGCAACCGGACCCACCCCGCCATCCCACGGAATGCACGCTTTTGCCGTTGACGTTGCTCCAGGCAGGTGCAGGGCTGCAAGCCCTGCAAACAAACTCCCCCCACCCTGAGCATTGCGCGCACTGCTTTGAGCGCATCGCGCGCCGCCCGCACGGCACGCTGCACAGCGACGGAATCCTCCGCCTCACCCAGGACACCCCATGACCCCGCGTCACCTGCCGCTGTGCGGCGCCCTGCTGCTGGCCATTGCCGGCCTGCCCACGGCTGCGCTGGCCGAAGCCACCTCCCCCGCCCCCACCCAGCAGGTGCCCGGCGTCTACCACCAGCGCATCGGCAACCTGCAGGTCACCGCGCTGTTCGACGGCGTAGTGGCACTGGGTCGACAGGAAGTGGTGGGCGTACCGCCTACCCTGGTCAGCCGCCTGCTGGAAGGCCACTACGTGCCCGAAGACAGCAAGGGCCTGCAGACCGCCGTGAACGCCTACCTGGTGCGCCAGGGCAACCACCTCACCCTGGTCGATACCGGCACCGCGCAGTGCTTCGGCCCCGGCCTGGGCCAGGTGCTGGCCAACCTGCGCGCCGCCGGCGTCGACCCGGCGCAGGTGGATGACATCCTGCTCACCCACGCCCACCCCGACCACATGTGCGGCGTGCTCGATGCGCAGGGCCAGCCGGCCTACCCCAATGCCACCGTGTGGCTCACCCAGGCCGATGCCGATTACTGGCTGGACCCGGCCAGCGCGGCCAGTGCGCCCGAAGGCGTGCGCTTCGCCTTCCCCTTGGCCCGCAACGCCGTGGCGCCGTACCAGGCCGCTGGGCGCCTGCGCACCTTCCAGCCCGGCGACGCGCTGCCCGGTGGCGCGGTGGCCATGGACACCCACGGCCATACCCCCGGCCATGTCTCCTACCGGTTCGACAGCCAGGGCCAGTCACTGCTGGTGTGGGGCGATGTGCTGCATTTCCACGCGGTGCAGTTCGCGCACCCGGAAGCCGCGTTCGAAGCCGATGCCGATCGCCCGGCGGCCACCGCCAGCCGGCGCAACGTGCTGCAGCAGGCCACCGCCAAGGGCTGGTGGGTGGCCGGCGCGCACCTGCCGTTCCCCGGTCTGGGCCACGTGCGCAGCGAAGGCCAGGCCTACGCCTGGGTGCCGGCGGAATATTCGCCGCTGAAATGAGGTGACGCCGGGCATGGCCCGGCGCTACCGGTACCCTTCAGCAGACGCCGCCAACGGGTAGCGCCGGGCCATGCCCGGCGAACGCACCGACAGCCGCTTATTCCAGCCCCAGCCAGCCGCCGATCACCCCGCGCGCTTCTTCCACGCCGGTACGGTCTTCGCCGGAAAACACCTGCACGCTCACCGTATCGCCATAGGCCGAATGCAGTTCCTTGCGCACCTTCTGCAGGGTCTGCATCTGCTGGCTGCGGCTGAGCTTGTCGGCCTTGGTCAGCAGTGCATGCGCCGGCAGGCCACGCTGCACGGCATAGGCCAGCATCTGCCGGTCGTAGTCCTTCAGCGGGTGGCGGATATCCATCACCACCACCAGGCCACGCAGTGCCTCGCGGGTGCGGAAGTACTTGTCGATGAAGGCCTGCCAGTGTGCCTGCAGCTCCAGCGGCACCTTGGCATAGCCGTAACCTGGCAGATCGACCAGGCTGGCTTCCGGGGTGATCTGGAAGAACACCAGCTGCTGGGTGCGGCCGGGCGTCTTGGACACGCGGGCCAGCGCGTTCTGCCGGGTCAGCGCGTTGAGGGCACTGGACTTGCCAGCGTTGGAGCGGCCGGCGAAGGCCACTTCGGCCCCTTCATCGGGCGGCAGCTGCCGCGCGTTGTGGGCCGAGAGGTGGTAGCGGGCGCGTTCGATGAGCAATGACATGTGCGTAGGATCGCATGTTGCGGCGCCGCGCGCCCGCCCGGGGCACCGTGGGTCCGGAAAATGCTGCGCTGCTTCGTTGACCGTGCGCGGAAACGGCGTTGATAATCCGGGCGATGCCGGTCGCTGCCGCCCGGCCCGGTCCAAACGGAGCTTCAGCATGCGCCACGCTCGCGTTCTTGCCGTATCCGCCCTTGCCATGGCCGTGGTGGTTGCCGCCGCTGCCTTTGCGCAGACCACCCTGGTCCCGCTGCCCGACAATGGCCCGATCCAGACCGCCTCGCTCGAGGTGGATTTCAGCAAGACCACCTGGGGCAACGCCAAGGAAGGCCAGGGCAAGGCGGCCGCCTGCGCGGCCTGCCACGGCGCCGATGGCAATTCCACAGTCGAGATGTACCCGTCCATTGCCGGCCAGAGCGAACGCTACGTGGCCCAGCAGATGGCGCTGATCGCCAACGGCCAGCGCAGCTCCGGCGCCGCCGTGGCCATGGTGCCGTTCGTGCAGAACCTCACCCCGCAGGACATGCGCGACATCGGCGCGTTCTTCGCCACCCAGAAGGCCGCCGCCGGCATTGCCGACGACACGCCGGTGGCCGACGGCCCCTACAAGGGCATGAAGTTCTACGAAATCGGCCAGCAGCTTTACCGCGGCGGCGATGCCCAGCGCGGCCTGCCGGCCTGCATGGCCTGCCACGGCCCCAGCGGCGCCGGCAATCCGGGCCCGGCCTATCCGCATATCGGCGGCCAGCACGCCAGCTATGTCGCCCGGCGCCTGCAGGAATACCAGGCCGGGCAGACCCACGAAGCCGACAAGGCGCACTTCCAGATCATGGCGGCCATCGCCCAGAAGCTGACCGAACAGGAAGTCCAGGCCCTGTCCAGCTACCTGCAGGGTCTGCACAACCGCGCCGACGACGTGGCCGCGCAGACCACCGCCATGCCACCGGCCGCCGCCCCCTGACGGCCATTGGTCGGCGCGGGTCGCCACGGCGGCCCGCTGCTGCGGTATGTTTCCTTCACGCCGGCGGCTGCGCCGGCGTTGTTATTTTCAATGGAGATGCACGTCGATGAGGTTGATGTCCCGCCTGTTGCTGTCCCTGCTGGTGCTGCTGCCGCTGGCGGCCTGCGCCGCCACCCCTGCCAACGCCCCGCTGGTGGAAGGCAAAGATTACGAGCGCATCGCCCAGCCCGGCCCGTTCCAGCCGCTGGCTGGCAAGATCGAAGTGGTGGAAGTGTTCGGCTACACCTGCCCGCACTGCGCCCACTTCGAGCCGCAGCTGGCCGCCTGGGCCGCCAAGCTGCCGGCCGACGTGCGCTTCACCCCGGTCCCGGCCGCCTTCGGGGGTCCGTGGGATGCCTGGGCCCTGGCCTATTACGCCGCCGATGAAGTAGGCGTCGCCAAGCGCAGCCATGCAGCGGTGTTCAAGGCCCTGCACGAAGACGGCTCGCTGCCCATGCAGAACGTGTCGGCCGATGAACTGGCCACCTTCTACAAGGCCTACGGCGTGGCCCCGGACCGCTACAAGCAGGCCCTGCGCGGTGAAGCCGTGCAGCAGAAGGTCGCCGCCGCCCGTGCCTTCGCCAAGCGCACCCAGGTGCCGGGCACCCCGGCCATCATCATCAACGGCCAGTACTTGGTGCGCGGCAACAGCTTCGAAGACCAGCTGCGCATTGCCTCGGCGCTCATCGCCCAGGCCCGCGCCAGCCGCGGCCGCTGAACCAATCCCGACCCTGCACACGGCGCATCCGCCGCCGCGTGTCATCATTTCCCCCTGGCCGGCGTTCACCCGCCGGCCCCACCATTCCAGATGCTGGAGACGTTTCCATGAAGACCCGTTACGCCGCCCTCGCACTTGCAGCGCTGCTGCCGATCCTGGCCGCCTGCAAGGCCGACGACGGCACCGCCAATACCACCGCGCCGGCTGAACCGGCAGCGACCCCGGCCACCACCGAGACCCCGGCCCCGGCCGCCGAGCCGGCCGCAGGCAGCGAAAGCGCCGCCCCCGCCGCCGAAGGCAGCACCGCCCCGGCCGACGCCGCACCGGCGGCCGCACCGGCCCCGACCACCACCGCGCTGACCGGCCCGGCTCCGGTGGAAGGCGCCGACTACCAGCTGATCCCGAACGGCCAGCCGTTCCAGCCGGCCGCTGGCAAGGTAGAAGTGGTGGAAATCTTCGGCTATGTCTGCCCGGCCTGTGCCGCCTTCCAGCCGCTGGTGGGCCCGTGGAAGGCTGGCCTGCCCAGCGACGTGAACTTCGTCTACGTGCCGGCCATGTTCGGCGGCACCTGGGATAATTACGGCCGCGCCTTCTACGCCGCGCAGACCCTGGGCGTGCAGGAGAAGTCGCACGAAGCCCTGTACCAGGCCATCCACGTGCAGAAGACCCTGAAGGGCGAGCGCGGTGCCGACTCGGTGGAAGATATCGCCAAGTTCTACGGCGCCTACGGCGTTGATCCCAAGCAGTTCGCCGCCACCATGGGCAGCTTCGCGGTGAACGCCAAGACCAACTCGGCCAAGCAGTTCGCCCAGCGCAGCCTGATTTCCGGCACCCCGTCGATCATCGTCAACGGCAAGTACCTGGTGAAGGGCAAGGGCTTCCCGGACATGCTGCGCATTGCCGACCACCTGATCGCCCGCGAGCGCGCGGCCGCCCAGGCGCATTGATTCCAGAGACGTTTCCCCGGTCGTGACTTCCCCCCACACACGGACCCTGCGCTTGCTGACGGCCAATATCCAGGCCGGCTCAAGCACCCGCCGCTACAGCGACTATGTGACCCGCAGCTGGTCACATGCGCTGCCGGCGGGGCGCAAGCGCAGCAGCCTGGATGCGATCGCCACCCTGGCCCGCAACCATGACATCGTCGGCCTGCAGGAGGCCGACCCGGGCAGCCTGCGCTCCGGTTTCACCAACCAGACCCACTACCTGGCCCAGCGCGCCGGCTTCAATTACTGGAGCCACCAGCCGAACCGGCGCATGGGCGGTGTAGCGTCCAGCGCCAACGGCCTGCTGAGCAAGCTGGAACCGGTGGAAGTCCAGGACCACGCCCTGCCCGGCCGCATCGGCGGGCGCGGCGTGCTGCTGGCCAAGTTCGGCGATGGTGCCGACGGCCTGGCCGTGGCGGTGGCCCATCTGTCGCTGGGCGCAGGTTCGCGCATGTCGCAGCTGGGCTTCATTGCCGAACTGCTGTCCGACCACCCCAACGCGGTGCTGATGGGCGACTTCAACTGCCTGGCCGAACGCCCGGAAATGCAGGTGCTGTACCAGAAGACCCAGCTGCAACCGCCCGGCTGCGCGGTGCCCACCTTCCCCAGCTGGCGCCCGGACCGGGCGATCGACCACATCCTGGTCAGCAGCAACCTGCAGACCCGCAGCGTGGAAGCGGTGCCCGCCGCGTTTTCCGATCACCTGGCCCTGGCCATGGCGATCGACGTGCCGGCCGACGCCCTGCGCTGACCAGCCGCCCGGCCCTGGTGGGTGCGGACCGTTGGTCCGCACTTCGCCGTAGAGTCGAGCTTGCTCGACTGACGAAATAATTGGCCCCGCGAAGAGCAGTCGAGCAAGCTCGACTCTACACTCGGTGGCATGAGCACTCCGCCCTCCCCCGCCCGACGCCTGCGCCGCTGGTTGCTGCGCGGCCTGCTGCTGCTGATCGCCCTCATCGCCGCGCTCACCGTCTGGAACAGCCCCTGGGCCGCCGCACCGAAGCTGCTGTGGTCGCTGTCGCGCATGCCGCCGGCGCAGCAGCTGCCGGTGCCTGTGGACGGCGTACGCCCCCGGCAGATTGCCGATACCTTCGGCGCCCCACGCGGGCGCGACCGTACCCACGCCGGCATCGACATCTTCGCCAAGCGCGGCACGCCGGTGCGCAGCGTCACCACCGGGGTGATCGCCGATGTGCGCGACGGCGGCCTGGGCGGGCGCCAGGTCTGGGTGATCGGCCCCGCACGCGAGCGCTACTACTACGCCCACCTGGACAGCTGGGCCGAGGGTCTGGCGCGGGGCCAGATCGTGCAGGCCGGCGACCTGCTGGGCCACGTGGGTGACAGCGGCAACGCCCAGGGCACCCCGCCGCACCTGCACTGGGGCATCTACGGCGCCGACGGCGCACGCGACCCGCTGCCGCTGCTGCGTTGATCGCAGGACGCCGCGCCTTTGTAGAGTCGAGCTTGCTCGACTGCGGTTGCCCGTACCACCTCGCGCGCCGCATCATCACCACACTGCCAGGGAGAGCACCGATGGGCCTGTTGCGCGCCGCACCGTTGTTGATCACGATCCTCACCCTGGTCACCGGCTGCAGCACCCTGCGGGCTCACCGCGACCCGTGGTGCGGGCACCTGGCAGCCTTCGCCAACAGCGCGCAGGTGGAAACCGCACAGTCGATCGAACTGGTCACCGACTGGGCGGAATGGAGCAAGTGGTGCGTAGACCATGGCACCGAAGCGGGCCAGCAGTTCTGTCGCTGGCTGATCCCCAACACATCGACTGAATTCGCCTCGGCCAATATCCGCCACGCGCTGGCCTGCCTGGATCCCACCGCCCTGCACGCAGGCCGTTCGCGCAGCACACCGGTGTACATGACCGGCAAGGTGCAAGTGTACGGCGCACCCATGATCGATGAAGACGTGATGGTCACCGTCGAGTACGCCGATGGCATCGAGGGACAGTTGCCGCACATGAAGATCCAGGCCCAACGCGACCCGCCTTTGTAGCGTCGAGCTTGCTCGACTGCCGTTGCTTTGCCGCAGTCGAGCAAGCTCGACGCTACCGCCGGCCAGGCCACGACCGGCCCATTTGTAAATAGAAACAATTCCCATTACGATATTTGCGTTTTCCGGGCGGCCAGGACGGTCGTCCACCATCACAATGCCCAGCCCCCGTCCTGCCCGCAGGACCGGGCCAGCGGCGTGAGAACCCCACCAGCCGCGGCGCCAGACCATCCGGGAAGCCGGTCGGACGCACGCACGTGCCCGTCCAGGAACCCCATGATCCGTTCAACCCCTGCCCTGCTGCCGCATCGCCTGTCCGCGGCGGTGCTTTCCGCCCTGTGCCTGGCCGCCGCCCCGGCCGCCTTCGCCCAGACCGCCGCTGCCGACCCCACCACCCTGGACAAGATCGTGGTGAAGGGCGAGCGCGCCGAAGGCTATTCCGTGCGCCGCACCTCGGCCGGTACCCGCTTCGACCTGGCACCGCGCGAAATTCCGCAGTCGGTCAGCATCATCAGCCACCAGCGCATCGAAGATCAGAACCTGGATGACATCATCGACGTGCTGGCCAACACCACCGGCGTCAGCAGCACCCAGTCCGATACCGAGCGCACCGAGTTCTACTCGCGCGGCTTCTACATCGACAGCTACCAGTTCGACGGCCTGCCCACGCAGATGGTGCAGAACTGGAGCTACGGCGATTCCGGCCTGGACCTGGCCCTGTACGACCGCGTGGAAGTGGTGCGCGGCGCCACCGGCCTGCTGACCGGTGCCGGCAACCCGTCGGCGTCGGTGAACCTGGTGCGCAAGCACGCCGACAGCGCCGAACTGACCGGCAGCGTGTCGGTGAACGTGGGCAGCTGGGGCCGCACCCGCAGCACCGTGGACGTGACCACCCCGCTGAACAAGAGCGGTTCGGTGCGCGCCCGCGTGATCGGCAGCTACCTGGACACCGACGCACAGATGGACCGCTACAACCAGCACAAGACGCTGGGCTACGCCGTCATCGACGCCGACCTGACCCCGGACACCCAGTTGAGCGTGGGCTACGACTACCAGCAGAAGCGCGCCAACGGCGCCACCTGGGGTGGTTTCCCGATGCTGTTCTCCGATGGCACCAGCACCGGCTACGACGAATCGTTCAACGCCAGCCCGAACTGGACCTACTGGGACACCACCAGCAAGCGCGCCTTCGCCACGTTGGAACATGCCTTCAACGAAGACTGGAAAATCCGCATCGGCGCGACCCATGACGAGACCAAGGCCGACGACAAGCTGTTCTACCCGGCCTACAACGACTGGGTCACCGGCGCTTCGTACTTCGACAAGAACACCGGTGCCGGCATCTCGCCGTCGGCCGGCTTCTACAACACCGAACGCAAGGTCAATGCGGTGGACGGCTACTTCAGTGGCGCGTTCGAGCTGTTTGGCCTGAAGCACGAAGTGATGGGTGGCCTGAGCTACAACAAGCGCGAGTACGCCAACTACGGCGACTACCAGATCGGCGGTGCCGGTCTCGCCTGGGACCCCTTCTCCAGCTACCTGAACTGGAACGGCAACATCAGCGAACCGAACTGGAATCCGCTGGCGCTGGCCAGCGAAGGCACCATCACCCAGAAGGCCGCCTATGCCGCTGCACGCCTGTCGCTGGCTGATCCGCTGAAGCTGATCGTGGGCGCGCGCTACACCGACTGGAAGAGCGAAGGCGAAGGCGCTGACCGTTCGCACAAGGTCACCACCCCGTATGCCGGCCTGGTGTTCGACATCAACGACACCTACTCCACCTATGCCTCGTACACCGAGATCTTCCAGCCGCAGATGCTGAAGGACCGCAACGGCAGCTACCTGGACCCGGTGGACGGCAAGAGCTACGAAGTGGGCGTGAAGGGTGCCTGGTTCGACAACCGACTGAATGCTTCGGTGGCCGTGTTCCGCATCGAGCAGGACAACGTGGGCCAGTCCACCGGTGAGCCGGTCATCGGCGGTACCGGTGGTGAAACCGCCTACGTGGCCGCACGCGGCACCGTCAGCCGTGGCTTCGAGTTCGAACTGAACGGTGAACTGGCCCCGGGCTGGAATGCCACCTTCGGTGCCTCGCGCTACGTGGCCAAGGACATCAACGATGCCGACATCAACACCAACCTGCCGCAGACCGCGCTGAAGCTGTTCACCAGCTACACCCCGCAGTCGCTGCAGGAACTGACCGTCGGCGGTGGTGCCAACTGGCAGAACCGCATCTACTACGCGGTGCCGGCCTACGGTCGCATCGAACAGAGCGGCTACGCCCTGGTCAGCGCGTTCGTGCGTTACCGCCTGTCGCCGGAATGGAGCGTGCAGGCCAACCTGAACAACCTGCTGGACAAGAAGTACCTCTCGCAGATCAACGGCTACGGTGCCTACGGCGACGGCCGCAACGGCTCGATCACCTTCACCTGGTCGTTCTGATGCAGACGCGGCGCCGGCTCAACCCGGCGCCGCCATTGCGTAGCGTCGAGCCATCCTCGACCGCCCTGCTTTTGTAGAGTCGAGCTTGCTCGACTGCTCTGCTCTTGTAGAGTCGAGCTTGCTCGACTGCTCTGCTCTTGTAGAGTCGAGCCTTGCTCGACTGCCTTGCCCTTGTAGAGTCGAGCTTGCTCGACTGCCTTGCCCTTGTAGAGTCGAGCTTGCTCGACTGAACCGCCGAAAAGCAGTCGAGCAAGCTCGACTCTACCAAAGCGCAGCAAGCCCCCCACGCGATCGGTCACAGCACAGCAAGCCCCCCACGCGATCGGTCACAGCACAGCAAGCCCCCGCGCGTGCGGTCCAAAGCACAGCAAGCACCCCGCGCGGTCGGTCACAGCACAGCAAGCACCGCGCCCGATCCCAGCGCCACAAGCACCGCGCCGGGGTGATCCCGGCGCGGTGCTCTCCCATCAGAACCGCAGATCCGCGCGCAGGTACCAGTAGCGCCCACGCGGAATGTCATACGTCGAGGCGTCGTAGCCGTTCAACGAGCACGACAGGCAGATCGGCGGATCCTTGTCGAACACGTTGTTCAGACCCGCGGTCAACTGCAGCCCTTTCATCCATTCAATCCGGTAGCCCACCTGCGCATCGTGGAAGGTGGTGGCCGCCAGCGTGTTGGTGCCCGCCGCCTGGTCGCTGCACACCGCGAACGCCACCGCATCGCCACAGTCTTCGGTCAGCTCGGAAATGTGGCGCATCGTCCAGTTCGCGCTCCAGTTGCCCAGCGTCCAGCCCAGCGACAGATTGCTGGTCCATTCGGGAATCGAGCTGTCAGCCACTTCAATGCCCGGCCCCTGCGGCTGCTTCTGCCCGGCCGCGCCGGTAGCCTCGTAACGGCCCACGAAGGTGTTCTGCCAGCCGATCTTGAACTGGCCGGCCGCGCTCTGCGGCAGCGTCCAGTGCAGGTCCACGTCCCAGCCATCGGTCTTGATCGAGCCCAGGTTGGTCAGGCGGTTGTTGAAGCCGTTGATGCCGCCGGTGCTGGCACGGGTGATGCCGTCGCAGTACAGCGGGTCCAGCGTATCCACACACAGGTCCAGCTGGGTCTGCGCATTGATGGCCTGGATCGCGCCGTCGATGGAGTGCCGGTAGAAGGTCACGTCCACGTCGAAGCGCTCAGACCAGCTGGCGTTGTTGCCGAACCACGGGCTCCACACGAAGCCGGCGCTGAAGCTGCGCGAACGCTCCGGGTCCAGCTCGCGGTTGCCGCCGGTGGTCACCGAGATCTGCGAATTGGCCTGCTGGAAACCGGTCGGCACGCCCAGCGCGGCACAGTTGGCCGCACTGCCACGCGGTGCGGTGCCACCCAGACCGATCGAGCACGGGTCGAAGATCTGCAGGTCGGCACGCGCGGCCGAACCATACAGCTCACCGATCGACGGCGCGCGGAAACCTTCGGCATAGGTGGTGCGCAGCACGAAGTCGTTGGTCACCTGCCAGCGCAGGCCGTACTTGGGCGTGAACTCGCCACCGAAGGTGGAGTAGTCCGAATAGCGGCCGGCCACGCTCAGGTCCAGCTTGCCGCCATAGGACGGCGCGGCGAACAGCGGCACGTTCAATTCCAGGTACGCTTCATTCACATCGTACGAACCGGACGTCGGCTGCGACGGCACGCCGTTGTAATGGCCGATCACCGTCAGCGGATCCGGCTGGTACCAGCCTTCGTACTTGCGGTGTTCCAGACCGGTAGCGAAGGACACCGCACCGGCGGGCAGGTTGAACAGCTCGCTGGACAGATTGGCGGTGAACAGGGTCAGCTCGTTCTGGCTGCGGTCGCGCACCACCGGCTGGATCCACTGCAGCATGTCCGGCGTGATCGAACCCAGACCGCCGAAGATATCCAGCGGCACGCAGCCCGGCGTGGCCGCGCAGATGGCCGGATCACCCAGCGCCAGGTTGATGTTGTAGATGTTGTAGCTGCCGTAGTTGGTCTGGGTGGCCTTGTTCTTGCTGTACATGCCGTTCACGTCCCAGTACCACTGGCGGTCGGCCGCCTGGAAATTGCCTTCCAGGCCGGTGGCGAAGTACTGCGTATCCACCTTCTGCTCGAACACGCGCGCGCCGCCTTCCAGCGGGCGCCGGCCGATCATGATCAGGTTGTCCGACGAATCCAGGGTGAAGCCGAACGGGTTGTAGGGGTTCAGCGCGGAAATGACGATGTTGTCGGCCAGCGGATTGCCGGTGCCCGCTTCGGGACCGAAGAACAGCGGCTCCGGCGCGGCCTGGTTGGTCGATTCGCGGCGGTTGCCCAGTGCCTTCACGTACCACTGCACGTTGTCGCTGAAGTCGAAGCGGAACTGGCCAAAGATGCCTTTGCGCTCCGACGGCGTCAGCACCATGTTGTATTCGGCGAAGTTGAAGCGGTCGGCCGTGCCGAAGCAGTGGTAGCCATCGGTGCGCGCGCAGCCGTCACCGCCGTTGTAGGTCGGCCGCGTGCCGGCGTTCGGGGTCAGGTCGTGGGTGGTGCCGGTGTTGGGGTCGGTGAAGATGAAGCGGCCATCCGGCGTGGCCGAACTGCCCAGCGCCAGGCCGGTGCCAGGCACCGGGAAGCGCGATTGCTCGCGGTCGCGCGCATACACCGCGTCCTGCTTGGTCCAGCTGCCGCCCACGAACAGGCTGTAGCGGTCACCGCGCGTACCCCAGGCCAGGTCCACGCCCTTCTGCGTGCCATCGCCCTTGCTGTATTCACCGTAGTTCAAGGTGACCTGGCCACCATCGAAATCGCGACGGGTGATGATGTTGACCACGCCGGCAATCGCATCGGAGCCGTACAGCGACGAGGCACCGTCTTCCAGCACTTCGATGCGCTCAACAATCGCCAGCGGAATGGTGTTCAGATCGGTGGCCGCGCCCACGCCGGAAGCGGACGATTCATTCACCCAGCGGATGCCATCGACCAGCACCAGCACGCGCTTGGCGCCCAGGTGGCGCAGATCGACCTGCGCCGAACCGGCGCCCACGCCGCTGCCGTCGGGCGGGAAGCCGAAGTTGCCGGAGGAATTGAACTTGGCGTTCAGCGCCGAACCGGAACCGGTCAGCTGCTGCAGCACCTCGCCGATGGAGTTCAGGCCGGTGCGTTCGATCTCGCTGCGGGTCAGGGTCTGGATCGGCACCTGGCCTTCCACTTCGGCGCGCTTGATGCGCGTGCCGGTTACTTCAACGCGGTCCAGATCGGTGGTGGATTGGGCCGCGGCACTCATCGGTGCCAGAGCCGTCACGCACAGGGCGACGGCAACCGCCAAGGGGCGGTGATGCAGGTACTTCATTCGCTCTCTCTCCAAAGGAATGTCGGGACAGTGACTGCCGCGCTCCCTCCTGCATGGCGGCAGCGTCTCCTTTGTAAACAACCTGTAAAAATGACGACGTGATGAAGAACACTCTTTCACGTGCTTTTGACGAATGAACCAACCGTATCCGCAGCGCTGGCGAACGATTAGGGATTGTTTGAAATCCAAGTGCCCCAGCAAACTTGCGTGCAGCTTCATCACAGACTGAGGCTTCCGACGCTAATCGCGAGGTCTCATCGTGAAAGCACTCAGTGCCGTGCTGCTGCCCGCAACGCTCCTTGCAATTGCCCTGCTGTCATTGCCCACCAACGCCCGCGCAGGCGGGCTGGTCGAATGCAACAACTGTGCGTCCCCCGGGATGCAGCGCTGCCATCGGGCGCTGGCCTGACGGTGGTCATGGACTTCGAGCGAGCACGACTTACTGCATTCAACGTCGAATACGATCGCGAGTTCAGAAAATGGCGGGCCCTTCCCACCCCGGTGCCCAATCAGATCCAGATGGCGTTCCTGCGCATCGTCGACGGCACTTCCACAACTCTGGATCAAGGGGCTGACCGTGCAGCGTGGCGACAGCAGCCGCATGTCCTGTAGCTGGGACGGCCGGACGGTCTACTGCCGCCAGTACTGAGCGTCAGACCGGCGTTGAGGAAGCAGAACCCCTCAACGCCGGTCGTATCGTGTCAACGCACGAACGCGATCCGTTGCATGCCTGTGGCCTCAGCCGCGGCCAGGATGCGTGCCATGCCTTCGTACTCGGCCGAAGGGTCGCTGCTGATGCGCAGCTCCGGCAGGTTGCCGGCGTGCTCGCCCGCCTGCGCACGCAGGCGCTGCTGCAGATCACCGATGGCCATTGGCTGCCCGTTCCAGCTCAACTGGCTGGCCGCATCCAGGCGCAGCTCGATGGGCGGCGGCGGGTCCGGCCGCTGTACCACCCGGTCGGTGGCCTGCGGCAGATCCACCGTGATCGGCCGCGCCACGATCGGTGCGGTCACGATGAAGATGATCAACAACACCAGCATCACATCCACCAGTGGCGTTACGTTGATCTCAGCCAGTGGTCCGCTTCGTCCTGCGCTACTGAATGCCATGTGCCGCTCCCTGCAGCAGGGCCGCCTGCCCTGTGGCCGAACTTACCTGGCCCATTGCCCACACTGGCAGTGCTGCGCACGTAGTCGTTCAGCCGCCGTTTGCCCGCACCACACGTGCACGCTGCGCGAAACTGAATTCAGCCACGGCCCGCTATGCTGGGGCCATGACCCGACGCTCTTCGACCGCCCTGTCCCTGTTCCCGCTGGCCACCACGCTGCTGATCGGCTGCGCCAGTGCCCAGTCCCTTGATGCCCAGAGCGGCCAGTTGAAGGCCGCGCTGGACGCCGCCGAGCGTGGCCAGCTGGCGCCCGCCCAGGCCGCCGCGCTCAGCCGCCACCCGGCCTATGGCTGGGTCGAGTTCGCGCAATTGCGGCGCAACATCGACAGCGTGGACACCGGCCAGGCGCAGGCCTTCCTGAAGCGCTATGACGGCCAGGCCGTGGCCAACAGCTTCCGCAGCGTGTGGCTGCCCTCGGTGGCCCGCCGCCAGGACTGGCCCACCCTGCTGGCCAACTGGGCGCCGACCGAAAACCTGGGCCTGCGCTGCGCGCAGCTGACCGCCCGCCAGGCCACCGGCAAGGTGGACGCGCAGTGGACCAGCGAAGCGCAGGACCTGTGGCGCAAGAACGGCAAGTCGCTGCCCGATGCCTGCGATGCGGTGTTCGCCGTGCTGCAGGCGCAGGGCGGCATGAGCGATGCCCTGCGCTGGGAACGCATCGATGCAGCTGCCGATGCCCAGCAGCCGGCGGTGATGCGCAGCGCCGCGCGTGGCCTGCCGGCCGCCGAGCTGGCCCAGGCCAACAGCTACGCCGCCTTTGTCGACCGCCCCAATGCCAGCGCCCTGAACTGGCCGCGCACCGAGCGCAGCCGGCGCATCGCCACCGACGGCCTGGAAAAACTGGCCAAGGCCGACCCCGGCGCCACCGAACAGCAACTGCCGCAGTACGCGCAGGCATTGGGCCTGAGCGCCGAGCAGCAAGGCCAGGTGCGCTACCAGATCGCGCTGTGGACCGTGGCCTCGTACCTGCCCGATTCGGCGCGCCGCCTCAATGCCGTTCCCGAATCGGCCTACGACGAGCGCCTGCACGAATGGCGCGCCCGCGAGGCGATGTCGCGCGGCGATTGGCCGGCCGCGCTGGCCGCGATCCGCAAGATGGGCAGCAAGCAGCGCAGCGATTCGCGCTGGGCCTATTTCGAAGGGCGCATGCTGGAAAAGACCGGGCAGGTGCAGCAGGCGCAGCCGCTGTTCCGCGACGCCGCGCGCGCGCCCACCTTCCACGGCTTCCTGGCGGCCGACAAGCTGCAGCAGGCGTACACGCTGTGCCCGTGGAAGCCCAACGACAGTGCCCAGGCGCAGGCCGCGGTCGCCCGCGATCCGGCCATCCAGCGCGCCATGGCGCTGTACCAGATCGACCGCACCGGCTGGGCCGTGGCCGAATGGAACAGCGCGCTGTCGCGCTTCGATGACACCCAGCGCCGCCTGGCCGTGCGCGTGGCGCAGGACAACGGCTGGTTCGACCGCGCCGTGTTCGCGCTGGGCAAGCAGCCGCAGGAACAGCGCCTGTACGACCTGCGCTTCCCGCTGCACCACGACAGCACCATCCGCCGTGAATCGGCGCGCAACGCCATCGACCCGGCCTGGGTGGCCGCCGAGATCCGCGCCGAGAGCACGTTCACCCCGCGCGCGCGCTCGCCTGCCAATGCCATGGGCCTGATGCAGGTACTTCCCACCACCGGTGCAAGCGTGGCCAAGTCGATCGGCCTGACCGGCTACGGCGGCGCCGACAGCCTGTACGACCCGGACACCAACATCGCCATCGGCACCGCGTACCTGCGCCAGCTGATGAACAAGTACGACGGCCTGCCCTACGTGACCATCGCCGCCTACAACGCCGGGCCGACCCCGACCGCCCGCTGGCAGACCCAGCGCCCGGGCTTCGACCCGGACCTGTGGATCGAGACCATCAGCTACAAGGAAACGCGCGAATACGTGGCCCGCGTGCTGGCCTTCAGCGTGATCTACGACTGGCGCCTCAACGGCAATGCGCTGCCGCTCAGCGACCGCCTGATGGGCCGCCTGGTGGACAAGCGCAAGGCCTTCACCTGCGCCACCAATGCCGAGCAGGGCGGGGATTGATCAACGCGGCGGGTGCCGCCGGGCTTGCTCGACCGGCACTGGTAGAGTCGAGCTTGCTCGACTGCTGTTGGTAGAGTCGAGCTTGCTCGACTGAATCCACGCAGTCGAGCAAGCTCGACTCTACGAAGTCGCCCGGTTGCGCACCCTCGACGCCACCACCCGCCATGCGATCATCCTCACCATGAAGATCTATCTTGTCGGCGGCGCCGTGCGCGACCGCCTGCTGCAGCGCCCCGCCGGCGACCGTGACTGGGTGGTGGTCGGCGCCACCCCCGCGCAGATGGAAGCGCAGGGCTACACCGCCGTGGGCCGCGATTTCCCGGTGTTCCTGCATCCGAAAACGGGTGAGGAATACGCACTGGCGCGCACCGAACGCAAATCCGGCCGCGGCTATCGCGGCTTCGTGGTCGATGCCGATCCGGCGGTCACCCTGGAAGAGGATCTGCAGCGCCGCGATTTCACCATCAACGCCATTGCCTGCGACGAAGACACCGGCACCCTGGTCGACCCCTACGGCGGTGCGCGCGATCTGCAGCAGCGCGTGCTGCGGCATGTCGGCCCGGCATTCGTGGAAGACCCGCTCCGCGTGCTGCGCGCGGCACGCTTCATGGCGCGCTTCGCGCCGCTGGGCTTTGCCGTCGCCGACGAAACCATGGCGCTGATGCGCGAGGTCGCCGCCAGTGGCGAACTGGATGCGCTGGTGCCCGAACGCGTCTGGCAGGAACTGCGCAAGGCGCTGGTCTGCGAACGCCCGTCCGCCTTCCTGCGCACCCTGCACGACGCGCACGCGCTGGGCCCGATCCTGCCGGAACTGGAAGCACTGTACGGCGTGCCGCAGCGTGCCGAATTCCATCCGGAAGTCGACACCGGCATCCACCAGGAAATGGTCAGCGACATGGCCGCGCGCCTGGCACCGGGCGATGATCTTGTGGGCTTCGCCGCGCTCACCCACGACCTCGGCAAGGGCCTGACCCCGCAGGACGAATGGCCGCGCCACATCATGCACGAGCAGCGTGGGGTGAAGCCGCTGAAGGAACTGTGCGCACGGCTGAAGATTCCCACCGAACACCAGCAGCTGGCTGAAGCGGTCTGCCGCGAGCACTTGAACGTGCACCGCATCGACGAACTGCGCGATGCCACCGTGCTCGAACTGCTGGGCCGCTGCGATGCGCTGCGCCGGCCCGAGCGCGTGGCGCGCATCGCGCTGTGCTGCGAGGCCGACAAGCGCGGCCGGCTGGGTTTCGAAGACAGCGATTACCCGCAGGGCGAAACGCTCAAGCGCCTGCACCAGGCCGCGCTTTCAGTGCAGGCGCGCGATCTGGATACCACCCACCTGAAAGGCCCCGCCATTGGCGAAGCGCTGGCCAGGGCCCGGGTGAAGGCGATTGCGGCGGCCCGCTGAGCGCGGTCAGTGCGCCATGCCGCGGGTAATCGCCGCGGCGCGCTCCTTCAGCTGGGCCACGGCATCGGGAATCATCTCCATGCCCACGTCCAGGCCGGGGTTCAGCACCAGGCCAACGCCCTCGCCAATGCCCGACAGCAGCGCGTGCACGGCAATCGGCATGGCGTGGGCGAACTGCGGCAGCTGTTCGTGCCACAGCTCGGCACGTTCCGGCGCGGTGAACACCGCAAACATCGGCTCGCCGCTTTCGCTGGTCAGCACCAGCGGTGAAATGCTCTCGTCCCAGGCGCCATCTTCACCAATGGCCTTGTCCAGCAGCACGAACACCGGCGCGGTCAGCAGGCCGTCCAGGAACTGCGCGGCGGTCAGCGTGCCGTCCTGTGCCTGCAGCAGGCGGACCTCCAGGTCGTTGGTGGGTTCAAACGGCGTGTCGTGGTCCATGGTCGCTTCCGGTACGTGATTGCTGGGCTCCACTTTAGCAGGCCGGGAGCTCAGGCCAGATAGCCTTGCCGCCACATCCACCCCGCCACCGCCAGCCCGGCCACCACCCCCAGCATCAGCGGCAGGCCAAAGCGGTGCCGGAACGGAATCGGCACCCTGCCCAGCTGCTGTTCCAGGGTCTCGGTGTCCAGCACCCAGCCATGGCCGCAGCCGGTGCAGGCCAGTTCGTAGCGGCGCTGGTAGACGAAGCCGAACAGCAGGTCGATGCGCGCCATGCGGTAGCGCAGCTGCGGAGCGAAGTCGGTTTCTGTCTGGCAGCGCAGGCAGTGGTGTGCCTCGGTCGGGCCGACCACCACCACCCGTTCCTGCTGGCCGATCAGCAGCATCGTTCAGCCTCCGCTACACGCCGGCTGTGCCAGCAGCCACGCCTGGGCGGCGGCAACGGTGGCTGCAGGGCCGCGGGTATGCTCGTCAGGCACGATCTTCCGCCCATCGCCGCGACCGTGGCGGTCCTGCATCACGCTGGTGGTCAACACCAGGGAACTGCCATCGACCAGCGGCCGCACCACGTTGGCGGTGGACACACCGCGGGTGGGTTCGCCGAAACTGCGCGTCTGCGGGCGACCACGGAATGCCAGCGCCGTCGCTTCGCCGGCACTGGCGGTGTGCGGACCGGTCAACACGGCCACGGGCGCTGCGGCATGCTTCAGCTGATAACCCGGCTTACCCAGATCAACGATGGCGCCCGCGCCCAGACGCAGGCCAGACGGTGTGGACTGCCAGGCGGAAGGGCCGTCGACGGTGACGAACGCGCCCACGGTCTCGTCATCTCCGGCGGTCATCCGCAGCAACGGGGCGACGCCCAGCAGCATGGGCCACATGTTGCCGCCGGTGTTGCCGCGCAGATCCACGATCCAGCCGCAGCGCGCGCCGTTGTCCTGCGCACCGATGGTCGCCTGCCAGCGCGCGGCGCGGTGCTGCATCTTCTGCTGCAGCTCCGGGCCGGGAACGATGGAAAACGCGCCGATCTCGACCCAGCCGATGCGTGGGTCAACAGGCGGTGTATCGGTCGACGTGGCCGTCATGCCTGCGGTGGCGTTGGCGGCGCCGGCCGTGTTGGCCCGTCCAGGGCGCTGCGCTTCCGCGCGCATCCGCTTCGGGCTGAGCCACGCACCGTGCCCGCCCGAACTGCGGCCAATGGCTTCCTTCAGTACGTCGCGTATTTTCTCCGGGTTGCCCTGCGCTGCACTCATGCGTGCACGGATCTCCGGCCAATCCACGCGATCACGGTAGAGCGCCTCGCGCTCCAGCAGGTCCACCAGTTCGATCTGGGCCTGCCGCGTGGGCAGTTCGATGGCGTGGGCAGGTGCCGCCATTGCGGCGGTCAGTGCCAGAATCGTGGTGCGGAAACCCATGGGCATTCGACGTTCCTTCGCCGGAAGATGGAGGAACGAGGATACGCCCTTGGACGTCGCGCGACGTGTCGTGTTTCGCACTCCTGGGCCACCGCAGGATTTGCAACTTTGCTCATGGCTGCGCTGCAGTGAAACCGCGAAGGTGGCTTTGCCAACGCACACTGCGCTGGCCGGGATTGGCGTCCTGAATCAAACATTCAAGCGATCGACTTGCCGACTCAGCGGCAATTACGACAATGCATCGGCTCGCCCATGGCGGGCGGTGCGTGGGGATCCTCGCGATCCGTCGGCTTTTTCGCTTGGATTTTGACCGGCACGCCAACCCGCACCGCCCGCCACCTTGCACGACGCGGGTGGCCTTGCATGCCGGCGCACTGGTTCATGACGTTGGCGGTACCCGCCGGTAGCGCCGAGCTTGCCCGACTGCCTTGCCAACAGCCGTCGAGCAAGCTCGACGCTACGGGTCATAGCGTGTCGACCAAGGTCGAGACCTACCAGAGCGGGTCATGGCGTCGGGCGGATTTTCGGGCGGATCATGGCGTGTCGACCAAGGTCGACACCTACCAAAGCGGGGCCTGGCGCTACCAGTCTGCGCGCAGGCCGATGTTGCCTTCGATCACGCGCCGTTCTTCGTTGCGGCTGCCGCCCACTTCGCGGGTGTAGTCGGCCACGGCATACGCGCTGATGGTGCGGTTGAAGCGCCCCACCACGCCGATGCCGGCTTCCAGCGCGCGTGAGCGTTGCGCGCTGGTTATCACGTCGGTGTCGAACTGCACGCGGTCCTCGCCGGAGCGGCCGTGCCAGTAATTCAGCTTGAAGTACGGCTGCCAGCCGTTGTCGGCCAACTGATAATCAGCGGCCAGGCGCAGGCCCACACGGCCGGTCCAGGCGTTGTCACTGTCAAACGACACCGCCGACACCGCGTCGCGCTGGTCATCCAGCGAACTGCGTTGCCAGATCACCTGTACCTGCGGTTCCAGCCACCACGCCGATTGCCCGAACTGCAGCAGGGGCTTGCCGGCTTCCAGCGACAGCGTGGTTCCGTCACCGCGCACATCGATGCCCAGCCCGCGCGATGAGCGCATGCGGCCGTCATAGCGGCTCTGCATCGCTACCGCGTCCAGGTAGCCGCCTTCGCTTCCGGTCAACGTCCAGTACAGGCCTACGTGCTTGTCGTCCAGGCGGCTCTGGCCCACCTGCACGTTCTCCCAGCCCAGGGCCAGGCCGGTCACCCGGCCATCGGCGCGGGTGCGGCCGACGAACACGCCGATCTGGTTGCGGTGTGCGTCAGCGGCGGCGGCCCAGACGTCCAGGCCGGCCTGCACGCCCATCAGATCGCCGTCGAAGCCGGGCTGGGCGTCGCCCTTCCACTGGATCTCGCTGCTCTGCCCGACCAGCCGGCCCCAGGCGGTGCGCAGGGCACCGGTGTTGTACAGCAGGCGCTGCTCGCCCTGGCGCTCATGGAAGGTGCCCAGGCTGGCCAGCGACGCCTCGCGCAGCAGCGGCGGCACCACCGCATAGGTGGCCGTTTCCAGACGGTACAACGGCACCACGTCGCCCTGCGCGGGTCGCGCGCCGGCACTGGGCGCAGGGCCCAGGCCCGGCAGGGCGCCACCGGCCACCGGCACGTCGGGCACCGGCGGGTCGCTGGGCGGGGCCACGTCGGCCGGCTGCGGCGGGGGCGCCGGGGGCGCGGTCTCGGCAGCGGTCAGGTCCGGGTCCACCGCCCCTTCGGGCGGCGGTGGCGGGGCCGGTGCAATCGCGGGCGGCGGCGCCACGGGCGGCGTGGGCGGCGGCGGCTCGGCGGTGCTGCCGGTTCCGCTGGGTGCCGGGGTCGGGCCGGATACGAGGGTGGAGCGCAGGTACCAGTTCTCACCGCTGCCCGCGCTTACCCCGCCCTTGAACAGGAAGTACTCGTAGGCACCGGCCGACACCGGGGCAAACAGCGAGAACGCACCGGCAGCGGTGGTCGCACCGTTCAGCGCCTGCACCACCAGGATGCCGTCGGCCAGCGTGGCCGCGCCGCCACCGCCGGCATTGAGGACGCCGATGCCAGTCGTGCCGGTTGCCGCGCCGCCATCGATCACCAGGCGATCAGTGACCGAATCGTCCGCGCCCAGCACGGTGCGCAGGTACAGACCGCCACCCTCACCCCGGTAGTTGCCGCGGATCGTGAATACATCGCCGGCACCTACGCCGGTCAGATCGATGCGCCCGGCGTTGACCACGTTCACCAGCGCGCTGCCGGTGAACGGGCGCACCGCATTGGAACCGCTGCCCGCGTACAGCGTGCTGGTGTCATCCAGGGTGAGCGTGCCGGTGCCGGTTGCACTGTCGCCCAGCCGCAGATCGCCATCGAAGGTCAGCTCGGTGCTGCTGGCCAGGCTGATGGTTTCCCAGTTCTGCAGGCGGCCCACCCCGGTCATCTTGACGTTGCTGAGCGCAAGCCGGTCGTTGCCACTGCCGCCGTCGAACAGCGGCACCGCGCCCAGATTGCCCTGGTTGAGGTTGGCCAGCGTGGCCACGTCATCGTCCGGACCGGCATCGATGGCGCCATAGACGATGCCGCCGCCATTCCAGTTGAAGGTGTCGTTGCCGGTACTGAGCAGTATCTGCCCGCGCACGGTGCCATCGGTGATGGTCACGCTGTCGGCGCCACCGCTCACGCTGATGTTGCCGCCGATATAGGCGGTGCCGGAAATGATGATGGTGTCGGTATCGAAACCGGTCACCACGTTACCATCCACCGTGCCGCCCGACTGGTCCCACAGGTTCTTGTCCAGCTTCATGTTGACCCGGCCGATGCGGCCGCCGGTCATCCAGGCCTGGTCACCATCTTCGAACGCACCGACGATGCGGCCGCCGCTCATGCGGAACGTATCGATGTTATCGCCCTGCTGCAGGGCGCCGATGCTGCCGCCGTTCATGACGAAATCGTCGGCACCGCTGCCCTGCGTGACCAGCCCGGTAATGTTGCCGCCGCGCACGGTCATCTGGTCATCGCCGTTGCCCTGGTCAACGCTGTCCAGGGTGCCATCGTCGAGCAGCAGCACGTCGTTGCCGTCGCCCTGCAGTACGGCACCGGTGATGCTGCCTGCGAGCATCTCCAGTCGATCGTTGCCGGCGCCGAACTGCACGCCGGTACGGCCACTGATCGTGCCGCGGTTGACCAGAACGCTGTCACCGGCGCCGGTGAACTGCAGCGCCGTGGTGTTGCCTGTGCTGATGCTGCCCTGGTTGTCGACGCGACTGCCACCGCCCAGCTGTACAGCAATGCCGCCGGTGGCGGTGATCGCGCCTTGGTTCAGCAGCACATGACCGCCTGCGCCGGTCAGTGCCAGCGGCGTTGCACCACCGCTCTGCAGCAGCTGCGCGCCACTGGCCACGTTCACGGTGATGCCGCCGGCGCCACTGGCCGTGATCGGGGTGATGTACGGATTCGGCGCATCGGCACCGCAGCTGACGGTCTGGCCGGCAACGGGAGTGCTGGTATCGCATCCTGCCCAGGCCGATGGGGCGGCCAGGGCCAGGACCGAGGCCAGGAACAAGGGCGAACGACGCACGCCACACAGATCTGCACGGGACATACAGCACTCCTGGAACGGGGGTCAGGAACTGCGATGCACGGCACTGCTCAGAAAACGGGCGCGCCTACCGTAAAAGAAGCCCCCAAGCCTGGAAGTGAAGATTCCATCACGCGACAGGTGTGACCTCCAGCGGACGGCATGGGCAGCCACGCATGGCGTGGCTCTACTCGCCCCCGCACGGGCAGTAGATCCACGCCATGCGTGGATGCTCCACCCGCCAACCCCACCCCGCTCAAATCTTCAAATAAATGCGACGCCGGTCCAGCCACCACACCACGCCCCACCACAGCGCCACGAACGCGGCGGCCTGCAGCAGCGACGCCAGCGCCAGCGCGCCCGGCATCGCCATGGACAGCTGCTGCCACACCCAGCCCCACGCGCCGGTCGCCAGCAGGACCACCGACATCACCGATGCGCCCAGGTAAGCGGTAATCGCGTTCACACCGAAACGGCGCCCCAGCGCGGGCCAACCGCGGCGGTCAATCAACACATGCGCCAGCCACAGCGCCAAGGCGGCCAGACCACCGGTCCACAACACGTAGCTCGGCGTCCACAGCTGCTTGTTCAACGGCAGCACCGTTGCCAGCAGCAGACCCAGCACGGCACAGGCCACGCCCACCCCGGCCAGTGCAGCGCCACGGCCAGCGCGCAGCAGGCCACCGGCCAGCAGGCCGAGCACAGTGGTGGCCAGCGCGCCCAGGCTGCTCAGCAGGCCTTCCGGGTCGTGGCCCAGGCCGGTTTCCGGCTGCCATTGGTAGATCCACGGTGCGAACCACGCGGTATCCAAGCGGCTGGCCGGATTGGTAAACGGTGCCAGATCGCCGCTGCCCAGCAGCAGCACCGCGTAGCCCACCAGCAGACCGACCAGCAGCGCCAGCTGCGTGCGTGGCCGCGCATACACCGCCAGCACGCCCACCAGCGCCGCGCACAGCGCGATGCGCTGCAGCACCCCCCAGATGCGGAAGTGATGCGTGTGCAGCGCCCACCACACCAGCAGGTGCAGCAGCACCCCGGCAATGGCGATGCGCAGCGCGCGCTCCAGCACACCCTTGGCCAACGCCGGGCGCGCGGCACGGTCCTGCGCACGCGGGGCCACGCTGAAGGCCATCGATACGCCCACCAGGAACAGGAAGAACGGAAACACCAGGTCGGTGGGCGTGCAGCCATGCCACTCGGCATGGCGCAACGGCGCAAACACCGCGCCCCAGTCACCGGGGTTGTTGACCAGCAGCATGCCGGCCACGGTCAGGCCACGCAGCGCATCGATCGAGCCCAGCCGTGCCGACGCCGCCGCGCCCATCACGCGGCCTCGTACTGCCCGGCAATCCAGGTGCCGCGCACCTGCAATGCATCGTCCAGCAGCACCAGGTCGGCCTGGTAGCCCTCGGCGATGTGGCCCAGGCGATCATCCAAGTTGAGGAACTGCGCCGGGTAGGTCGAGGCCATGCGCGCGGCCTCGGCCAGCGGCTGGCCGAGCAATTGCACGGTGTTGCGCACGGCCGTGGCCATGTCCAGCGCCGAACCGGCCAGCGCACCAGCCGCGTTGCGCACCACGCCATCCACGGCGGTGATGGTTTCGCCGTACAGCACATAGCTGGGGTCATCGGCACCGACCGGCGGCATGGCGTCAGTCACCAGCAGCAGGCGCCCGCGCGGCTTGGCCGCCAGCGCCACGCGCAGGCTGGCCGGGTGCACGTGCACGCCATCGACAATGATGCCGATCCAGCTGTCACGGTCTTCCAGCGCGGCACCGACCGCACCGGGCTCGCGCCCCTGCAGGGGCGACATCGCGTTGTACAGATGAGTGAAGCCGCGCACGCCGGCATCCAGGCCGGCGCGGATCTCTTCATAACTGCCGGCGGTATGCCCGGCGGCCACGATCACCCCGCGCTCCACCAATGCGCGGATCGACTCCAGCGGCACCCGCTCGGGGGCCAGGGTCAGCAGGGTCACGCCGTTGTCCAGCGAAGCGGCCAGCGCGATTTCCTCGGCGTCGGGCACGCGGAACTTGCTGGCATCGTGGGTACCCTTGCGCGCCGGGGCGATGTACGGGCCTTCCAGATGGATACCGATCACCCCCGGCACGCCCTGCGCGATGGCATCGCGCATTGCCGCGATCGCTTCGCGCATCACGCCCACGTCGTCGCTGATCAGCGTCGGCAGCATGGCGGTGGTACCGAAGCGCCGGTGCGCCTGCGCGATGGTGCGCAGTGCGGCCACGTCGGGCGTGTTGTTGAACAGTGCGCCGCCACCGCCGTTCACCTGCACGTCGATGAAGCCGGGTAGCAGCCAGCCGCCGCCCAGGTCCACCTGCTCACCGGCGGCGCCCAGCTGCGGGGCGGCATCGGGCAGCAGCGCGGTGATGCGACCGTCTTCGACCACGACCGCCAGATCGTCGCGGAAATCATCGCCGGTCAGGATGCGCGCGTTGCGCAGCACCTGTTTGCGCGGGGCAGCGGCCATCACACCGTCTCCGTAACCTTGTTCAGATGCGGCGGCAGATCCGGGTTGAAGCCGCGGCGCAGGGCCAGCGCATTGATTGCGCGGTAGAAGCTCTGCACGGTCAGCAGCGGCGCGCACAGCGGGTGCGGTGCTGCCGCCACCGGCAGGTTGCCACCAGCACCGGCCAGCCACACCTGCGCGCCGCGTGCGCTGAATTCATCCACCACCGCACGGGTGCCGGCGCCGGTTTCATCGGGCTGGGCGAAGGCCAGCACCGGGAAACCGCGGTCCACCAGCGCCATCGGGCCATGCTTCACTTCGGCCGAACTATAGGCTTCGGCATGCAGGCTGCAGGTTTCCTTGAACTTGAGCGCGGCTTCCTGTGCTGCGCCCAGGCCCAGGCCACGGCCCAGCACGAACAGGTTGTGCGCCTCGACCAGACCGTCGGTCAGCGCCGTCCAGTCGCACTGCCACGCTTCGCGCAGTGCATCGGGCAGCAGGTCCAGGGCGTTGCGCAGGGCGCTGTCCTGCTTCCAGTACGCGGCCAGCTGCAGCAGCGCGGCCAGCGAGGCCAGGTAGCTCTTGGTCGCGGCCACGCTCTTTTCAGCACCGGCGTGCAGCGGAATGACCGTGTCGGCCAGCTGCGCCAGCGGCGAATCTTCCACGTTCACCAGCGCCACCACGCGGGCGCCGGCGGCCTTGGCGGCCTCGGCATTGCGCAGCAGGTCCGGGCTCTTGCCCGACTGCGAAATGACGATGAACAGCGCGCCGCGCAACTGCAGCGGTGCGGCATAGACCGAACCCACCGACGGCGAGGCCGAGGCCACCACCAGGCCCAGCTGGGTTTCCAGCAGGTACTTGCCATAGGTGGCGGCATGGTCGGAACTGCCGCGCGCGCAGGTCACCACGAACGGCGGCGGCGCCGCGCGCAGGCTGGCGGCCAGGGTTTCCATGGTGGCGTGGTTGCGGGCGAACTGGCGTGCGACCACATCGGCCGCTTCGGCGGCTTCGGCAAACATCAGGGTGGCGGTGGGGTCTGACAGCGACATGGCGGGCTCAGGCGGGTTCGGAAGGAAGGGGACGGGCGCCGGACAGGCGCATCGGCGCAGTGGAACCGCGCACCACCAGCTGCGGCACGAAGCCCTGGTTGTGCAGCGACGCGGGCGCCTCATCGTAGGCATCGCTGCGCAGCTGGCCGATCAGCAGGCGCGCGGCGTGGCGGGCGATGTCTTCGGTGGCCTGCTTGGCGGTGGTCAGTGGCGGCCACGACTGGCGCGAGAACGGGCTGTCCTCGAAGCCGGCAATGGACAGGTCGTAGGGCACGCTCATGCCGGCCGACTTGGCAGCGGCCAGTACGCCGGCGGCGATTTCATCGTTGGAACCGAAGATGGCGGTGGGCGGCTCGCGCAGCGCCAGCAGGCGGCGCGCACCGCGGAAACCGTCGTCGAAGGTGTAATCGCCCTGCACCACCAGGTGCTTGTCCACGGTCATGCCGTAGTCCTTCAGGGCCGCCTCGTAACCGGCGTAACGTTCGCCGGAAGAACGGTGCGAGGTGCCGCCCCAGAGGAAGCCGATGCGCTGGTGGCCGAGCTGGATCAGGTGTTCGGTGATCTCGTAGGCGGCCTCGCGGTCGTCCACGAACACGCAGGCACCGTCGGCCGGGTCTTCGGTGGCCGCAATGATGCGCACCAGCTTGATGCCGCGCGCGGTCAGCGCCTGGATCAGGTCGCGGCGCTCGGACATGGGGGCCGTCAGCACCAGCCCGGCCAGCCGCGAGCGCTGCACCCAGTCGGCCAGCTCGTCGGCCAGCAGCGGCGAGCTGGAATCGCAGGGGTGGATCTGCAGGCCGAAGCCGGTTTCGCGGCAGGCCGCCAGCACACCGTTCTGCACGCCGATGATGTGGTACGGGTTGGGGTTGTCATACACCAGCCCGATCACGAAGGTGGTGCCGCTGCGCAGGTTGCGCGCAGACGGATCAGGTTCGTAGTCCAGCTCGGCGATGGCACGCAGCACCCGCGCGCGGGTGGCCTGCATCACCGAGGGCTCGTTGTTGATCACCCGCGATACCGTCTTCAGCGAGACCTTGGCCTTTTCGGCAACGTCCTTGATGGTCGCTCTGCGCATCGGTTTTTCCTGGGGTTGGCTGCCTTCCATCATCGCCGATCAGCCCCGGTCCTGCGGCAGGCCCACGCGGTGGCCCACCACCGAATAGAACAGGATGTACAGGTAGCAGGGCACCATCAACAGCACGAAGGTGAGCTGGAAATCGATGTGCTGCTTGAGCAGGGCGAACAGCTGCGGAATGATCGCGCCACCGGCAATACCCATCACCAGCAGGGCCGAACCGGTTTCGGTGAAGCGCCCCAGGCCGCGGATGGCCAGCGGGAAGATGGCCGGCCACATCATGGCGTTGGCAAAGCCCAGCAGGGCCACGAAGGCCACCGACACATAGCCGTGCGTTGCCCACGCGCCCAGGCAGAACACCACGCCCAGCACCGCCGACAGGGTCAGGTAGCGCGACTGCGAGACCACACGCGGAATCACCAGCAGGCCGACCACGTAACCGACCAGCATCGCGCCCAGGGTGAAGGCGGTGAACATCTTGGTCTCGTCCAGCGGCAGGTTGAAGCCATGGCCGTAGGTGCCGATGGCATCGCCGGCCATCACTTCCACGCCCACGTACACGAACAGGCACAGCACGCCCAGCCACAGGTGCGGGAACTGGAAGATGCTGCGGCGCTCGACCGCACCGGCCGCCACCGGCGTGGCGTTGGCTTCGGACGATTTGATTTCCGGCAGCGGCGAGAACAGGATCGCCACCGCCAGTACCACCAGCAGCGCCGCCATGGCCAGGTACGGGGCGTGGATCTTGGCGGCGAACTGGTTCAGCAGCACGGCCTTGGTCGCGGCATCGGCCGCCTGCACCTGCACGTCCAGATCGCCAATGCCATGCAGCACCACCGTGCCGATCAGGATCGGCGCCAGGATGCCGGCGATCTTGTTGCAGATGCCCATCAACGCGATGCGCCGCGCCGCCGTTTCAATCGGCCCCAGGATGGAGATGTACGGGTTGATGGCCGTCTGCAGCAACGCCAGGCCGCTGCCGATCACGAACAGGCCGCCCAGTGCGCCGGGGTACCAGCGCTGGGTGGCGAATTCGCCGAACAGTGCCGCGCCACCGGCCATCACCAGCAGGCTCAGGCTCAGGCCCTTCTTCATGCCCGTGCGGCGCAGGATCCACGACGAGGGCAGCGCCAGGAAGAAGTAGGACAGGTAGAACACCATCAGCACCAGGAAGGCGCCGACCTCGCTCAGCTCGAAGGCAAGCTTGACGAAGGTGATCAACGGGCCGTTGAGCCAGGTGAAGAAGCCGATCAGGAAGAACAGCACGCCGACGATGGCGATGGAGGTGGCCACGTTCGGGCGCGCGCTTGCAGCGGGGACGGCGGACATCAGGAGGGCTCCTGCGGCGACGGCCGCAGAACGCGGCGTCGGAGAGTGGCTGGGAACAACGTTGTCACATTCTTTCGATGGACGGCGGCGGTTTGTCAACTTCCAATCTGCACCGGTTCGCGCGGGTGCTGCACTGCAGAAGGAGACGGGGGGCAATGCCGCTGAATGGGCGACAGGCCTTGACGCTTGTGGCACAACGGCCTGCGGGACCGAACGACCATCACGCGGTGTAAACGTTTACCCGGCACTTGATTCGTTGCGTCGCAGCAACGAAAGTGTCACGAACTCGTTGACATCGTTGTCAGCGCAGTTACAGACTCCGCCCCATCGCCGGGTCTTTCGTGGGCCCGGTACCCACCTGCAGCAGGAGCCCGCGTGACCGCCAGCCATCCCGCCCCGGCCCATGTGCTTTCCCGTCACGCGCCCTCGTTCCTGGCCGCTGACGTTGGTGGCACCCATGTGCGCGTGGCCCGGGTGCAGGCCAGCGGCGATGCCGCCCATCCGGTGCAGGTGCTGGACTACCGCAAGTACCGCAACGCCGACCATGCCGGCCTGGCCGCCATCCTTTCCGACTTCCTGGGCGACGACGCCCGCCCCGCGCACTGCGTGGTGGCCACCGCCGGCTACGCCCGCGAAGACGGCACGGTGATCACCGCCAACGTGCCGTGGCCGTTGTCGGCGCGGCAGATCGAAGCCGAGGTGGGCGTGCAGCGCGTGCACATCGTCAACGACTTCGAAGCAGTGGCCTATGCCGCCGCGCAGGTCGATGCCAGCGGCGTGCTGCACCTGTGCGGGCCCGAAAGCGCCGCGCGCGGCCCGACCCTGGTGGTCGGCCCCGGCACCGGCCTGGGCGCGGCGTTGTGGATTCCCACCGCGAACGGCCCGGTGGTCCTGGCCACCGAAGCCGGCCAGCCCACTCTGGCGGCCAGCACCGCGCTGGAAATGGACATCGTGCGCCACATGCAGCGCGAGCGTGCGCATGTGTCGATCGAACACGCCCTGTCCGGCCCCGGCCTGATGAACCTGTACCACGCCGTCTGCGCCCTGCACGGCGATGCCCCGCAGCTGGCCAGCCCCGACGCGGTCACCGCGGCGGCCATGTCCGGCAGCGATGCACACGCACGGCAGGCGCTGGATGTGTTCTGCGGCCTGCTGGGCAGCACCATCGGTGACATGGCGCTGTTCTACGGCGCCCACGGTGGCGTCTACCTGGCCGGCGGCATCCTGCCGCAGATCCGCGAATACCTGCGCGCCAGCACCTTCGTCGAACGCTACCTGCAGAAGGGGCCGATGGGCGAAGCGCTGGCACGCATCCCGGTGAAGGTGGTCGAGCATGGACAGCTGGGCGTGATCGGCGCCGCCAGCTGGTTCCTGCTGCACCACCCCGCCTGATCGGCAATACGCAGTACGCAACACGCTGTACGCGCTGTATCCGCACCACCGCGCAGGTTGCTGCAGAGGCAGCCGTGCGCGTTCCTACCTACCGCACGCCGCCGACACCGCAACCCAGTGATGAGGAGAGACATCATGAACACCCGCAAGACTCTGCTTTCGGCAGCCATCGTCGGCTGCCTCGCCTTCTCGGCGCATGCACAGCAAACGACCCCGCAGGACCTGGACACCGTGCAGGTGGTGGGTATCCGTGCCAGCCTGGAAAAGTCGCTGGACACCAAGCGCAACAACGTGGGTGTGTCTGAAGCGATCACCGCCGAAGACATCGGCAAGTTCCCCAGCACCAACGTGGCCGAAGCGCTGTCGCAGATTCCGGGCGTCACCCTGGACCGCCGCTTCGGCCAGGGCGAGCGTGTCAGCATCGACGGCACCGACCCCAGCCTCAACCTGTCCTTCCTGGACAACCACCCGGTGGCGCAGGCCATCTGGCTGTATGGCGAACAGCCCAACCGCGGCTTCGACTACACCCTGCTGGCGCCGCAGATCCTGGGCCGCGCTGAAATCATCAAGTCCTCCGAAGCGCGCCTGACCGAAGGCAGCCTGGGCGGCACCGTGCTGATGCACACCCGCCAGCCGCTGGACATGAAGCAGAACGAAGTGGCCGCCTCGGTGGGCTACAGCTACAGCGAGCAGGCCAGCGAAGGCAAGCCGAACGCGGCCGTGCTGTACAGCTGGAAGAACGATGCCGAGACCTTCGGCGTGGCCGTGTCGGCGCAGCACTATGAAGAAGCCGTGGACCGCCAGGGCAAGGAAGTGTTCGGCTACGTAAAGGCCAGCACCTTCGCCAACGCCACCGGCGTGGCCGCCGACGTGGACGTGCCGAACTCGTTCAACGCCGCCTGGTTCCAGCAGGAACGCAAGCGCGACAGCGCCGTGGTCAACCTGCAGTTCAAGCCGACCGACGAACTGGAGTTCAACCTGAGCGGCCTGTACATCAAGGAAAAGTTCGACAACTACAACCAGTCGCTCTACTCCTTCCTGACCTGGAACCCGGGCACCGTGAACGCGGTGGACCAGCTGGGCACCGTGCGCAACGGCGTGGCCACCAGCGGCCATTCCGATGCCAGCGCCACCGCCAACAGCGGCACGCTGATCTATGACAACAACGTGCGCCTGTCCGAGGTGACCACCAAGGGCGTGGACCTGCGCGGCGCGTGGAAGAGCGAATCGTGGGGCGTCAGCGGCCAGGTCGGCCAGAGCAAGTCGGAAAACAAGGACCTGGCGCAGTACTTCATCGAACCGTTCTACAACGGTGGCTACAGCTGGAACATGGACAAGGGCATCACCTTCGATGACCCGGCCGGTGCCCGCGATCCGGCCAACTGGGGTTCGGCCGGTGGCTGGTTCGGCAACAACGGCGTGTTCTCCACCGAGAGCAAGGACACCTACGCCCAGCTCGACTTCAACGTGCAGTTCGACAGCATCTTCAACCAGCTGCAGTTCGGCGTGCGCCATGGCAAGCACGATGAAGCCTTCACCCTGAACGTGTACGGCGGTGTGACCCCGGGCACCCTGGCCGACGTGGGCACCATCGGCCTGACCGACATCCAGGGCTTCACCGACGACCAGGGCCGCCACGTGCAGGCCGGCCGTGACAACGTGCTGAACTGGGTGCGCAACAGCCCGATCGACTACAGCAACCCCGATCCGGCCAGCTACCTCAACAACAGCTGGGCGCTCACCCAGACCAACAACGCCGCCTACGCGCAGTTGAACTTCTCCAACGGCCCGCTGCGCGGCAACCTGGGCGTGCGCTACGTCGATTCCAAGACCGAAGGCAGCGGCTTCGTCTACGGTGGCACCCCCACCCTGACCGACCTGGACAGCAAGTGGCAGACCCGCACCAAGAAGGAAGACTTCGTGCTGCCGTCGCTGAGCCTGGCCTGGGACACCGACAATGACTGGGTGTTCCGCTTCGCCGCGGCGAAGGTGATCGCCTGGGCGCCGTACAACCAGATGGTCAACAACACCTTCCTGAACGACACCACCCTGACCGGCTCGGGCGGCAACGCCGATCTGTCGCCGTACGAGTCGTGGAACTTCAACGCGTCGGCCGAGTACTACTACGCACCGCAGTCGGTGGTGGCCTGGTCGGTGTTCTACAAGAAGATCGACAACTACATCGACACCTCGGCCACCATCGAGCGCCAGTACAACTCGATCCGCGATACCTCGCCGGCCACCTGGGCGAACATCGTCGGTACCAACGGCTGCACCGCCGACGGCTACTGCGATTACAGCATCCAGCGCCCGCGCAATGCCGGCAGCGGCCACGTGAAGGGCTTCAACATCAGCCTGCAGCAGCCCTTCGGTGAAAGCGGCTTCGGCCTGACCGCCAACTACACCTATGCCAACGGTGAGAACAACACCGGCGATCCGCTGCCCTACCAGTCGCGCAACGCCATCGCGCTCAGCCCGTACTTCGAAAAGGGCCCGGTGAATGCCCGCCTGACCTACAACTGGCGCGACAGCTACCTGGCCGGTGGCTACGTGGCCGGTGCGGCCCCGGCCAGCGTGGATGACTACGCTGAACTGGGTGCCAGCTTCGGCTACACCTTCAACGACAACTGGTCGTTGAACATCGACGCGCAGAACCTGCTGGACGAGACCTACTTCCAGTACCTGGGCGACAAGGAACACCTGGCCGGCAAGTACAAGAGTGGCCGCCGCTACATGGCCACCGTGCACTTCAAGTTCTAAGCCAGCGCAGTGCAACACGCGCGACGGGCCCGGTCTTCCGGGCCCGTCGTACGATGGGATACCGGTGGGCGCCTGCACAGGCGCCTGCGCGGCGGCCACTGCAGGCCGCCCACCACAGGAGTGACACGATGCGATTTTCCCCGCTTGCCCCGCTGCTGCTGGGCACCCTGTTCGCGGCCCTGCCGGCGCTGGCCGCCGATGCGCCGGCCCTGGATTCGGGCCCGGGCCCGCAACTGCGTGCCGGCAGCCTGATGCTGATTCCCGCCCCGGCGCGGGTACAGCGCGGCACCGGTGCGGGCATCACCGTGCGTGCCGACACCCCGCTGCTGGCCGACGGCGAAGCCGCACAGCGCGTGGCCGCGCAGTTTGCCGACCTGCTGGCGCGCAGCGGTGGCCCGCGCCTACCCGCAGCGCGTGAGGGCGCAGTGGCGAACACAGGCAGCATCCAGTTCCAGATCGTGCCGACCTTCCGCGACAGCGGCGAAAGCTACACGCTGGAAAGCGACGCACAGGGCGTGCGGGTGCAGGCCGGCAACGAAACCGGCCTGTTCTACGGCGCCACCACCCTGGCCCAGCTGGCCACCGGCGGCAGCAACGGCGTACTGCCGGCCGTGCAGATTTCCGACGAACCGCGCTTCAGCTGGCGCGGTTTCATGCTCGATTCGGCGCGCCATTTCCAGAGTCTGGACGAGATCAAGCGCGTACTCGATGCGATGGCCGCGCACAAGCTCAACACCTTCCATTGGCACCTGACCGACGACCAGGGCTGGCGCATGGAGATCAAGCGCTACCCGAAGCTGACCAGCGTCGGCAGCTGCCGTCTGCCCGCCGGCGATGGCGGCATCGATCCGGTCAGCGGCAAGCAGTACCCGTACTGCGGCTACTACACCCAGGACCAGATCCGCGAAGTGATTGCCTATGCGGCCAAGCTGCATATCCAGGTGATTCCGGAAATCGACGTGCCCGGCCACGCCACCGCCGCCATTGCGGCCTATCCCGAACTGGGCTCGATCAGCACCCCGCTGCAGCCGATCAGCGAATGGGGCGTGTTCCCCAACCTGTTCAATACCGAAGACAGCACGGTGCAGTTCCTGGAAAACGTGCTGGAAGAAGTGATCGCGCTGTTCCCCGCGCGCTACGTGCATGTGGGTGGCGACGAAGCAGTGAAAGACCAGTGGATCGCCTCGGCGCGCGTGCAGCAGCGCATGCGCCAGCTGGGCATCAAGGATGAGATGGCCATGCAGAGCCACATCATCAAGCGCCTGGAAACCTTCCTGGAAGACCACGACCGCCGCCTGATCGGTTGGGACGAGATCCTGGAAGGCGGGCTGCCGCCGCAGGCCACGGTGATGTCCTGGCGCGGCACCGAAGGCGGCCTGGCCGCGGCCAGCGCCGGCCATGACGTGATCATGTCGCCGGTCACCCACCTGTATCTGGATTACCTGCAGACGGCTTCGCCGAACGAACCACCGGGTCGCCCGGCGCAGGTGAACCTGGCCAAGCTGTACGCCTTCGAGCCGGTGCCGGCCGAACTGGCCGCCGACAAGCGCGGGCACATCCTGGGCCTGCAGGCCAACATGTTCACCGAGCACACGCGCAGCTACGCGCGCCTGCAGCACAACCTGTTCCCGCGCCTGGCGGCGGTGGCCGAAACCGGCTGGAGCCCGGTCGCGCAGCGTGATTTCCGCGATTTCCTGGCCCGCCTGCCGGCGCAGCTGCAGCGCTACCGTGCCTGGGGCCTGGCCTACGCACAGACGCCGTTCCAGATGGCCGTGGGCCAGACCGACAACCGCGCCGCCAACACCGTAACGGTGTCGCTGTCCAACCCGCTGGGCTACGAGGTGCGTTATCGCACCGATGGCAAGCCGGTCACCGCGCAGTCGCCGCTGTACACCACGCCGCTGACCGAAAAGCTGCCGGCCACCGTGCAGGCGGCCGCGTTCTACCAGGGCCAGATGCTGGCCGCTGCGCCCACCGTGGTGGACTACAGCGCGCAGTCGCTGCTGAGTCGCCGCAGCCAGCAGCTGCTCAGCTGCGTGGGCGAAAAGGGCCTGGTGCTGCGCCTGGAAGATGACGGCCCGCGCGAAGGCGAACGCGCCGTGTTCAATGTGGACATCTTCCAGCCGTGCTGGCGCTGGGCCGATGCACAGCTGACCGGTATCAGCCGCATCGACGTGCGTGCCGGGCGCATTCCGTACTACTTCCAGCTGGCCCACGACGAACCGGCGCGCAAGTTCGAAAAGGCCACGCGCGCGAACGGTGAGATGCGCATCCGCCGCGGCGACTGCAGCGGCCCGGTGCTGGCCGAAGTGCCGCTGCCGGAAAAGCCCGATGCCGATGGCTTCGTGACCCTGCACGCCACACTGCCGGCCGGCCTGACCGGCACCGATGATCTGTGCATCAACTTCACCGGCGACACCCGCCCGGCGATGTGGGTGCTGGACGAAGCCACGCTGCGGTAAGCGCCCCCGGTCGCGGGGTCGGATCCCTCTCCGCAGGAAAGGGCTCTGACCCCGATCGGAGCCCTCACCCGCGCCAGCGCAGCAGCAGGTCGCGCAGCGGGGTAAAGGTGGTGCCCATGCCCGCCAGCACGCCGATCGTGTTGGCGATGGCATCCATCGCGTCGGCACTGCGGTTGCTGGTCAGCGCGCCCTGCGCGAACTCGATGCACACGCCCATCAGCACCAGGCCCACGCCCGCCCACAGCAGTGGGCGGCCACGGCGGAACAACTGCACGGCGCTGCCGGCCAGGATGAAATAGGCCAGGACGTGCTCGACCTTGTCGCTGTTCTTCGGCAGGTCCAGCGGCGGCGGTGGGATCAGGCAGACCACGATCACCACCAGCACCGCCAGCGCCCACAGCGCCGCCCACAGCCGCGGCCGGCGCAGCGGTTTGAGCAGCGGCAGCGCCGCACTCACAGGCGCCAGCTCAGGTCACCCAGTTCGAAGGCCGGCTCGAAATCGACATCGCGCTGCAGGCCGATCACCTGGAAGCGCTCGCCCATCTCGGTCGGCAGGGTCAGCTTCTTCACTTGGTCGCGCAGCTGGATGCGGCCCACCTCATCGGTGCGCTCTTCGGCCAGTACCAGCACCTGGTCCAGGCCGTTGCCGAGCAGGAAGCTGGCCTGGCTGCAGTAACCGGCCAGATCGAAGCCCGCATGTAGGCCGGCCTCGGCCATCGCGGTGAAATCCACCGACGCGGTGATGTCCTGCAGGCCCGGCCAGCGGTACACCTCGTTGTGCACGTGGTGGCGGTAGAACGCGCGCACCGTGCCGTCATCGCGGTCGTGCTGGTAGAACTCGGCGCGGCTGTAGCCGTAATCGACGAACAGCATCGCACCGCGCTGCAGGCCACCGGCCACCGCCTGCAGCCAGTACGGCAGCTGCGGCAGCACTTCGGAGCGATAGCCCTCGGCGAAGGGTTTTTCCAGATAGCGCTCGATATGGCGCACCGCGCCGTTCAGCAGCACGTCGGCCGGCTGCGCGCCACGCATGAAGTTGCCTTGGCCATCCAGTTCCACGGTTTCCTCGTAGACCTCGCCGTCCTTCACCAGGAAGCGCGGCGTGGGCAGCGCGTCGATCACTTCGTTGGCGAACACCACGCCTTCCCAGTCATCGTCGAACGGGCGGTCCACCCACTCCACGCGCGCGGCCAGCTCGGCCGGCAGGTTCTGCTGCAGGCGCTGCTGCTGGCGCTGGCGCAGGTCCGCACTGGGTTCCAGGATCGCGTAGCGCGCCGGCAGGGCGTCCAGCTCGGCCAGGCGCAGCAGCACGGCTTCGGCGAATGCACCGGTGCCGCCGCCCAGTTCCAGCAGGCGGGCGTGCGCGCCCAGCTGGCCGAACACCGGCGCCAGCGCGTTGGCCACGCTGCCGGCGAACAGCGCGCCCAGTTCCGGCGCGGTGGTGAAATCGCCACTGCCGCCGAACTTGCTGGCACCGGCGCTGTAATAGCCCCAGCCCGGCGCGTACAGGCACAGTTCCATGAAGCGGGAGAACGGCATCGCCCCACCCTGCGCAAGGATTTCAGCGCGCAGGGCGGCGGCCAGCTGGTCGCTGTGGGCCAGGGCATCGGCTTCGGGCAGGGGGAAGGTGGGCTGCATGGCGTCTTCGAATGCGGTGACAATGGTGCACAGGATAGCCGAGCCTTGGAGGACCCTCATGAGCGACACCGCCCCCGTGGCCCTGATCACCGGCAGCGCACGCCGGATCGGCGCGGCCATTGCCCGCCAGTTCCACGCCTGTGGCTGGTCGGTGGTGCTGCACGCGCATACATCCAGCGCCGAGCTGCAGCAGGCCGCCTTCGATCTGGAAAACGTCCGCCCCGGCAGCGTGCTGGCCCTGCAGGCCGACCTGCGTGACGCCGCCGCCCTGCCCGACCTGGTGGACCAGGCGGTGGCCCACTTCGGCCGCCTGGATGCGCTGGTCAACAATGCCTCCAACTTCTTCGCCACCCCGCTGGGCCAGGTCACCGCCGAGGCCATGGACGAACTGTATGCGGTGAACGCGCGCGCGCCGCTGCTGCTGGCCCAGGCCGCCGCCCCGCACCTGCGCCGCCAGCACGGCAGCATCGTGAACCTGACCGACCTGCACGGCACCGACCCGATGCGCGACCACGTGGCCTACACGATGGCCAAGGCCGCGCTGGAAATGGCCACCCGTTCGCTGGCGCTGGAGCTGGCGCCGAAGGTGCGGGTGAACGCGGTCGCCCCCGGCGCGATCCTGTGGCCGGAACAGGGCAAGGATGATTTCGCGCGCGAAGCGCTGCTGGCGCGCACGCCGCTGGCGCGCATCGGCACCGTGGAAGAGATTGCCGAGGCCGTCTACTGGCTGGTGGCCGATGCGCACTTCGTGACCGGCCACACGCTACGCGTGGATGGCGGCCGCACCGTCAGTTGAGCGTTCCGCCGGGCATGGCCCGGCGCTACCGATGCGGGCGGCGGGTAGCGCCGGGCCATGCCCGGCGAGCGCAGCGGGAACCGCCATTACGCGAGATCGACCACCTCGAACGTCTCGCCATGCTGCCGGTGCGCCCGCCACAGCGTGGCCAGGTCCTGGCCACTGACCGGGTCGATGAAATCCGGGGCGATGTCGGCCAGCGGCTTCAGCACGAAGGCGTGCTTCAGTTCCGGGCGCGGAATGCGCAGGTGGCCGGGGCCTTCCACGATCAGATCGCCGTAGAACACCACGTCGATGTCCAGCGTACGGTCGGAAAAACGCGGCCCGCTGCGATCGCGCCCATGCGCGTCTTCCAGCGCATGCAGCCAGTCGTCCAGTTCCTGCAGCGGCAGGTCGGTCTCGATCGCCACGGCGTTGTTGAGGAAGGCCGGGCCTTCAAAGCCGACGGCGGCGGTCTGGTAGGCCGGCGACACCCGCACGGCGCCGAAACGCTCGCGCAGGGCCGCCACCGCGGCGTGGAGGTAGCGGCGGGGCTGGACGTTGCTGCCCAGGCTCAGGAGCACGGTGGTCATGCGATTCCGGTGGCGGCGTTCTGGGGGACGTGGGCATGCCGTCATCACGGCGGCCTGCCTACACTCCGGGACGCACATGATAGGGCACCGACATGACCTATTGCGTTGGAATCGAGGTGGATGAGGGCCTGGTCTTCGCCGCCGACACCCGCACCAATGCCTCGCTGGACGACGTGCGCGTGCACCGCAAGCTGCACGTGTTCGACTACCCCGGCCAGGCCGCCTTCGTGCTGATGGCCGCCGGCAACCTGGCCACCACCCAGCTGCTGGTCTCGCGGCTGGCCCGCGATGCCGCCGAACGGCGCACGCCGAACCTGCGCGATATGAGCCACCTGTTCGAGGCCGCGGCCTACGTGGGCCAGCTGCTGGTGGAAAGCCAGGTGAAGTGCCAGCACAGCGAACACGGCCACGACGGGGTCAACACCCAGGCCACGCTGATCTTCGGCGGCCAAGTGGCCGGCGAGCGACCCGGCCTGTACATGGTGTACCCGCTGGGCAACGCGATTGCCGCTTCACCGGAAACGCCGTACCTGCAGATCGGCGAATCGAAGTACGGCAAGCCGATCCTGGACCGCATCCTCAGCCCAGCCACGCGCCTGGGCGATGCCGCACGCACGGCCATCGTGTCGCTCGATTCCACCATCCGTTCGAACCTGTCGGTGGGCCTGCCGATCGATCTGGCACTGATCCGCGATGGCGAGCTGCGGGTCGGCCAGCAGTTGCGGCTGGGGGCCGATTCGGCGCTGTACGCCGACATCCACCAGAACTGGTCGCGGCGGCTGGAACAGGCGGTGGAAAGCCTGCCCAGGTTCCCGTGGGAAACCTCGCGCGGCGAAGCCGGGTAGCGCCGGGCCACGCCCGGCGACCTGCGCTCAGGCCAATGCTTCGGCCACGGCGCGGAACACCTGCTGCATCTGCAGCGGCTTGCGCAGCACATGCACCTGGATGCCCTGCGGAATATCGTCGACGGGCATGTCCACCTGCGCCTCTTCCAGCACCAGCGCCGGGCCGCGATAGCCGAGTGCGGCCATTTCGCCCAGCAGCTGGCTGGCCGGCAACAACCGCGATCCCGCATCGGCAATCACCAGCGCCGGCATCGCCTCCTGCTGCATCCAGCGCAGCGCCGCCGGGCCGTCGGAAGCCAACTGCAACTGGTAGCCCTGGCTGGACAGCGCATTGCCGAGCAGCGACAGCCGCGTGGCTTCGCCATCCACCACCAGGATCGATTGGCCACTGCCCAGCGCCACCAGCTGTTCCACCGGCTCGCTGCGGTCGGCGCGGTCGTGCATCGGCAGGTGCAGCTCGAAACAGCTGCCCTGCCCCGGCTGGCTGCTGACCTGGATGCTGCCGCCAGCGCCTTCGACGATGCGCTTGCACGACATCAGGCCCAATCCGGTGCCCTCGGCCTTGGTGGTGAAGAAGGGATTGAACAGGTGCGACAGCGTATCTGCGTCCATGCCGATGCCTTCGTCGGCCACGGCAATGCGCATCCAGTCCACGCCCTCGCGCTGGCCATCATGGCGCGCGACCAGGCTGAGGCGGCCGCCGTCTGGCATCGCCTGGATCGCATTCAAGGCCAGGTTCAACAGCACCTGCTGCAGCTCGGTGGAATTGGCATCCACGGCCAGGCCTTCGTCCTGCACTTGTACATCCAGGGTGACCGCATCGGGCACGCTGCTGCGCAACAGCAGCGCCACCGCCTGGAACAGATCATCGATGCGGATGTGTTCGCTGGGCTTGCGCGAACCGCGCACGAACGACAGCATCGATTCGGCCATCTCATGGCCACGGCGCCCGCATTCGGCAATCACATCGGCCAGGTGGTGCAGCTGCGGGTCCTGGGTACGCGCCTTCAACAGGTCCGGCATGATCAGCAGCGGCTGCAGAATGTTGCGCAGGTCATGGCTCAACCCCGCCGCCAGCAGCGACAGGCTTTCCAGGCGCTGCGCGCGCATCAGCTCGGTTTCCACGCGCATGCGTTCCACCGCGCTGCGTGCCTCGCGTACCGCACGCGCCACCGCCGACGGCAGGCGCGCCGGCTGGTGCTTGATGATGTAATCGTTGGCGCCCTTCTGCAGCGCTTCCACTGCGTTGTCTTCGCCCATCGTGCCCGAGACGAAGATGAAGGGCACATCCGGCGCGCTCTCGCGCACGATGCGCAGCGCTTCATCGCCGGAAAAGCCCGGCATGCTCAGGTCGGACAGCACGATGTCAGGCAGGAAACCGGCCAGCGCCTGGCGCAGCTCGCCCGCGCTTTCCACGCGTTCGAAGCGGGCCTCCAGGCCTGCGTCCAGAATCTGTTCGGACATCAGCTCGGCATCTTCCGGCGAATCTTCCACCAGCAGGATGCGCAGCGGGCCGAGCGCGTGGGCGGTCAGGACCATGGGTTTACTCGCGCTCCGGCGCCTGGTTGATCAGCGCCCAGAACTTGCCCAGGGTCTGCACGGCACCGAAGAACTGGTCCACGTCCACCGGCTTGACCACGTAGGCATTCACGCCCATGTCCCAGCTGCGCGCCAGATCGCTTTCCTCGCGCGAGGAGGACAGGATGACCACTGGCAGGCGCTTGAGTTCTTCGTGTTCGCGGATCTGCCGCAGCACTTCCAGGCCATCCATGCGCGGCATCTTGATGTCCAGCAGCAGCACCGCCGGCAGGCCTTCCTCGCGATCGGCAAAGGCACCGCGGCGCAGCAGGTAATCCATCACTTCCACGCCGTCTTCCACGTGCACGATGGGGTTGGCCAGGCGCGCTTCCTGCAGCGCGTCGATGGCCATTTCAGCGTCGGCCGGGCTGTCTTCGGCCAGCAGGATGGTACGCAGAGTCGTCATGCGGAAGGACCTTGGTTGACCGCGTCCAGCGCGGGAGGCAGGTAGAAGTGGAAGGTGGCGCCGGCATCGGGCTCGGCTTCGGCCCAGATGCGGCCACCGTGGCGGGTCAGCACGCGGCGCACGCTGGCCAGGCCGATACCGGTACCGGGGTAGTCGCTGGCCTTGTGCAGGCGCTGGAACACCCCGAACAGCTTGGCCGCGTAGGCCATGTCGAAGCCTGCACCATTGTCGCTGACTGTGAACTGATGACCGCCATCGGGCTGTGCCTGGTAGTCCACGCGGATCTTCGCCGGGTCTCGGTTGCCTGAATACTTCACCGCATTGCCCAGCAGGTTCAGCCACACCTGGCGCATCATGTTTTCATCGGCCACCACGATCGGCAGCGGTGCAATCGTCCACTCCACGCTGTGCGCGGGCGCGCCGGCTTCGGCATCGGTCTTCAGGTTGGCGTCGAGCATGGCGCGGGTGTCGGCCACCAGCGATTGCATGTCCACGGCCTGCTGGCGCATGGCCGCGCGGCCCAGCCGCGAATAGACCAGCAGATCGTCGATCAGTGCGGCCATGCGCCGCGCCGAACTGGAAATGACCTCCAGGTAGTGGCGGCTCTTCTCGTCCGCGTCGTCGCCCAGATGGCGCGTCAGTTTGTCCGAGAAACCGGCCACGTGACGCAGTGGTGCACGCAGGTCGTGCGATACCGAATAGCTGAAGGCTTCCAGTTCGCGGTTGACCTCGGACACCTGCGCGACCTTGCCTTCCAGCTGGCGGTTCAGTTCTTCCACGCGCCACTGCACGGCACGTTGCACGGTCACATCGCTGATGGTCAGCAGCACCACTTCATCGTCGCTGTCGGGCAGCGGCATGCGCCGTGCGTTCAACAGCATGTAGCGCACCATGCCATCGGCGGTGCGCTGTTCGTGTTCGAAATCCCACAGCTCGCGGCCGCGCAGCAACACGTCGGCCAGGCGCTGGCGGACCACCGGGTCCTTCCATGCCCCATCGCCTACATCACCCAGCAGCGTGCCGTCGGCGCGCTCATCCTGCAGGTCGTACAGCTCGGAAAAGGCCGGGTTGTGCAGCTGCACGCGCAGTTCGCGGTCCAGCAGCACGATGGGTTCGCGCACGGTCTGCAGCACCGACGCCGCACGCCCGGCCGCGCGCAGCGACTGCCGCTCGGCCTGCAGGCGGCGCCCGATCTGCCGTTGCAGCAGCCACAGCACCAGGCCCAGCAGGCCCAGCTGCACGGCCAGCGAACTCCACGAAATGAACTCGGTCTGGCGGCGCTGGCGGCTGGCCTGCTCGGCGCGCTGGGCCAGCAGTCTCTGCTCGTTGGCCTGCAGTTCTTCCACCAGGCCACGGATCGGATAGCGGGTGCTCAGGTCCTGGACCAGCTCGCGCTGGTCGGTATTGGGCTCGGCACGGGCAAGTTCGCGCGCCAGCGCCATGCGCCCGTCCAGCATCGCTTCAATGCGACCAATGCGGATCAGCTGTTCGGGGTTGTCGCGGGTCAGGCGGCCCAGTTCGGCCAGGCGGCCGGGAATGTCCTGCGCCTTGGCCATACGTTCGCGCAGTCCCGGCGCATCCACGCCCTTGGACAGGGTCAGCGCGGCCGATTCCACATCGCGCACGTCGGCCTGCAGCTGCTGCAGGGCCACGCCCACGGCCTGGGTATGGGTCACCCAGGCCATCGCTGCCTCGTTGTCCTGCTGCAGTTTGCGCAGGGTCAGCCACGGCACCACGATGATCGCGGCCGCCGCCAGGGCCAAGGCCGGCAATCGCCAGCGGTCCCAGACATCATCACTGAACACCAGCGCCATAGTCCCTCGTCAGCACCGCAGCGGAACCGGCAATATAGCGCAGACGGTCACGGGGTTTCCCGGGCGCGGCAAAAACGGGGGCGCCCGTTGGACGCCCCCGTCGTGTTGCAGGGTCTGGCGCTGGCCTCAGCGCTTGGCGGCGGCATTCACCTTCAGCGCCGCCGCATCGACGCGGGTCACGCCCTTGATGCCCTTGGCCGTGGTCACCGCCTTGTCATGCTCGGCCTGGGTGGCCACCGTGCCGCTCAGGCTGACCACGCCGTTCACCGTTTCCACCTTCACTTCGGTGCCCGGCACGTTGCTGCTGGCCAGCAGGTCGGCCTTCACCTTGGTGGTGATCCAGCTGTCGGTCACCGGCTCGTTGGAATCGTGGCGATCGGCATGGGTCATCGCCGAATGGTCGGCCTTCGGCGGGCTCTTGGCGGCCGGGTCCTTGGCGAATGCAGCAGAGGAGGACAGGGCCAGGCCCAGGGTGAGGGCCGAAGCAATCATCGTGCGGGTCAGGGTGCTCATCGTGCGGTGCTCCTTCTGTGTGTGCCGGCAGTGTGCGCACCGGCATGTGTGGCAGGCGTGGCGCCACGGTCATGCCGCCGTGAATCAGCGCACTTGCACGGCAAACCGTTCAGTTTTGCGCAGCGCGCGTGCTCGTTTACCCTGCCCTTCCCGCCCCCACGGAGCCCTGCCATGCGCCCCGATCTGCAACTGGCCCTGATCGGCTACGGCCTGGCCGGCCGTGTGTTCCATGCACCGCTGATCCAGCACACGCCCGGCCTGGCCCTGCACAGCATCGTCAGTTCGCAGCGCGACACGCTGCTGCGCAGCTTCAGCGATGTGCACATCCGCGACACGCCACAGCAGGTGTTCGATGATCCTGCGGTGGATGCGGTGGTGATCGCGACCCCGAATGCGCAGCATGCGCCGCTGGCGCTGGCCGCGCTGGCGGCAGGCAAGCACGTGCTGGTGGACAAGCCTTTCGCGCTGGACATGGCCGAGGCCAACGCCGTGGCGGCTGCGGCCCGCGATGCCGGGCGCATCGTCAGCGTGTTCCAGAACCGGCGCTTCGATGCCGACTTCCTCACCCTGCAGGCACTGCTGGCGCAGGGCGTGCTGGGCGAGGTGGCCGAATGCCATGCGCACTTCGACCGCTACCGGCCGCAGGTGCGCGATCGCTGGCGCGAGCAGGACGGGCCCGGCAGCGGCCTGTGGTACGACCTGGGGCCGCACCTGCTGGACCAGATGCTGGTGCTGTTCGGCTGGCCGCAGGCAATCGATGCCGACCTGGCCGTGCAGCGCAGCGGCGGCAGTGGCGTGGATTATTTCCACGCGGTGCTGCACTACCCGCGCCATCGGGCCATCGTGCATGCCGGTTCGCTGGTGGCCGCACCGACGCCGCGTTTCGCCGTGCACGGTGAATTGGCGAGCTGGGTGAAATACGGTCTGGATGTGCAGGAAGCGCAGTTGCGCCGTGGCGTGGCGCCGGGCGCGCCGGGCTGGGGCATCGACCCACGGCATGGCGAACTGCTGCGCTGCGAGGCCGACGACAGCGTGCAGCGCAGCACCGTGGACAACGTGCCCGGTGATTACCGGCACCTGTACGCGCAGTTCGCCGCCGCGCTGCATGGCGACGGTGAGCCGACGGTCAGCCTGGCGCAGGCGCTGCAGGTGATGCAGTTGCTGCAGGCGGGCATGGACAGCGCCCAGCAAGGGCGGCGGATCGAACTGGGGTGACCGGCAGGGCTGCGCCCTGCACCCGCTCAATGCAACGGCAACTTCAAAAGCCTGCTATCCGTGGTATGGCGGGGTGGGTCCGGTCGCGGGGGACGCCGCAAGTACGTCCCTGTAGGCTTGGCCGCGGCTTGCTCGCGTGCGCTTTCCTGCGCACACGGCAAGACCGGGGTTTGGCGTCCTGCCCAACCCGCCCGAGGCATGCCTCGGGCCCATGCGGCTCACGCCCCCGCAACCGGACCCACCCCGCCTTCGACAATTCCCCGCGATCTGCCAGTAGATCCACGCCATGCGTGGATGACGTAGAAACAATCGGAACACGCTTTTGTAGAGTCGAGCCATGCTCGACTGGCTTTTGCGCCATGGGGTCAGAGCCCTTTCCTGCGGAAAGGGATCCGACCCCGACGTCTGCACGCCATGCGTGGATGACGTAGAAACAATCGGAACACGCCTTTGTAGAGTCGAGCCATGCTCGACTGCACCTGGCGCCATGGGGTCAGAGCCCTTTCCTGCGGAAAGGGATCCGACCCCGACGCTCGCACGCCATGCGTGGATGACGTGGAAACAATCGGAATCGGCGGGGTCAGACCCCTTTCCTGCGGAAAGGGCTCCGCCCCCCATTGCTTACGACTTCTTGATGGCGTGGCCGCCGAACTCGTTGCGCATGGCCGACAGCAAACGGTCGGTGAACGAGTTGGATTCGCGCGAGCGCAGGCGTTCCAGCAGCGACAGGGTGATCACCGGCGCCGGCACATCCAGGGCAATGGCCTCGGCCACCGTCCAGCGGCCTTCGCCGGAATCTTCCACGTACGGGGCAATGCCATCCAGCGACGGATTGCGCTTCAACGCTTCGGTGCTCAGGTCCAGCAGCCACGAACGCACCACGCTGCCGTGGCGCCAGACTTCGGCCACCTGGGCCAGGTCCAGCTGCAGCTCGTCCTTGCGCTCCATCAGCGCGAAGCCTTCGGCATAGGCCTGCATCATTCCGTACTCGATGCCGTTGTGGACCATCTTGGTGAAGTGGCCCGCACCGGACGGGCCGACACGGCCCCAGCCACGGTCTTCGGCCGGCGCCAGCGTGCGCAGCAGCGGCGCGATCTGCTCGACCACCGCTTCATCGCCGCCCACCATCAGGCTGTAGCCTTCCTGCAGGCCCCACACGCCGCCGCTGGTGCCGCAGTCCACGTAGCCCAGGTCATCTTCGGCCAGCGCCTTGGCGCGGCGCATCGAGTCCTGGTAGTTGGAATTGCCACCGTCGATCACGATGTCCCCTTCGGCCAGGTGCGGGGTCAGCTGGCCCAGCGTCTGGTCCACGGTTTCACCGGCCGGCACCATCAGCCACACCACGCGCGGCACCGGCAGCGCGGCCACCGCGGCGGCCAGCGAATCAACCACCTGCAGGCCGGCCTCGGCCGCGCGCTGGCGCGCGCCTTCGCCGGGGTCGTAACCCACCACGCGGTGGCCGCCGCGATGCAGGCGCTGGGCCATGTTGGCGCCCATGCGGCCCAGGCCGATCATTGCAATATCCATTGTTTCACCTTCAGTTGTTGTCGGAAGTCAGGCTGCCTGGCCGGCCGGTCGTCGCGCAGGCACGCAGTTGCGCCTGGCGCCAACGCCGGTAGAGCGTGGTATGCAGATTGTGCAACGCCAGGTCGATGGAAAACGCGGTACGTGGGTTCCGGTCGAGCAGGCGCACGATGTGGTAGCCGATGGGACGTATACCGCGTGGGTGCACATAGATCACGAACTGCTGGTAGAACGGATCGTCCAGCAACTGGTCCATGCGTTCCAGGGAAGCGCGGTAGCGCGGTGCCAGCTGCGCCCGCAGCGCCGGATCGCGTTCGTACAGCAGCCGCTCGAAGTAGCGCCGGCCGCCCCGTGGAATGCCCTGTGCCAACCGCCACAGCTGCGCATTGCGCTGGTCGTACCAGGCAAACCCCGCGTGCGCGGCCAGCGCCTGCGCGGCGTCGGCGCCCACATCCACCACCACGAAGTTTTCGGCCTGGTTGTTCAGATCGTCCAGCAGCGCCTTGTCGCCCACGTGTTCAATGAAGCCGGGCAGGCCCACGAACGCCTGCCGCCCCTGCGCCGACGCGCGCACCGCCTTGCCGTCGGCCACGAAGTCGCCGGCGTGTGCGCCCAGCAGGATGCTGTCGGTGGCGTGCAGGCCGAGGAAGGTGCCGATCGACAGCTCGGCCGGGCTGAACTCCGCATCGAAGGCCGCATCGCCATACAGCGCGCGCTGGCTGGCCAGCTGTGCCACCTGCCGGCCCACCCCGCATTCGGCGCGCACGCGGCCGCTCTGGAACGCCTGCAGCGCTGCGCTGTTGCTGCCCTGGGGCACGTAGCCGCGACCGAAGCTGCGCGTGCGTTGCCAGCCCTGGGCTTCCGCACCACCCGCGCCGAAGCCGATCCAGCCCAGTTGCAGGCCGGAAAACCGGAAACCGGGGTTGTCCTGCAGCGCCTGGGTGGCACTGCGCGTGGCCGCACCCAACAGGAAGCTGTACGCGCAGACCGTGGCGGGGTTGTCCAGCAGCTGCTGCAGCAGCGCCTGCCGCACGCTGTCGGGCAGATCCGCCGGCCAGCGCACGCGCAGATCACCGGCGGCCTGCGCATCGGCCAGCGAGGCACGCTGGCACACCGGGCCGCCGTGAATGTCGGGCGCCGGCAGGGCGCTGGCTTCAAAGCGCCAGCCCAGCCGTTGCAGCAGCCCCTGCGTGCAATCCACCGCGGGCGCCGCGTGGCTGCCCAGCGGGCCGGCCAGCAGCAGGCCCAGCAGCAGCGCCCGCCCCCGCATGCTCAGCCTTGGGCCGCCGCCGGGGCCGGCGCATCGGCCGGAGTGGGTTCGGGGGGCGCAGGCTCGCTGGGCAGTGCCGGGCTGGGCAAGGGTGCCGGCTCCGGCGCGCTGGCCGCCGGGGGCGCGGGCTTGGCCGCAGCCGCCGGCAGGTACTGCTGCAGGCGCTGGAAGAAGCGCCGGTAGAAATCGGCATCGGTAATGGTGCTGCTGGCCACTTTCACCAGCGAATCGTCGTTGCTGCCGAACGGCAGCGACACCGAACCCAGCGCGCCCACGCCCACACTGGCCGAGGTCGGGCTCTTCTTCAGCGCGTAGCGGTCCTGCACCGCGCTGACGAACACCAGCGCCTGGTCGGCGCCGCGCGGGGCACAGGAAATGCGCAGCACCAGCTGCTCGTGGTCGTCTTCGCGCGGCTGGAAATTCTTGTTGCCTTCCACCTGGCCATCGTCGGCGCGGGCAATCGCGTAGCCCTGGCTGAGCAGGGTGCGGCGGGCGGCTTCGCAGGCTTCGGCCGGGCGGCCATCGACGGTGCGCGAGAAGGTATCGCCCGAATCGAAGGATTCGCGCAGCAGCGCGTTGTCGGCAGCGCGGCCGCCACAGCCGGCCAGAGCCAGGGTGCCAGCCATGGCCAGCAGGGGAAAACGGATGCGCGGGGCCCGCATGGGTGCTCCTGCGAGAACGGAAGCCCCAAGGGTAGACCCGGCACCGTGTGCGGCGGGTCGAGGACGGCCGGCCCGTTGCTGCCGGTTCATGCGCCGGGTCCGATGGCCGCTGCGCTCGCCGGGCATGGCCCGGCGCTACCGTCAGGGCGCCGATGCGCGACCGCCAAACAAAACGGGGCCGGCATTGCCGGCCCCGTCGGGTATCACGGTGCGGTGCGATCAGTCGGCCCAGCGGCCCACGCCGGTGGACTGCGGCAGCACCTGCGCCGACAGCGGGCGGTCGGTTTCCAGCAGGTTCACCGCATCGGCCAGGATCGCGGCCGATTCACGCAGCAGCGGGTCCGGACGCTTCTCGGCGGCCTTCTCGCGGGCGGCATCCTTCACGATGTCGCGCTCGTTGCCGGTCAGGCCGTCATCGCTGCTGTCATCGGCCAGCGGGTCCAGGGCCAGGCCCAGTTCCTTGCGGATCACCTGGCGCTCCTTGCGCTGGGTGTCCTGGCGCTCGCGCTCGGCACGGCGGGTGGCCTCGTTCAGCGACACATACTTCTTCTCTGCCTCGGTGCGGAACTGCTGCACGTCCTCGTTCCACCACTGGAATTCCTTGTCGGTGGCGATACGGGTGTCGTGGCGGGTTTCCAGCTTCGGCAGCAGCGGCGCGAAGTTGCCGTACTGGGTGTGCGGCACAGCGGCGATGCGGGTCCACGGCAAGGCGTTGTCGTAGGTGCTTTCGCCGAATTCGGTGGCATCCACGCTGGCCGGGAAGGCCAGGTCGGGCACCACGCCCTTGTGCTGGGTGCTGCTGCCGCTGATGCGGAAGAACTGGGCAATGGTCAGCTTCACCTGGCCGAAGCGCTGGGTTTCACCGCTCGGCCAACGGTCCAGATCCACGATGTTCTGCACCGTGCCCTTGCCGAAGGTGGTTTCACCAATGACCAGGCCACGGCCGTAATCCTGGATGGCGCCGGCGAAGATTTCCGAGGCCGAGGCCGAACCGCGGTTGATCAGCACGGCCAGCGGGCCGTCCCAGGCCACGCCCTGGTTGCGGTCGTTGTTCACGGTCACCCGGCCGCCGGATTCGCGCACCTGCACCACCGGGCCCTGTTCGATGAACAGACCGGTCAGTTCAATGGCTTCGTCCAGCGAACCGCCACCGTTGTTGCGCAGGTCCAGCACCACGCCGTCCAGCTTGTCGTTCTTGAAGCCGGCCAGCAGCTTGGCCACGTCGCGGGTAGCCGAAGCGTAATCGGTCGCGTTGCGGCGGCGGCCTTCGAAGTCCTGGTAGAAGGTCGGCAGCTTGATCACGCCCACCTTGCGCTCGGGCTCGCCGTCCTTGCCCGGAATGGTCATGGTTTCGCCCTTGGCGGCCTGTTCGGCCAGGCGCACCTTCTGCCGGGTCAGCACCAGGGTGTGGTGCTTGCCGTCGGCGCCCTCTTCGGCCGGAATGAATTCCAGCTTGACCTGGGTGTCCTTGGCGCCACGAATCTTGGCCACCACGTCGTCGATGCGCCAGCCAATCACATCTTCGATGGTGCCCGACTTGCCCTGGCCCACGCCCACGATGCGGTCGCCCGGCTTCAGCGTGCCGTCCACGGCGGCCGGGCCGCCGGCGATGATCTCGCGGATCACCACCACGTCGTCCTGGCGCTGCAGCTGCGCGCCAATGCCTTCCAGCGACAGCGACATGGCCTGGTTGAAGTTCTCGGCCGTGCGCGGGGTGAAGTAATCGGTGTGCGGATCGACCGCGCTGGTGTAGGCGTTCATGAAGAACTGGAAGACGTCTTCGCCCTTCAGCTCGTTCACCGACTTTTCCATCGTGGCGTAGCGCTTGTCCAGCGTCTTGCGGATGTCGTCGGACTTCTTGCCGGCCAGCTTCAGGCGCAGCCAGTCATTCTTCACCGACTTGCGCCACAGCTCGTCCAGTTCAGCGCTGCTGGCGGCCCACGGCACGTCCTTGCGGTCGTACTCGAAGCGCTCGTCAGTGGTGAAGTCCGGCTCCTGCTTCAGCAGCTTGCGCGCGTAGGCCACGCGCTCGCCCACGCGCTGCTTGTAGACGGCAAACACCTGGAACGCCGGTTCCATCTCGCCGCCACGGATGGCATTGGCGATATTGGCCTCGAACGGCGCGAAGCGGGTCACGTCGGCCTGGGTGAAGTACTGCTTGCCGCCGTCCAGGGTGTCCAGGTACCGCTTGAACACGTCCTTGGCGGTGGCTTCGTCCAGCGCGCGCGGCCGGTAGGCGTAGCGGCTGTCGGACAGCAAGCCGTAGACCAGCTTGGAGGTGGTCACCTGGTCGGCGGTGGCCGCAGCCGGCAAGGCCGGCGAATCGGTCTTGGCCGCCAGCGCCAGCGGCGCTACCAGCGCCAGGGCCATCAGGAATGCAGGGGCTTTGAATTTCATGAACGTGCTCAAGGGCGGCTTGCCAAGGGGGAGACTGCGCGGTGTTCAGACACCACGACAGTGCCGAAAGTTGCCGGATTTGTCATCCGCCCACGATCGGTGGAAAACCAGCCTAGCCGGGCCGGTGTAGCAAATTGTGAATGCAGGGGGTAGCGCCGGGCCATGCCCGGCGAGTGCAGCAGAAGACAGATGGGTCAAAGGCGTGCGAACCAAGGTTCGCACCCACCGGGGCGGTTCGCCCCCCTCAGGAAACGCCGGCGCCCTTGGCCTGCACGTCGGCGTGGTACGACGAGCGCACCATCGGGCCGGAGGCCACGTGGCTGAAGCCCAGTTCGTAGCCGTAGTCTTCCAGCGCCTTGTAGTCTTCCGGGGTCCAGTACTTCAGCACCGGGTGGTGGTGCGCGGTCGGCTGCAGGTACTGGCCGATGGTGATCATGTCCACATCGTGGGCACGCAGGTCACGCATGGTGGCCTTGATCTGCTCGAATTCCTCGCCCAGGCCCAGCATGATGCCGCTCTTGGTCGGCACCGACGGGTGCTGCGCCTTGAAGTTCTTCAGCAGGTTCAGCGACCACTGGTAATCGGCACCGGGGCGCACGTTGCGGTACAGGTCCGGTACGGTTTCGATGTTGTGGTTGAACACGTCCGGCGGGTTCTGCGCCAGGATTTCCAGCGCGCGCTCCATGCGGCCCTTGCCGCGGAAGTCCGGGGTCAGCACTTCGATGCGGGTGCCCGGCGACTTCTCGCGGATGGCGGTGATGCAGTCGACGAAGTGCTGGGCACCACCGTCGCGCAGGTCATCGCGGTCAACGCTGGTCACCACCACGTACTTCAGGCCCATGTCGGCCACGGTCTGGCCCAGGCTGGCCGGTTCGTTGGCATCGGGCGGCTTGGGGCGGCCGTGGGCCACGTCGCAGAACGAGCAGCGGCGGGTGCAGACTTCGCCCAGGATCATGAAGGTGGCGGTGCCGTGGCCGAAGCATTCATGGATGTTCGGGCAGCTGGCTTCCTCGCACACCGTCACCAGGCGGTTCTCGCGCAGCTTGGCCTTCAGGTTCTGCACGGCATTGCCCGAAGGAATGCGCACGCGGATCCACGACGGCTTGCGCAGCACCGGGGCATCGGCGAACTGCACCGGCGAACGGTTGATCTTGTCCCCGCCCATCTGCTTCACGCCCACCTGCAACGGTGCGGCGGTCGGCAGGTCGGCCTGCACGATCTGCAGGGGAATGGTGCGGGCGGTGGTCTCAGTCATGGCAGTTCCGGGGGGGCGGTCAGGCGGCCGCAGAAAGATCGGGCAGTTCGGGCGTGGGCTGCAGCAGCAGGCCAAACTGGCGGGCCAGGTTGTCCAGCAGCACCGGCTTGACGGCGTCCATCCCGGACGGGCCGCCCAAGTCTACCACCGAGGTCACCTGCAGCCCCTGGTAACCGCAGGGGTTGATGCGGTGGAAGGGTTCCAGATCCATGGACACGTTGAAGGCCAGGCCGTGGAAGGTACAGCCGCGGCGCACGCGGATGCCCAGCGCGGCGATCTTGGCCCCACCCACGTACACACCGGGGGCGCCTTCACGACGCTCGGCGCCGATGTTCCAGTCGGCCAGGGTGTCGATGATGGCCTGTTCGATACGGCACACGTAGTCGCGCACGCCGATGCCCAGCCGCGGCAGGCGCAGCAGCGGGTAGACCACGATCTGGCCGGGGCCGTGGTAGGTCACCTGGCCGCCACGGTCCACGTGCAGCACCGGAATATCGCCCGGGGCCAGCACGTGTTCGTCCTTGCCGGCCTGGCCCAGGGTGAACACCGGATCGTGTTCGACCACCCACAGTTCGTCGGCGTCGTCGTCCGTCCGCTGGTCGGTGAAGCGCTGCATGGCGCGCCAGACCGGTTCATAGGCCTGGCGGCCCAGGTCACGGACCACCGCCGGACGCGCCGGGCGGTTTTCGGGGGCGGCGTCGGCCGGGCAGCTGGCGGCTACACCGTCCACTTCACTTCCGGGTGGCCACGCAGCGCCTCATGGGCCACGTCGTACTGTTCGCGGTTCTCGGCCTGGAACACCAGGCGAACCGAAACATACTTGCCGTTGGTCGAATGCTTCCAGCTGATGCGCTCGTTCACCACGGTGATGCCCGCGGCCTGCAACAGGCGCGGAAGCTCGTGCTCGAGGCCGCGGTTGGCGGCGCCCATGGCACTGAGCTCGAACTGACCGGGGAACTGGAAGCCGTGGTCGGGGTTGTCGGACTTGATTTCCATGGGCCCATTATCGGGCCGGAAGGCAACAAACCCAAGAGTATTCATCAAAGTCGACAGCGGCACCGGCGAGCCGCTGCGTTGCAGGGGGCGAATGTGCCGGCCTGAGCCAGGCTGCTGGGCCAGCCTGCCGGGCCGGCCCCGGCAGGCAACGCGTGCCGGCCCGATGCCGGCACGCCAGCGGCCTACTTGGCCGTTTCCATCAGGGTGGAATTGACCCAGCCCTTGTTGCCCATTTCGTCTTCCACTTCCCACATGGTGCCGTCCTTCACACCGGTGGGGTACAGCAGCATGCCCGGCTCCAGCGCGCGCACCGCCGCACCGGTGCCCTTGGCGTTGGCCAGCAGGCGGCCAGCCTTCAGCATGGTCACGGCCTGGCCGGCATTGGCAGCGGAGGCATTGGCCGGCAGGCCGCCCAGCTCGGTCACCATGGTGCTGTAGGCCTGCAGATAGGCCAGGGTGATCACCTGGCCGATTTCGGTGTTGGCGTAGCCGCCCACGCCCATCGCGCCAATGCCGCCACCGCCGAACAGGCCGCCACCGGCGCCCCAGCCCAGGTCGGTTTTTTTGGAGTTGCCTTCAACGACCGCAACCTGCTCGGAGGAGCGCACATCGGTCAGGGTCAGGGTCACATCGGCGGTCTTCCTGCGGAAGTTCAGGCCACTTACGACAGAGCCGGCCTTGCCGCCGATCAGGCCGCCCACCAGGCCACCGATGGCACTGCCGCCAGCGTTGCTGTTCTGCGAGATCAGGTCCGGCACCAGAACGTAATCGGCGGCCCGGATCTGGCCCTTGCCGATGTTCGAACGCCCGCGCAGCTGGCCTTGGCTGGCCAGCGCGCGCTCGGCCTGGGCCGCGGCCATGCCGACGCCACGGTCGACCAGGGTGAAGCACTTGGACTTGTTGACGAACACCTTGATCAGCTTCGAAGGCGCCGGCAGCTGCTGGCCGGTCCACCAGTTCACCGCGTCTTCCGATTCGATCACCGAGATGGAACCGAGCGGCTTGGTGCAGACCGGAATCTCGGCCTGGCCCTTCTTGCTCTGCTGCTGGGCAGAGGTGCGGCTGTTGGCGAAGCTGTCGCGCAGGCCGGCCGACGCCGGGGCACTGACCGCCACCAGCGCAGCACCCAGCAGCACGCAGCCCAACGCAGGGGGGAGCGAATTCGATTTTTTCATTTGAGTCATCCAGCACCTCGCTGTGGGCGAAGCACATTCCATGGTTTGAGAAAGGGTCCAGGACCTGGATCCGTTGCGACGCCCCCCTCAGGCGCCGGCGCAGGAGGTATGGCACGCCTGCGCCGCACGCCACAACCGCAGCTGACTGCCAATGCCGATGACGACACACGTGGCACACGCCCCCTGCCGACACCCCGCCTGCGCCGCGCCCCCGCCACGTATGGCTGTGCCAGTGGGACAACGTTGTTTTCGGAACAGACATGTGAGCGTCATGTGGTCGTTTTGGCCGCTGCCTGGATGTACCGTGTCGCGGCATAAAACGACAAAAGAACCCGCACCCGATGAGCTCCCCTTCCCAACACCGCCTCGCAGCCCTCGGGCTGTCGGGTCTGCTCGCTGCCACCCTCCCCCTTGCTGCCCAGGCCGCCGAACAGTGCGGCCCGGATGCCATGCGCGACCACCCGCCGCAGGTGAACTTCCGCGTGGACAACGACCTGTTCGGCGGCAAGGACCAGGACCAGGGCTACACCAACGGCGCCCAGCTCACCCTGGTCTCGCCCAATCTGGTGGACTACACGGACGACCCCTGCCTGCCGAAGATGGCGCGCTGGGTGAACCGGCACCTGGAACGGCTGCACCCGGGTGAGTTCGAGCAGCAGAACATGATCTTCAGCCTGGCCCAGGGCATCTTCACCCCCACCGATTTCACCCGGAAGGACCTGATCGAGGACGACCGCCCCTATGCGGGCGTGCTGATCGCCAGCTTCGGCTACAACGCGCGCCGCGGCGACCGCCTGCAGACCACCCAGCTGGCGGTGGGCGTGGTGGGCCCGTGGGCGCAGGGCAAGCAGGTGCAGAACGCCGTGCACGAGGTGCTGGGCGACGAGAAATTCCAGGGTTGGGACAACCAGCTGCACAACGAACCGGTGTTCATGCTGACCCACGAACGCATGCGCCGCTGGCCGGGCGATGCCACTGAAAATGCCGGCGGCTGGGGCTGGGATGCGATCACCCACTACGGCGGTGCGATCGGCAACCTGGCCACCCACGCCAATGCCGGCGCCGAAGTGCGCTTTGGCTGGAAGCTGCCCGACGACTTCGGCAGCACCCCGCTGCGCCCGGCCGGCGAAAACACCGCGCCGACCCGCGGCGGCCGCCCGGCCGGCTGGTCGTGGCACCTGTTCGCCACCACCGATGCCTCGTGGGTGATCCGCGATATCACCCTGGACGGCAACACCTTCCGCAACAGCCACAGCGTGGACAAGCGCAACTTCGTGGCGCTGGGCGGCTACGGCCTGGCGGTGATGAGGGGCCGCTGGAAGTTCGCCCTGGCCCGTTACCACAGCACCCGCGAGTTCGACGGCCAGCGCGAAGCGCCGGTGTTCGGCAGCTTCACCATCAGCCGCTCGCTGTAACCGGGGTTGTAGAGTCGAGCCATGCTCGACTGCATTCACCATCAGTCGAGCATGGCTCGACTCTACAAGAAACGAAAAAGGCCGGCTTTCGCCGGCCTTTTCATTCACCACGCAGGTGCGTGGATCATTCCGATTCCCACCACATCCAGAAGCTGTCCCACAGGCGCTTGAAGAAGCCAGCCTGTTCAACAGCCGCCACGGCCACCAGCGGGGCTTCCGCCACCACCTTGCCGTCCAGGGTGACCTTCACGGTGCCGATCTGCTGGCCAGCGGTGAACGGTGCTTCCAGGGTCTTGGGCACGTCGATGCTCGGCTTCAGGTCGTTGTAGCGGCCGCGCGGCACGCTCACCAGCATCGGCTGGGCCACGCCCAGCTGCACCTTGTCGGTGGTGCCCTTCCAGACCTTGTGCTCGGCCACGGCCTTGCCCGGCTCGTACAGGCGGTGGGTTTCGAAGAAGCGGAAGCCCCAGTTCAGCAGGGCCAGGCTGTCATCGGCACGCTGCTTTTCCGACGAACCACCCAGCACCACCGCGATCAGGCGCTGGTCGCCGCGCTGCGCCGAGCTCATCAGGCAGTAGCCGGCTTCGGAGGTGTGGCCGGTCTTGATGCCGTCCACGCTGCCATCGCGCCACAACAGCAGGTTGCGGTTGGGCTGCTTGATGTTGCCGACCTGGAATTCCTTGATCTTGTTGTAAGCGTAGGTTTCCGGGTAATCGCGCACCATCGCCCGGCCCAGCAGGGCCAGGTCGTAGGCGGTGCTGTGGTGGCCTTCGGCGGTCAGGCCGTGGGCGTTCACGAAGTGCGAGTTCTTCATGCCGATCTTGGCGGCGTAGCTGTTCATCAGCGAAGCAAAGGCTTCTTCGCTGCCGGCCACGTGTTCGGCCAGGGCGATGGCGGCGTCGTTGCCCGACTGGATCGCCATGCCCTTTTCCATGTCTTCCAGGCGCGCGGTCTGGTTCACCGGGAAGCCGCTGTAGCTGCCGTCGGTGCCCGCGCCGCCTTCGCGCCAGGCGCGCTCGCTCATCATCACCTGGTCATCCGCACGCACCTTGCCGTTCTTGACCTCGGCGGCGATGACATAGGAGGTCATGACCTTGGTGATGCTGGCCGGGGCCAGTTCTTCGTGCACGTTCTCGCCGGCCAGCACCTGGCCGGTGGCGTAATCCATCAGGACCCACGCCTTGGAAACAGTCGGCACCGGGGCCGGCGGCGTGGCCACGGTGGCCGGCGCAGCGGCGGCGGCAGGTGCCGGGGTGGCCGGGGTCGGCAGGGGGGTCTGGGCGGAAGCCAGACCGACCACCAGGGTGGCGGCCAGGGCAGTGGCGGCGGAACGGAAATTCATGGGACAGCAGGCTCCAGGGACGGCCAGGATGGAGGGTGGTACGAAGCGGCCATTGTAAGGCCGACGGGGCGGAGGCCGGCAGCACCGGCCCCGGTCGAATCAGTCTTTGACGATCTGCGGTGCGCCCAGGCCCAGACCGGCGATGCGGCCGACAAGTTCCGCGGCGCTGGCATGGTCGGTGGCGGGTACGCGCAGACGGAACAGGGTGCGGCCGCCGGCGGCGATGTCGCTGATGGTGGCGCCGACGATGCCGGCCGCGTTCAACTGGCCCATGGCACGGGTGGCGTTGTCGCGGCTGGAAAAGCTGGCCACCTGCACCATCACCGCACCCACAACCTGCTGCGACAGCGTGGGCGCGGGGGCCGGCGTGCTGCGTGCCGGGGCGGCAGCTGCGCGCGGTGCGGCGGCGGCCACGGCCACCGGTGCACGCGGCGCCGGGGCGCTGGGCGGCAGCGCGCTCACTGCCACGTCCGGCAGGGTGCTGCTGGCAGCCTGGGTGGTGGCCGGCTGGCCACGTGCGGGCATGGCATCGGCAGGCAGGCGCTGCACCAGGCGGTCGATATCGCTGGCCGGCGTGCTGCGCGCTGCTGCTGTGGGGCGTGCCGAGACCACCGCCGTGGCGGCAGCGGCTTCGGCGGCACGGCGCTCGCGGCGCGACGGCTTCTGCGCCAGCAGGTTGCCTTCGCCCGGCTGCAGCGCGCGCACTTCCACATTGCCGGTGCCGCGCTGGGTGATGCCCAGGCGCACGGCGGCGGCATAGCTCAGGTCCACCACGCGGCCATCGTGGAACGGACCACGATCGTTGACGCGCACGATCACCGATTCGCCGTTGTCCAGGTTGGTCACGCGGGCGAAGCTGGGCAGCGGCAGCGTCTTGTGTGCGGCGGTGAACTGATACATGTCGTAGACCTCGCGGTTGGAGGTCAGGCGGCCATGGAACTTGGCGCCGTAATACGACGCGGTACCGCGCTCGACATAGTCATGGGTGTCGTCCAGCACTTTGTACGACTTGCCCAGCACCACATACGGCGATTTGTTGCCGATGGTCGAGCGTTCGACCGCGGTCACTTCCGGCTCGGGAATGCAGGCCACGTTGGGCACGTAGCTGGGGGTGCTGTCCTTCACCCCGGGCTTGTACAGGCCACCGGCGGTGTAGTTGCCACGCGTGCTCAGGTCTTCGGTGGCCGCCGCATAGGGCGAACCGTCCGGGCAGTGCGCCGGGCGCCCGCCCTTGCCCTGCACCACCGTGCCCGGCACCTTGCCGCCGTGGCCGGCGCTGGGCTTGTTCGGCGCGCTGCTGCACGCCGCCAGTGCGAGTACTGCCAGTGCGGGAACCAGCCATCTGATGTTCATGCCGGGGGCAGCTCCTGTCCGGCAATGGCCTGCGACAACTGGTGCACGGCCATCGCGTACATCTTCGAAAGGTTGTAGCGGGTAATGGCGTAGTAGTTCTGGAAGCCCAGCCAGTACTGCTTGCCGGTGCTGCCTTCCAGGGTGATGGGCGTTGCGGTGGCGCCCGCCGGGACCGGCGCGCTGGGCTGGTAGCCGCGCTGCGCCAGGTCGGCCAGCGACCAGGTGGGCATCCACTCGGTGGGGTTGAACTCCTCGCGGCCCGGCGCCAGCGTGGCCGGTACGACCACGGGGCCGCCGCGCACCCAGCCGCCCTTCTTCACGAAGTAGTTGGCGATGGACGAGAACACATCGTCGTAGCTGGTGAACAGGTCACGGCGGCCATCGCCGTTGCCGTCCACGGCGTAGTCCAGATAGCTGGACGGCATGAACTGGCCCATGCCCATCGCCCCGGCGTAGCTGCCCTTGAGCGTGGTGATGTCCAGCTTTTCTTCGCGGCCCAGTTCGAACAGCTTGGCCAGTTCATCGCGGAAGAACAGTTCGCGGCGCACTTCGCGTTCCAGCTTGGCCGGGTCGCCACTGCGCGGGTAATAGAACGCCAGGGTGTACAGCGCATCCAGCACGCGGTGGTTGCCGGCGTTCTTGCCGTAGCTGGTTTCCACGCCGATGATCGCCACGATCACTTCGGCCGGCACGCCAGTGCGCTGCTGCACGCGGTCCAGTTCGGCACGGTGTTCGGCCAGGAAAGCGCGGCCGCCGTCGATGCGCGCCTTGCTGATGAACATCGGCCGGTATTCGTTCCACGGCTTCACCCGTTCGGCCGGGCGGGCCATGGCGGCAATGATGGGCTGGCGCACCTGCGCCTGGTCCAGCACGGCGCTGATCTGCTGCGGTGCCAGGCCGTAGCGCTTGGCGGTATCGGCAATGAAGTTGGCGCGCGCGGTTTCAAACGGTACCGGGGTCAGATCCACCGGCGGTGCGGTGCTGGCGGCAGCTTCCGGCGCGGCTTCGGCCGGGCCCTGCGGCTTGCTGGCCGGGTGGCGCGGCGAACTGCTGGCCTGCGGAGACGACGGTGGGGACGTCGGCTGGGTCGCGCAGGCGACCAGGCCGAGGGTGAGCATGCAGGCCAGAGTGCGTCGAATCATCACCGCAGGTTAGCAGGTCATGGATGAATTAAAACCCCTAACACCATGAATCACAACGATTTGCCTGCAGGCAGACGCTTTTGTGAAAACGGTGTGAGTGACCTGCCGCATTCAGAAACAGAGGTGGCCGGTTGCGTCCCCATCCCCGCAGACGCAACCGGCGACCGGATCCGGTCGGTACTTGCGCGGCTGCCGCTCCCCAGTGGCAGTGCTCCGCGCTCCCTGTACCCGTTGGATCAGTACTGCTTTCCCGCCCGGCGCCCCTCGCGCTGCATCAGTGATGGCGCGCCGTGCCGAACGGGCCGCCATTGTGCAGGCCGATTGCGACAAATCTATTGATCAAGATCAACACCGCGTCAAAGTGTGATTGGTCGCCCACTTTTATTGGAACTTCGTCAGCGAGTGGGCGTTCACGCGGGGTTACGCAAACGCTTACAGAAACGGGTTTGCGCAGATTCAGGTGGCGAACGCCGGGGAATGGCGGCGGTTTCGCGCGGCGCGTCGTGTCGCTTTCGCCGCTACGGGCGCATCGCGTTGCGGACTTCTGACGAATTCGACTTTCAAACTTTCCTCATTGGTGCGGCGGGCGCGGCGTGCGAAACATGCGGGGCCACCGACAACAGGTGGCACGGGCTTGCAATCCCGTAGGACCAACGCGTTGTTTACGCTTGCCAGTCGGCGTCGTCTTTTCCGTGTGGGCGACGCCGGCTGGCAATCCGTCCGTGCGTCTCTGGCGGGCGGTGCGTGGGGGCCTTGTGCCCGCCGGTTCTTCGCCGTTGGTCCCCGGTATTGCAACCACGCATCGCCTGCCACCCTCGCCCTGCGTGCGGGGTGGCGGATCTGCCTGCCGCGCGAGGATCCTGCCATGACGCTTTCGCCGTACCCGTACCTGTTCGCCACCCTGGGCGACGCCGCCCATCAACTTCCGGCCGACATCGCCCGCGCCCTGGAAACCACACTGACCGCCCACCAGGCGGCCAATAGCGAAGACGGCACTACCCTGCTGGGCGCCCTGCGGCGCATTCGTCAGGTGGACGCCGCCGATGGGCAGGCCTGGCAAGGGCGGCAGCACACGCCGGGGCAGCGCATGGCGCTGGCGCGCATCGACCGCGCCAACAGCGGCCTGACCTTCCTGCTGGAACTGCTGCATGCCGCCGAACGCGTGCGGGTGGACGGCGACGAAGCCCAACAACTGGGAGACGACGCCCGCGAGGGCTTGCTGCTGGCCTGCCGGGGGTTGTCCGAATACGTGGATGTGCAGTTGCGCGTGGCGTGAGCGGAACGCGTACTGGCTGTTGGCTGTTGGCTGTTGGCTGTTGGCTGTTGGCTGTTGGCTGTTGGCTGTTGGCTGTGGGCTGTGGGCTGTTGGCTGTTGGCTGTTGGCTGTTCGTAGAGTCGAGCTTGCTCGACTGCTTTGCGCGAAAAGCAGTCGAGCAAGCTCGACTCTACAAGGGCAAAAGCGTAGTCGAGCACCATCGACGGTATGCGACGAAGGCAAAAGCGTAGTCGAGCACCGTCGTCGGTATGCGACGAAGGCAAAAGCGTAGTCGAGCACCGTCGTCGGCATGCGACGAAGGCAAAAGCGCAGTCGAGCACCATCGACGGTACGCGACGAGGGCCAAAGCGCGGTCGAGCACCGGCATCGGTATGCGGCGAAGGCAAAAGCGCAGTCGAGCACCGGCGTCGGCACGCGACGAAGGCCAAAGCGTAGCCGAGCACCATCGTCGGCACGCGACGAGGGCCAAAGCGTAGTCGAGCACCATTGACGCTACGCGACGAGGGCCAAAGCGCAGTCGTGCGCCGGCATCATGCATCGGGGTCAGATCCCGTTCCCCGGAGAGAGCGATCCGCCCCCAAAGGTGTCAGCCGTAGCCGCCGTGCACGGGGTTGTGGCTGCGCACGGCCATGACCAGGCCGAAGCCGGCCAGCAACGAAACGGCGGACGTGCCGCCGTAGCTGATCAGCGGCATGGGTACGCCCACCACCGGCAGCAGGCCGGAAATCATGCCGCCGTTCACCAGCACATAGACGAAGAAGGCCAGGCCGGTGGCCCCGGCCAGCAGGCGCGAATAGGAATCGCGCGACTGGCTGGCGATCCACAGGCAGCGCCCGATCACCACCAGGTACAGCGCCAGCACGGTGGCCACGCCGATCCAGCCGAATTCTTCGCTCAGCACCGAGAACGCGAAGTCGGTGGTCTGTTCGGGAATGAAGTTCAGGTGCGACTGCGAGCCCTCGCCCCAGCCCTTGCCGTCGAAGCCGCCCGAACCGATCGCGATCTTCGACTGGATGATGTTCCAGCCAGCGCCCAGGGCGTCCATTTCCGGGTCCAGGAACATCATGATGCGGTCCTTCTGGTACGGCCGCAGCAGCCAGAACCAGGCCACCGGCGCCACCGCGGCCACGCCGCCCACGCCCAGCCCCACCCACCACCACGGCAGGCCGGCCAGCAGCAGCACGAACACGCCACTGGCGGCGATCAGCACGCCGGTGCCGAAGTCGGGCTGCAGCATCACCAGGCCGGTAGGCACGCCGATGATCACCAGTGCCATCAACACCGTGTTGAAGCGCGGCGGCAACGGCATCTTGTGCAGGTACCAGGCCACCATCATCGGCAGGCTGACCTTCAGCAGTTCGGCCGGCTGCAGGTAGAAGAACTTCAGGTCCAGCCACTGCCGCCCGTACTTGCCGGTACCCAGCACGAACACCGCCAGCAGCGGAATCATCGAGATCGCATAGATCATCGGGGTGGCCGAGCGGATGCGCAGGATCGGCACGCGCGAAATGGCCCACAGCGCAGCCAGGCCGACAATGAAGCGGGCGCCCTGCGCCATCACCAGGATGTCGCCACCGGCGCTCTTCAAGGTGGCCAGGCCAATGGCCATCAAGGCGCCCAGGGCCAGGCACAGCACCCAGTCCAGGGTGCTGAAGAAGCGGCGCAGCATGTCGCCGGCCCAGCGCAGGAACACTCTCATCGCGAAGCCTCGGCGGCAGGGGGGCGCGGCGCGCTGGGGGCGGCGGCCGCCGCTGCAGGCGGCACCGGCGCGGGCTCGGGTGCAGGCGCGGGTGCAGGCACGCCCACCAGCACCGGCCGTTCGGCCAGCAGCGCGGCGGCGGCATCGCCGGCCGGGCGCGCGTTCACGTCTTCGTTGTCGAACGCGGTGGTGCCGATGGCGGTGGTGCCACGCTCGCTGTCCAGCGGCTGCATGCCTTCGGGCATCTTGCCCAGCAGCCAGGCATCGAAGATCTTGCGCGCGATCGGCGCCGCGGCCGAGCCACCGTAGCCACCGCCTTCCACGGCAATGGCCAGGGCGATCACCGGCTGTTCGGCCGGCGCGAAGCCCACGAACAGCGCGCGGTGGCGCAGGTGCATGGGCAGGCTCTTGGGGTTCACCGCCGCGGTGCCCTTGCGGCTGATCACCTGCGCGGTACCGGTCTTGCCGGCCATGCTGTACGGCGCGCCGGCGGCCATGCGCGCGGCGCTGCCGCCGGGCTGCATGGTGGCCATCATGCCTTCGCGCACGGCCTGCACGTTGTTCGGATTGGGGCTGACCGGTTTGCTCGGCCCGGCTTCGGTGGTCACCCAATCATGGTCGAAGCCGGCGCGCTGCTGCATGACCAGGTGCGGGGTGCGCAGCTGGCCGTCGGCCAACGCGCTGACGCCGCGCGCCAGCTGCAGCGGGGTGACCTTCCAGTCGCCCTGGCCGATGCTGATGTTGACCGTATCACCGGGGTACCAGCGCTCCTTGCGGCTCTTGGCCTTGTAGGCCGGCGACGGCAGGATGCCGCCGATCTCGCCGGTCAGGTCGATGCCGGTCGGCGCGCCGAAGCCGTAGTACTCCATGTAATGGTCGAAGCGCTCGATGCCCAGGTCCAGGGCCAGCTTGTAGTAGTAGGTGTTCACCGACTGCGCGATCGACTTGCGCAGATCGGTCCAGCCATGGCCGCCGCGGTGCGAATCGCCCCAGCCGCGGCTGGTGCCCGGCAGGTAGAACATGCCGGTGGACAGCACCTTGTCTTCCGGCCGGCGCACGCCCGAATCCAGGCCGGCCAGGCCGATCAACGGCTTCAGGGTGGAACCGGGGGCCACGCCGCCCAGCACCAGGCGGTTGAACTGCGGCCGCGACGGGTTCTCGTTCAACGCCTTGAAGTCGGCATGGGAAATGCCGTTGACGAACAGATTCGGGTCGTACGACGGCAGGCTGACCATCGCCAGCACTTCACCGGTGCGCGGGTCCATCGCCACGGCCGAGCCTTCCTGCTCGCCGAAGGCGGCGACCATGGCGCGCTGCAGGTCGGCATCGATGGACAGGCGCAGATCGGCACCGGACTGCGCGGCCACCCGGCCGATGGTGCGGATGGCCCGCCCCTGCACGTTGGTTTCCACCTGCTCGTAGCCGACCTTGCCGCGCAGCTCGTGCTCGTAATAGCGCTCCAGGCCGGACTTGCCGATATGGGTCAGGGCCGCATTGCCCTCGCCCAGCATTTCCAGATCCTTGTCGTCCACCCGGCCGACGTAGCCGATGATGTGCGCGAACAGGTCGCCGTAGGGGTAGCGACGGGTCAGGTAGGGTTCCAGCTCCACGCCGGGGAAACGCCAGCGGTCCACTGCGAACCGCGCCATTTCCTCGTCGGTCATGCGCAGCTTCAGGGTGACCGGCAGGAACTTGCGGCGCGCCTTGCGCGATTTGTTGAACGCTTCCAGCTCTTCCGGGCTGATGCTGATGATCTTCGCCAGCCCTTCCAGGGTGGCGTCCATGTCCTTCACCTTGTCCGGGGTCACGTCCAGGCGGAAGGCCGGCACGTTCTCGGCCAGCAGGCGGCCATTGCGGTCGTAGATCATGCCGCGCCCGGGCACCACCGGCCGCGGTTTGATGCGGTTGGCTTCCGAACGCGTGGCGTAGATGTCGTGGTCCAGCACCTGCAGCTTGAAGTACCAGCCACCCAGGCCGAGCAGACAGACCAGCACGCCCAGGAAGCCCAGCGCCGCGCGGCGGCGGAACTGCTCGGCTTCAGCGTGCGGGTTCTTCACCTGCCGGCGCGGAATCATGGCTCAGCGCCCACGCTTGCCGAAGCGCACCGCGTCCAGCAGCACGAACACCAGCGGCCACAGGCCCATGCCCAGCAGCGGTGCCCACCAGTACGACCACGGCAGGGTCGGTTCGTCCACCACGATGTGGACCAGCGCGCTGACGATGCGGTCGTTGAACAGCAGGCCGCCGATGGCCAGCATCTGCTGCGACATCGGGAAGAAGCGGATGCGGGCGCGGAAGCGCTGCAGGATGAAGGCCAGCATGACCAGGCGCAGGGCCTGTTCGCCCAGCACCCCGCCGTACAGCAGGTCGGCCACCACGCCGCTGGCGAAGGCGATGCCCAGGCCCACGCGTTCGGGGGCTTCGATCACCCAGTAGGCCAGCACCAGCGCCAGCCAGTACGGGCGCAGCGGCTGCAGCAGCGCCGGCAACGGCAGCAGGCCCAGCAGCAGCGCCACCACCAGGCTGGCCGGCAGCACCCACGGGTTGTCGCGCAGGCGGCTCATCGTGCGGGCTCCTGCGTGGTGGGCGCGGTGGGCGTTGCTGCAGTCGGAGCCGTCGGCGGCGGTGCAGACGGAGCCGAAGACGGAGCAGGTGCCGGAGCGGAGGCGCCCGGGGCGGCCGATGTGGCCGCGGCCGGCGCGCTGCCTGCCGGCTGCGGTTCGCTGCCGGCGGGAGCGTCGGCAGCCCCCATCTGAAGGCTCTGCCGCAGCGCCTGCGGAATCCGGATCGCCGCACCCGGGCGCAGGAGCAGTACGTCGCGACCGCGATCCAGCTGCGCTGCCGGCTTCAGTTCGCCCACCAGGAAGGCGTGGGTATCGTCCGGGCGCAGGCCGGTGATGGTGCCGACCGGGAAGCCGGCCGGGAAACGCCCGCCCAGGCCGGAGGTAACGATCTCATCGCCCACTTCCACGCCCGCGCTGAGCGGAATGTCACGCAGTTCCAGGGTATCGCCACGGCCATAGACGATCAGCCGCACGCCGTTGCGGGCCACGGTGACCGGCACGGCATGGTCGGGGTCGGTCAGCAGCAGCACGGTGGAGGTGCCACCGGTGGTGCTGATCACCTGCCCCATCAGGCCACCGGCGTCGATCACCGCCTGGCCCACATGCACGCCTTCGCGGCTGCCGGCATCGAGCACCAGGCGCTGCTTCACCGGGTCCAGGTCGATATCCAGGATCGGCGCCAGCTGCACGTCCAGCCCGCTGCGCTCGGCCACGTTCAGCAGTTCGCGCAGCTGGGCGTTGTCCAGTGCGGCGGTCTGCAGGCGGGTCAGGCGCGCATTGGCCAGCAGCAGCTGGTTGCGCAGTTCGCGGTTCTCGGCCACCAGCTGGCCATGGCTGGCCGCGCTGTCCTTCACCTGGCTGCCCAGCTTGCCGGGCAGGCCGGCCAGCGACCACACCGGCTGCACCAGGCTGTTGGCCTGTTCGCGCAGGCGCGCCAGCCAGCCGGCCTGGTCATCCAGCACGATCAGGGTGATGGCCAGCGCCAGATAGGCCAGCAGCCGCAGCGGGCTGGCGGCATCACCGGAACGGGAGGCGACGGGGGGTCCGGCGTAGGGCGGCACGTCAACGATTCAACTGGCAGAAGGCGGAAGGGAAACATGCGGGCGCCCCGCCGGTGCGGGCCGGCCCATGCGGGCAGGCCGCACCCCGGAGGGGCGCTGCGGGCGGGAGCAGCCGGGACGGCTTATTCCGGCGCAAAGAACTCGTTGCCGTGCATGTCCACCAGCTCCAGCGCACGACCGCCACCGCGGGCCACGCAGGTCAGCGGATCGTCGGCCACCTGCACGTGCAGGCCGGTTTCCTCGGAAATCAGGCGGTCCAGGTCGCGCAGCAGGGCGCCACCACCGGTCAGCACGATGCCGCGCTCGGCCACGTCGGCGCACAGTTCCGGCGGGGTCTGTTCCAGCGCCAGCTTGACCGCGCTGACGATGCCCGACAGCGGCTCGTGCAGGGCTTCCAGCACCTCGTTGGAGCTGATCTTGATCATCTTCGGCACGCCCTCGGCCAGGTTGCGACCGGAGATTTCCATCTCGATCACTTCCGCCTGCGGGTAGGCGCAGCCCAGCTCCACCTTGATGCGTTCGGCGGTGGCTTCACCGATCAGCATGCCGTGGTTGCGGCGCACGTAGTTGGTGATCGACTCGTCGAAGCGGTCGCCGCCGATGCGCACCGAGGCCGAATAGACGATGCCGTTCAGCGAGATCACCGCCACTTCGGTGGTGCCGCCGCCGATATCGATGACCATCGAACCGCGGGCTTCGGTGACCGGCATGCCGGCGCCGATCGCGGCGGCCATCGGCTCTTCGATCAGGAACACATCACGGGCACCGGCTTCCTCGGCCGATTCCTTGATGGCGCGGCGCTCGACCTGGGTGGAACCGGCCGGCACGCAGACCAGCACGCGCGGGCTGGGGCGCAGCACGCGGGACTTGTGCACCTTCTTGATGAAGTGCTTGAGCATCGCCTCGGTGTAGGTGAAGTCGGCGATGACGCCGTCCTTCATCGGGCGGATGGTGGTGATGTGGCCCGGGGTACGGCCCAGCATCTGCTTGGCTTCGGCGCCTACGGCTGCCACCGAGCGGGTGCCACCAATGGCGCGGTCCTGGCGCACGGCCACGACCGACGGCTCGTTCAGCACGATCCCCTGCCCGCGCACGTAGATGAGGGTGTTGGCCGTGCCCAGGTCGATGGACAGGTCGTTGGAGAACATGCCACGGAGTTTCTTGAACATCTGAGGAAGGAGTCCTGAGGGGTGTCGTGCCCGCCGCGGGATGGCGAAAAAATGGGCAGAAATCGAGGCCGACAAGCCTAGCAACCCGCCTGCCGCCGAGCAAGGAAAAAACTAGCTGAACCCGCGTCTTCACAGGCTTTCGGCCTGATCGGGCATCACCCGGTTCTGGCCCTGAGCGGCACCAGCGGGTAACCTTTGCGCCGTCGGGCGCCCATGGGCGCCGTTTGCTTGCCCGCCGAAGCGGGCCGGCCCACCCCAAAATTCACCGCATAGGCTTACATCGATGTCCGCTCTGATCTGTGGTTCTCTTGCCTTCGACACCATCATGGTGTTCCCGGACCAGTTCAAGAATCACATCCTGCCGGACAAGGTGCACATCCTGAACGTGTCCTTCCTGGTCCCGCGCATGCGCCGCGAGTTCGGCGGCTGCGCCGGCAACATCGCCTACAACCTGCACCTGCTGGGCGGCGAGCCGATCCCGATGGGCACCGTGGGTTCGGATTTCGGCCCCTACCGCGAATACTTCGAAGGCCTGGGCATCGACCTGTCGCGCGTGCGCGTGATCGATGAGCTGTTCACCCCGCAGGCGTTCATCACCACCGACCACGACAACAACCAGATCACCGCCTTCCACCCGGGCGCGATGATGCGTTCGTACGAAAACCACGTGCGCGGCGTGCCGGGCGTGACCCTGGGCCTGGTCGGCCCGGACGGCCGCGAGGGCATGATCCAGAACGCGCAGGAATTCCACGAAGACGGCATCCCGTTCATCTTCGACCCGGGCCAGGCCATGCCGCTGTTCAACGGCCCGGAGCTGCGCGCGTTCATCGAGCAGGCCGACTACGTGGTGGTGAACGACTACGAGTCGAACCTGCTGCAGGAACGCACCGGCTGGGACGAGAAGGAGATCGTCAGCCGGGTGAAGGCCTACATCACCACCCGCGGCCCGAAGGGCGCGGTGATCCACACCCCGGAAAAGAGCTACGACATCCCGCCGGCGCACGAGCGCCGCGTGGTCGACCCGACCGGCTGCGGCGACGCCTTCCGCGCCGGCCTGATCTACGGCATCCAGAAGGGCTACGACTGGCTGACCATCGGCCGCATGGGCAACCTGATGGGCGCGCTGAAGGTCGAGCACCCGGGCACCCAGAACCAGCGCTTCACCTTTGACGAGTTCAACGAGCAGTTCAAGCAGCAATTTGGCTACGCGCTGAACGCCTAACCGAACGGCAATGCGCTGGGTCGGTGTCGACCTTGGTCGACACGCGCTTGGTAGGTGTCGACCTTGGTCGACACGCCGGGCATGGCCCGGCACGGTGGAATGATCAGCCCTGCCACGCCGCGTGCAACGCGCGGCAATCGGCGAAATGCCAATCCGCGCGGCCCGGCCACGGGTTGTCCGGCAGGTTGACCAGCACGGTGCGCGCACCGGCGGCGCGGCCACAGTCCAGATCGTAGGCGTGGTCGCCCACCATCACCGCCCCGCCTGCGCTGGCACCCCAGCGCCGCAGATGCTGCTGCACGCCATCGGGCGAGGGCTTGGGCACCGCTTCATCGCGGCCGATGATGGCGCCATCGTCGAACAGATCCCCTACCCCGATCGAATCCAGCGTCAGCTTGGCCAGCGCATGGTCGTTGCGGGTCAGGATGCCAAGCTGGCAGCCGGCCGCGGCCAGCGCACGCAGCAGCGCCACCGCCCCCGGCGCCGGCAGTGCGCCTGCGGCCAGCGCCCGCTCATGGTCCAGCAGCCAGGCGTGCTTCTGCGCCGCCTCCGCCGCCGGCAGGCCGGCCAGGTGCGCCAGGATGTCCGCACTGGGCGGGATGCCCAGCGCGCGCTTGATGCCGTCGAAATCGTGCATGGCCACGGTCAGCGTGCCATCCATGTCGAACACCCAGTGGCGCACGGCCGACAGGGGTGGTGCCGCCGTCGCGCGGGCCGTTACTTCCACCACGACGGCATGCGGCTGCTGTCCACGCCGCCGGTTTCGAACACCGCGGTGCGGGTGCCGCCGGCCTTCACCGGGAACTCGATGCGGATCGACTGGCCCTTCTGCGCCAGCTTCCACAGCGCCTTCTGGTCGGTGATGAACATCGCGATGGCCTCGTCGGTCTTCGGCCGCCACGCAGCCATCGATACTGGCTTGCCGCCGTCCACGGTCACCTTCACCGTGCACTGCGGGCAGCGGAAATCGCCGGCCTGCAGCACCAGGTAGGCGTGCCGTTTCCATTCGGGGTGGTCGCGGAACACCAGCTGCACCGGCTTGGCGCCGCTGCCGTCCACGTCCACGCGTTCCTTGCTGTAGATCGACGCCGAACGCTGCACGCCATTGCTGCCTACCGGAATCTCGTTGTACTGCCACAGCGCCTGCATGCGGCGCAGGTTGCGCGCGGCATCGGCCTTGGCCTTCACCTCATCGAAGCCGGCGGCAATGCGCTCGGCGGCGGCGGTGTCCTTGTACTGGTCCAGCAGCGAGCCGCCGTGGATGCGCGCGCGTTCCCAGTCCTGTGCGGCCACGGCGGTGTCGTACTGCTTGGCCACGTCGTCGGCCTTGGCTTCCTTCTGCGCCTGCGCGGCCGCGGCCGCCGCTTCCTGCGCCTTGCGCTCTTCTTCGGGGTTGCTGCAGGCGGCCAGCGCCAGGGTGCAGGCGGCGATCAGGAACAGACGTTTCATGTGGAGGTCCTTCGTGTGTGCGCAGATATGTAGCGTCGAGCCATGCTCGACTTGCTCTTCAAGAGCAGTCGAGCAAGCTCGACTCTACCGAAGCAACGGCAGTCGAGCATGGCTCGACTCTACCGAAGCAACGGCAGTCGAGCATGGCTCGACTCTACGAAAAAGCGCCGGGCGGTGCCCGGCGCTTCTGCTTACTTGGCTTCGGCCTTGGCCAGCATGTCCTGCACCGAGGCGGTGGTGATCGGGTGGTAACCCGGCTTGGCCTTCTCGAAGGCCTGCTTGGCGAACGCCAGGCCCTCGGGCGTCTTCACCAGTTCGGCGTAGATCGGCATGATCAGCTTGCGACGGCCCACGCGCTCGATGAACGCACCGGCCGCTTCGTTGGCCTGGGTGTAGCCGCTGCGGATGGTCAGCGGGTACCAGCGCATGGCGATTTCACCGTTCGCGGTGCCGGTGAAGTGGTAGGCCTTGTCCAGCGCGGCCAGCTTGTCCAGCGGCAGGGTGGTGCCCAGGCCGTCGATGAAGCGCACCCATTCCTGGGTACCCCATTCGGCGGTGACCTGGCTGCCCGGCAGGCTGCCGGCGCCGGAGAAGGCGATGCGCGCGGCATCGACGCTGCTGAAGTTGCGCGACTGCGCCTTGGCGGCGAACGCCGGGATGCCCGGCTCGTCCAGCCATGCCTTCAGTTCGGCTTCGCTCACCGCGGTCGGGTTCTTCGGCAGCAGGTTCTTCTTCAGGTACTCGACGAACTGGTCGGTGTTGGCGCTCTGGAAGGCATGGTCATCGAACCAGCCACGCAGGAACGGATCGAAGGTTTCGCGGCCGAAGCGCTGTTCCAGGAACTCCAGGAACCAGGAACCCTTCACGTAGGCCACCTGGCTCAGGGCTTCGTCGGGGTCACGCTCGTTCAGCGGCGGCAGCGCCAGGGCCTGGTCGGCCGGGCTCATGTCCTTCACTTCGGCCAGCAGGTCGGTCTGGTCGATCTGCTTTTCCATTTCGGCCATTTCCTTGCCGTACAGGGCTTCGGTAATGCGCCCCTGCACGTAGGTGGTGAAGCCTTCGTTCAACCAGATGTCCTTCCAGCTGGCATTGGTGACCAGGTTGCCCGACCAGCTGTGCGCCAGTTCGTGGGCCACCAGCGAAACCAGCGACTTGTCGCCGACGATCACGGTGGGCGTGGCGAAGGTCAGGCGCGGGTTTTCCATGCCGCCGAACGGGAACGACGGCGGCAGCACCAGCATGTCGTAGCGGCCCCAGCGGTATTCGCCGTACAGCTTCTCGGCGGCACCGATCATCTTCTCGGTGTCTTCGAATTCCTTGGCGGCCTTGTTCACCATGGTCGGCTCGGCCCAGACACCGGAGCGGCCGGAAATCGGTTCGAACACCAGGTCACCGGCGGCGATGGCCAGCAGGTAGGACGGAATCGGCTGCGGCATCTTGAAGGTGTAGTCACCGTCACGCGCGGCCTTGGGATCGTTGTCGGCGCTCATCAGCACCATCACGTCCGGGCGCGAGACCACGTGCGCGCTGTAGGTGAAGCGCACGCTGGGGGTGTCCTGCAGCGGCACCCAGGAACGGGCGTGGATGGCCTGCGACTGGCTGAACATGAAGGGCAGCTTCTTGCCCTCGGTCATCGACGGCTCCAGCCACTGCAGGCCCGAGGCGGTCGGGGCGGTGTGGTAGCTCACTTCCACCTTGGCCGGCTGGGCCGGGGCTTCGATGGTCAGCTTGCTGCCGAACACCTTGTCGACCGGGGCCAGCTCGAACTTCAGCGGGCTGCGCGCGCCGTCGGCGGCAATGGCCTCGACCTTGGAAACACTCAGCTCACGGGTATCCAGCACCAGCTGCTGGGCGTCCTTCTGCTTCCATTCCAGGGTGTAGGTAGCGGTGCCGCCAATCTGCTTCTGGTCGAAGTCCAGCTTCAGATCCAGCGCGATGTCCTTGATGACGACCTTGTCCGGCTCGGCATAGGAGCTTTCGTCGTGGCTGCGGTTTTCGGCGTTCACGGGGGCGGCGGGGGCCTTTTCGGCAGTCGGGGCGGCGGCGGGCGCGGCCGCCTCCTGGGAGCAGCCGGCGGCCAGGGCCACGGCCAGCGGAAGGAGCATCAGCGGATTACGCATGAATCGGGACCGTTACGGGGATCAAACCCCAATGGTACCTCCCTCCGGCCCCGCAGGCGTTGCGCGATGCGGGGTAAGGCCGACCGGGGGGCCCGCCCTGCGGCGTTGCTAGGTGCCAACCTTGGTTGGCACGGTGTGTCAGCGCCCGGCGTGGACCCAGTGCCGACCAAGGTCGGCACCTACCAGGGCAGGGCTTACAGCTTGTAACCGGAATGGATCGAAACGATGCCGCCGGTCAGGTTCTTGTAGTGGCAGCGCTCGAAACCGGCCTGCCCCATCATCGCCTTCAGCTCTTCCTGCGGCGGGTGCTTGCGGATGCTCTCGGCCAGGTACTGGTAGCTGTCCGAATCGTTGGCGAACAGCTTGCCCAGCTTCGGCAGGATCCTGAACGAGTGGAAGTCGTAGATCGGCTTGAACCAGTCGGCGGTGACTTCGGAGAACTCCAGCACGCGGGCCTGGCCGCCCACCTTCAGCACGCGGTACATCTCGCGCAGGCCGGCATCCTTGTCGGTCACGTTGCGCAGACCGAAGGCGATGGTGACCAGATCGAAGCTGTTGTCCGGGAACGGCAGGGCTTCGGCGTTGCACTGCACGTAGTCCAGGCCCAGCACCAGGCCGCGGTTGGTCAGGCGGTCACGGCCGACCGACAGCATGCCGGCGTTGATGTCGCCCAGCACCACCGAGCCCTCGGCGCCCACGCGCTCCTTCAGCAGGGCGGCGATATCGCCGGTGCCGCCGGCCAGGTCGAGCACGCGGTCGCCCGGCTTCACCTGCGCGGTGGCTACGTAGTAGCGCTTCCAGGCCCGGTGCACGCCCAGGCTCATCAGGTCGTTCATCAGGTCGTAGTTGCGCGCGACCGAAGTGAACACCTGCCCGACCAGCTTCTGCTTGTCCTTGGCGTCGACGTCGCGGAACCCGAAGTGGGTGGTACCGGATTTGTAGGGGGATTCGCTCATGCCCCCGATTATCGCACCGCTGGGGCCGCTGCGGGGCAACGGCACCGTATCATGGCCGGCCATGACCCACCGGAGCCCCGCATGATCACCACGCCCGACTACCAGGCCCTGCTGCAGACCGCCATTGCCGAAGCCCGCCAGGGCCTGGCCGAAGGCGGCGTGCCGATCGGCGCGGCGCTGTACCACAACGATGGCCGCCTGCTGGGCTGCGGCCACAACCGCCGCGTGCAGGAAGGCGACCCGTCGGTGCACGGCGAAACCGATGCCTTCCGCAAGGCCGGCCGCCAGCGCCGCTACCAGGACACCATCATGGTGACCACCCTGGCTCCGTGCTGGTACTGCTCCGGGCTGGTGCGCCAGTTCAACATCGGCACCGTGGTGGTGGGCGAATCGCGCACCTTCCAGGGCGGCATCGACTGGCTGCGCGAGAACGGCGTGAACGTGATCGACCTGGACAGCCAGGAATGCGTGGATCTGCTGGGCGGTTTCATTGCGCAGCATCCGGACATCTGGAACGAAGACATCGGCGAATAAGCCGCCGCGCAGTGAAGGCGCTGCACGCTTTATGAATTCTTCAGCGCCGGCACCGCCTTGTGCCGGTTGCGTCTGCGGCGTTGTGTGCGCACTGGCGCACAGTCAGCCACGTCAGTTGCACACACGCCACTAACATCGCGTGCACACAAGGGGCCTACGGTGGAATGCACCGGGGCCCGTTGCTCCGGCGGAGCCAGCCGATGAGCGCGCACGCCGCACCTTCCCTGCCCGACCACCCGGCCCTTGCCGGTATTCGTGAACGCCTGCGCCAGCAATTCGCGCTGCACCGCCGTGGCGCGCCGTTCTGGGCTGCCTATCAAGGCCTGCAGCTGGAAGTGATGCGCGAGCACCCACGCGACCAGTTGCAGTTGTGCAATGCCATGGCTGACATGGCCGAAGCACTGGGCGCGGTGGAGCATGCGCAGCTGCTGGATGCGCACACCGGATGCACGCCGCACTGACACTGCATGCACCGGCAACCCACGACACTCGGCATCAGCCCCCACTCCCTTTCACCTTCTGCCCATTGGATCGTCATGCACGCTGAAGTCCCCACCATTCCCCCGGTCATCAATGTCGACGCCGAGCTGGACCACTGGCGCCGCCAGCATGCCGATGGCGCGCTTGCGCACAACTCGTTCGGTTCGTACGTGCCGTGGGTCAAGTTCGCCTGCGATTCGCTGATCACCCAGCCGCGTGCCAGCGATGCGCAGCGCGACGAGATGTTCCAGACCCAGTACGCCCTGCAGATCATGCCGCGCCTGACCGAGGCGCAGGCCCGCGAGTTCGTCGAACGCTGCTGGCAGCACGTCTACCAGAGCAGCCCGGTACGCAGCCAGCAGGCGCCGCGCCTGCGCGCCTGAGCCGCGCTGCTGCACGGCCCGTGCACGGGCCGCTGCCGATCATCCGCGTCATTCCCCTGGAACGACCCCGATGAGCGCACGCAACCTGTTCAACACCCTGGCCAAGAAGGCCTCCGCCGCGGCCGGCTCGCCGTGGACCTTCCTGACGGCGATCAGCATCGTGGTGCTGTGGGGCATCAGCGGCCCGGTGTTCGGTTTCAACGACACCTGGCAGCTGGTCATCAACACCGGCACCACCATCATCACCTTCCTGATGGTGTTCCTGATCCAGCACACGCAGAACTCGGATACCGCGGCGATGCAGATCAAGCTGGACGAGCTGATCCGCGCCACGGCCGATGCCAACAACGAGTTGCTGGATCTGGAAGAGATGGACGAGGAACGGCTGGAGGAGATCCGCGCCGAGTACGAGCGCATGGCCCGCGAGGCGGGTGACGCACTGGCGCGGGTACGCGCATGCCGCGTTCCCCCGCGCGATGATGAAGCCGTGTAACGCCCGCGCCTGCAATCCCGTTTTGGTAGATGCCAACCTTGGTTGGCATGCTTTTCAACGCACGTGCCTGGAACCCCGCTTTGGTAGATGCCAACCTTGGTTGGCATGCTTTTCAAAGCACGTGTCTGGAACCCCGCTTCGGTAGATGCCAACCTTGGTTGGCATGCTTTTCAACGCGCGTGCCTGCAACCCCGCGTTGGTAGATGCCAACCTTGGTTGGCATGCTTTTCAACGCGCGTGCCAACGTTGTGCCAACCAAGGTTGGCACCTACCAGAGCCAAGGCAACCTCGCGCGGCCTGCGCTGGGCCGTGCCGGGGCGCGGCTCAGCTGCGCTCGCGCCAGCCGCCGCCCAGTACCTTGTACAGGGTGATGCGGTTGGCCTGCTGCGCCAGCTGCGCCTGCAGCTGGGTCTGCTGTGCGCTGTAGGCAGTACGGCGCGCATCGAGCAGGGTGACGAAGCTGTCCAGGCCGGCGTCATAGCGTGCCTGCGACAGGCGGTTGGCCAGCTCGGCCGCTTCCACCAGACGCTGCTGCGAGGCCACCTGCTCGTCCAGGCTGACGTTCAGCGCCAGCGCATCGGCGGTTTCGCGGAAGCCGGTCTGGATCGACTTTTCATACTCGGCCAGTGCGATATCGCGCTCGGCATTGGCTACGTCCAGGTTCGCGCGCAGCTTGCCGCCCTGGAAGATCGGCAAGGTGATGGTCGGCAGGAAGCTCCACACCCGGGTGCCACTGTCGAACAATCCAGACAGTTCGCCCGAGCTGCTGCCTACGCTGCCGGTCAGCTGGATGCTGGGGAAGAACGCGGCGCGCGCGGCACCGATGTTGGCATTGGCGGCCAGCAGCTGGTGTTCGGCGGCCATGATGTCCGGACGCTGCAGCAGCACGTCGCTGGGCAGGCCCGCCGGCGGCGGCGCCAGCGCCAGTACCTGCGGTGCGATGCTGTCCGGCAGCAGTGCCGGATCGACCTGGCCGCCGGCCAACAGCGCCAGTGCATTGCGGTCCTGCGCCAGCTGGCCGCGCAGACGCGCCGCGTCGGTGCGTGCTGTTTCCACCAGCGTGCGGGTCTGGCTCAGTTCCAGGCCCGAACTGCCACCGCGCTCGTGGCGTGCTTCGGCCAGGCGCAGCGAATCCTCGTAGGTCTTCAGGGTCGCTTCGGCAATCTTCAGCTGCTGCTGGTCGGCGCCGTAGGTCAGCCATGCGGTGGCGGTCTCGGCCACCAGGCTCAGCTGCGCGTTGCGGCGGTTGGCCGCCACGGCGAAGTACTGCTGCAGCGCCGCTTCGCTCAGGTTGCGCACGCGGCCGAACAGGTCCAGCTCGAACTCGGCCACGCCCAGGTTGGCAGTGAACTGTTCGCTGACCGGCACATCACCGCCGCTGCGCTGCATCTGCCCCTGCGCGGCCAGCGCAGGCACGCGGTCGGCGCGCTGCACGCGGTACTGGCCGCGTGCCTTTTCCACGTTCAGCACGGCCACGCGCAGGTCACGGTTGTTGGCCAGGGCCTGGCCGATCACCTCCTGCAGGCGCGCATCGGTGAAGAAGTCGCGCCAGCCGACAGCGGCCGCATCGGCCACTTCGCCTTCGGTGGCTTCCGCCGGCCACTGCGCGGGAATGCCCGGGGCGACGGCGGTGTTCTTCGGCACCAGGGTGGAACAGCCGCCCAGCACAAGGGCCACGGCGGCAGAAAGAACAAGGGTATGGAATTTCATGGCGACACCTTGGGGTCACGATGGCGGCGCCGGACAGGGCCCGGCGCCGCCGGCAGGGTTACGCCGCGGTCTTGCGCTTGAACACGCGCTGCACGACCACGAAGAACAACGGAATGAAGAACACGCCCAGCACGGTGCCGACCAGCATGCCGCCCAGCACGCCGGTGCCGATGGCACGCTGCGCACCGGAACCCGCGCCGGAGGCGATGGCCAGCGGCAGCACGCCCAGGCCGAAGGCCAGCGAGGTCATGATGATCGGGCGCAGACGGTCACGCACGGCGTGCATCGTCGCTTCGATCAGGCCAACGCCCTTCTCCAGGTTCTCCTTGGCGAACTCCACGATCAGGATCGCGTTCTTGCTGGTCAGGCCCACCGTGGTCAGCATGGCCACCTGGAAGTAGATGTCGCGTTCCATGCCACGGAAGGTGTTGGCCAGCACGGCACCCAGGATGCCCAGCGGCGCCACCAGCAGCACCGAGGTCGGCACGCTCCAGCTTTCATACAGCGCGGCCAGGCACAGGAACACGATCAGCAGCGACAGTGTGTACAGCAGCGGGGTCTGCGAACCGGCCTGGCGTTCCTGGTAGGACAGCGCCGTCCATTCGATCTCGAAGCCCGGCGGCAGATCCTTGGCGATGCGCTCGATCTCGGCCATGGCATCGCCCGAGGCAACGCCGGCGGCCGGCTCACCCTGGATTTCCATCGCCGACACGCCGTTGTAGCGTTCCAGGCGCGGCGAACCGTAATCCCAGCGCTTGGTGGCGAAGGCACTGAACGGCACCATTTCGCCCTGCCCGTTCTTCACCGACCAGACGTTGAAATCGTCCGGGTTCATGCGGAACGGTGCATCGGCCATCACGTACACGCGCTTGACCCGGCCACGATCGATGAAGTCATCGATGTAGCTGCTGCCCCAGGCCGCGGCCAGGGTGTTGTTGATCGAGCTGATCGACAGACCCAGTGCATTGGCCTTTTCCACGTCCACGTCGATGCGCAGCTGCGGCGTATCTTCCTGGCCGTTGGGGCGCACGTTGGCCAGCAGCTTGCTCTGCCCCGCCGCACCCAGCAGCTGGTTGCGCGCGGCCAGCAGGGCGTCATGGCCCTTGCCGCTGGTGTCCTTCAGGAAGAACGTATAGCCCGAACCAATGCCCAGCTCCGGCATGGCCGGCGGCGGGAAGGCGAAGATGAAGGCGTCCTTGATCTGGCCCAGCGCGCCCATCGCACGCCCGGTGATCGCACCCACGCTCTGGTCGGCATCACGCTCGCTCCAGTCCTTCAGCTTCACGAACGCCATGCCCGCGTTCTGGCCCATGCCGGCGAAGCTGAAGCCCTGCACCGCAAAGATCGACTCGACGGCGTCGGCTTCGTTCTTCAGGAAGTGGTCTTCCAACTTGGCCATCGCTTCCAGCGTGCGTTCCTGGGTGGCGCCGACCGGGGTCTGCACCAGCGCCATCATGATGCCCTGGTCTTCGTTGGGCAGGAACGAGCTGGGCAGGCGCGCGAACAACACGCCCATCACCACGGCCAGCGCCAGGAAGATGCCCATGAAGCGCCACGGGCGGTGGATGATGCCCTTCACGCCGCGCTGGTAGGTTTCGCTGGAACGGTCGAAGCCGCGGTTGAAGCCGTTGAAGAACCGGCCGACCAGGCCACGGTGGGCCACATGGTGCTCGCCCTTCTTCAGCGGCTTGAGCATGGTGGCGCACAGCGCCGGGGTCAGCACGATCGCCACCAGCACCGACAGCGCCATGGCCGAAACAATGGTGGCCGAGAACTGGCGATAGATGATGCCGGTGGAGCCACTCATGAAGGCCATCGGCACGAACACCGCCGACAGCACCAGGCCGATGCCCACCAGCGCGCCGGTGATCTGGCTCATCGACTTGCGGGTGGCTTCCAGCGGCGACAGGCCCTCTTCGGACATGATGCGTTCGACGTTCTCCACCACCACGATGGCATCGTCCACCAGCAGGCCGATGGCCAGCACCATGGCGAACATGGTCAGCATGTTCACCGAGAAGCCCAGCGCGGCCAGCACGCCGAAGGTACCCAGCAGCACCACCGGCACCGCGATGGTGGGGATGAGGGTGGCGCGGAAGTTCTGCAGGAACAGGTACATCACCACGAACACCAGCACGATTGCTTCGATCAGGGTCTTGATGACGCCCTTGATCGAGACCTTCACGAACGGAGTGGTGTCGTACGGAATGACCGTTTCCAGGCCCGCCGGGAAGCTGGCCTTCATGTCTTCCAGTGCCGCGCGCACGCCTTCGGCGGTATCCAGCGCGTTGGCGCCGGTGGCCAGGGTGATGGCGATACCGGTGGACGGCTTGCCGTTGTAACGGGTGACGAAGTCGTAGCTTTCCGCGCCCAGTTCCACGCGGGCGACGTCGCCCAGGCGCAGTTCGCTGCCATCGGTGCCACCGCGCACCAGGATGTTGCGGAACTGTTCCGGGGTCTGCAGGCGGTCCTGCGCGTTGATGGTGGCGTTGAGCTGCTGGCCCTTCACCGACGGTGCACCACCCAGCTGGCCGATGGCCACCTGTGCGTTCTGCGCGGTGATCGCCGCGGTCACTTCATCGACCGACAGCTTGTAGGTGTGCAGCTTGTTCGGGTCCAGCCAGATGCGCATGGCGTACTTGCCGCCGAACACCTGGATGTTGCCCACGCCCGGCACGCGGCTGAGCGTGTCGACGATGTTGGAGCCCACGTAGTCGGCGATGTCGTTGGCATCCATGCTGCCATCGTTGGACACAAAGCCCAGCACCTGCAGGAAGCCGCTGCTGGACTTGGCCACGTTGATGCCCTGCCGCTGTACTTCCTGCGGCAGCAGCGGCATGGCCAGCTGCAGCTTGTTCTGCACCTGCACCTGGGCGATGTCCGGGTTGGTCCCGGCTTCAAAGGTGAGGGTGATGGTGGCCTGGCCGTTGGCCGAGCTGTTGGACGAGAAGTAGATCAGGCCATCCAGGCCCTTCATGTTCTGCTCGATGATCTGCGTGACCGAGTCCTCGACCACCTTGGCCGATGCACCCGGGTAGGTGGCGCTGATCTCGACGGCCGGCGGGGCCACTTCGGGATACATCGACACCGGCAGCTTCATCACCGCCAGCGCACCGGCCAGCATGATGATGATGGCGATCACCCACGCGAAGATGGGTCGATCAATAAAGAAACGTGCCATGGAATTCTCCGCTTACTTCGCGTCGCCGGCCGGCTGCGCGGCAGGCTGCGGGGCGGCGTCCGGCGTGGCCGGAGCAGCGCCCTTCTCGGTGGTCTGCACGGGCATGCCGGGGCCGATCTTCTGCAGGCCTTCAACAATGACCTTGTCACCCGGCTGCAGGCCGTCCTCGACCAGCCACTTGTCGGCGATCGCGCGGCTGACCTTCACCGGACGCACTTCCACCTTGTTGTCCTTGCCCACCACCATGGCGCTGGTATCGCCCTTGGCGTCGCGGGCGATGCCCTGCATCGGCACCAGCACGGCATCGGCGCGCACGCCGCCGCCGATCACCGCGCGCACGTACATGCCCGGCATCAGCAGGCCATCGGGGTTGTCCACCTTCACCCGCAGCGCGTAGCTGCCGGTGGTCGGGTCCACGCTGACTTCGGAGAACTCCAGCGCGCCCTTGTGCGGGAACTCGCTGCCGTCTTCCAGCAGGATGGTGACCGGCAGGGTCTGGTTGTCCTGCAGGCGGCCGGCGGCCAGTTCGCGGCGCAGCTGCAGCAGCTCGGCCGAGGACTGGGTCAGATCGACGTAGATCGGGCTGAGCTGCTGCACGGTGGCCAGCGCGTCGGCCTGGCCGGCGCTGACCAGCGCGCCCTGGGTGACGCTGGACTTGCCGATGCGGCCGCTGATGGGCGCGGTGATGCGGGCATAGCCCAGGGTGACGTTGGCCGCATCCAGCGAGGCCTTGGCGGCACCGACATCGGCCTCGGCCTGCTTCTGCGCGGCCACGGCGTTTTCCAGGTCCTGCTGGCTGACCGCATCGACCTTGGCCAGTTCGGTAATGCGCTTGGCGCTCAGGCGTGCGGCGTTGGCGGTGGCTTCGGCGCGGGCCAACTGGGCGCGGGCGCTGTTGGCCTGGGCGCGGTAGCTGGCGTCTTCAATCTGGTACAGCGGCTGCCCTTCCTTCACCAGGCCGCCTTCAGCGAACAGGCGCTTGGCGACGATGCCGCTGACCTGCGGGCGCACTTCGGCCACCAGGAAGGCATTGGTACGGCCGGGCAGCTCGCGGGTCAGGCCCACGCTTTCCGACTTCAGGGTTACCACGGTCACCTGGCCGGGGCCTTGCTGGGGCTGTTCGGGTTGGCCACCGCAGGCGGCCACGGTCGCGGCGATGGCCAGCGACAGCAGGAAAGGACGGATTCGGGTCAGGTGCATGGGGCTGGGGGCTCGCGGGTAGAGGGAATTCTCAGGGCGCCCTGATACGACTGCCGGGCACCAGAAACGGGCTGGGTGGTCGCGAGGGGGCTGCCCTCCCCGGGGCATGGGCAGGCGCACATACACGGCGGGGAGCGTGGATGCGAAATATACATACATGCTTGTTTGTTTGTAAAGCGGTACAATTCAGCCAGGTTTCACCGGCATTCGTACCCACTCACCGACCCATGGCGCGCAAGACCAAAGAGGACACCCAGGCCACCCGCGAAGGCATCCTTGATGCGGCCGAGGCCTGTTTCCATGAACACGGGGTGGCCCGCACCACGCTGGAGATGATCGGCGCGCGCGCCGGCTATACCCGCGGCGCGGTGTACTGGCACTTCAAGAACAAGACCGAGGTGCTGGCCGCGATCATCCAGCGGGTGCACCTGCCCTTCATGCAGGAGCTGGAACGCACGTCCAGCGATGAGCGGCAGACGCCGATCCACGACCTGCGCGCGGTGATGATCTACTCGTTCATCGAACTGTCCGAGGACGAGCGCCTGCGCAAGACCATGGAGATCATGCTGCGCAGCGATGCCTCGTCGGAAAGCCGGGCGCTGGCCGAACTGCAGCAGTCCGGTTTCCGCGATGCGCTGGACCGGATGGAACGTGCGCTGCGCCGGGCGCAGGACCTGGGCCAGCTGCGCGCCGGTGCCGACCCGAAGATTGCCGCGCGCATGCTGCACGCCACCGTGCTGGGCGTGCTGCACGGGGCGATGGTGGAACCGGAGCTGATGGACCTCAAGCGCGACGGCATGCTGGCGCTGGACATGACCCTGGCCGCCTACGTGAAGGACGGCGTGTTCGTGCCGGGATCGATTCCCGAGCCGCTGCCGTAGGGTCAGACCCCTCTCCGCAGGAGAGGGCTCTGACCCTGCGCAGATATCCGGGGGTCGGAGCCCTCGCGATGCGAGGGATCCGACCCCACGAAAAAGGCCGCCTTTCGGCGGCCTCATGCGTTATGGGTCGGGGGGGCAGAGCCCTCGCTGGCGCGAGGGATCCGACCCCGCCTGGCATTACAGGATGTAGCGGCTCAGGTCCGGGTCCTGCACCAGTTCACCCAGGTGGGCATCGACGTAGGCGCTGTCGATGGCCAGGGTTTCACCGTCGCGGTCCGGCGCTTCGTAGCTGAGCGAATCCAGCAGGCGTTCCAGCACGGTGTGCAGACGCCGCGCACCGATGTTCTCCTGGCGCTCGTTCACCTGGAAGGCAATCTCGGCCAGGCGGTCGATGGCATCGGCGGTGAAGCTGACCTTGACGCCTTCGGTGGCCAGCAGCGCTTCGTACTGCTTGGTCAGCGCGGCCTTGGGCTCGGTCAGGATGCGCACGAAATCGTTCTTGCTGAGCGCGCCCAGTTCCACGCGGATCGGGAAACGACCCTGCAGCTCCGGAATCAGGTCGCTGGGCTTGGCCAGGTGGAACGCACCGGAGGCGATGAACAGGATGTGGTCGGTCTTGATCGTGCCGTACTTGGTGGACACGTTGGAACCTTCCACCAGCGGCAGCAGGTCGCGCTGTACGCCTTCGCGCGACACATCGCCACCACCCACGTTATCGCCACGCTTGGCGACCTTGTCGATCTCGTCGATGAAGACGATGCCGTGCTGTTCGCAGGCTTCGATCGCCGCGGTGCGGATATCGTCTTCGTTGACCAGCTTGCCGGCCTCTTCTTCCACCAGCAGCGGGCGCGCGGCCTTGATGGTCAGCGTGCGCTTGTGTGCCTTGGCGCCACCGCCCAGATTGGCGAACATCGACTTCAACTGCTGGCCCATTTCTTCCATGCCCGGCGGGGTCATGATGTCCATGCTGACGTTGGCAGCCAGATCCAGTTCGATCTCGCGCTCGTCCAGCTCGCCGCTGCGCAGCATCTTGCGGAACTTGATGCGGGTTTCGTTGTCCTGCGCCGACGGTTCGTTGCGTGCGGCTTCCGGATCGAAACCGATACCGCCACTGCGACGCGGCAGCAACGCATCCAGGATGCGGTCTTCGGCACGCTCTTCGGCCTGCGTACGCACGCGCACCTTGGCCTGCTCGCGGTAGAGCTTGACCGCGGTGTCGGCCAGGTCACGGATGATCTGCTCCACGTCCTTGCCGACGTAGCCCACTTCGGTGAAGCGGGTCGCTTCGACCTTCACGAACGGTGCGTTGGCCAGGGTGGCCAGGCGGCGTGCGATCTCGGTCTTGCCCACGCCGGTGGGGCCGATCATCAGGATGTTCTTCGGCATCACTTCGTTGCGCAGCTCGGAAGGCAGCTGCATGCGGCGCCAGCGGTTGCGCAGGGCGATGGCCACCGCGCGCTTGGCGTCGTGCTGGCCCACGATATGCCGGTCCAGTTCCTGCACGATCTCGCGCGGGGTCATGGTGGCAGAGGAAACTTCGATCTTCGACATGGATGTGCTCACGAATGCGTTGTCGATGACGCCGGAACCGAACGGCTCCGGCCGGTAGCGCCGGGCCCTGCCCGGCGGATCGGGGAGCCTTACAGCTCCTCGACCACCACGTTGCGGTTGGTGTAGATGCAGATGTCGCCGGCAATGCCGATGGCTTCGCTGGCAATCGTGCGTGCATCCAGTTCGGTGTGCGCCATCAGCGCGCGGGCGGCCGACAGGGCATAGGAACCGCCGGAACCGATGGCGATGATGCCGTCCTCCGGCTCGATCACATCGCCGGTGCCGCTGATGATCAGCGAGGTTTCCTTGTCGGCCACGGCCAGCAGGGCCTCCAGCTTGCCCAGGCGGCGCTCGGTGCGCCAATCCTTGGCCAGCTCGACGGCGGCACGCTGCAGCTGGCCATGCTTTTCCAGCTTGGCTTCGAACAGTTCGAACAGGGTGAAGGCATCGGCGGCGGCGCCGGCGAAACCGGCCAGCACCTGGCCGTCGCGGCCGAGCCGGCGGACCTTGCGTGCATTGCCCTTCATCACCGTGTGGCCCAGCGTGACCTGGCCATCACCGGCAATGGCCACGTGCTCGCCGCGGCGGACGCAGACGATGGTGGTGGCGTGGAAAACGTTGGGATTCTGACTGGGGTCCATGCGGCCTCCGATAGCTGTTCACCGGACATGGGGACAGCAGCGGGGGTGATCAAGCCTGCGTGGATGGCTGCCGTTCAGCGGCAGCAATGCGCTCACCGGGCATGGCCCGGCGCTACCCCGTCGGTTTGCGCTTGGCGCGCGGGTGGGACGCGTCGTAGACCTTGGCCAGGTGCTGGAAATCCAGATGGGTGTAGATCTGGGTGGTGGCGATGTCGGCATGGCCCAGCAGCTCCTGCACGCCGCGCAGATCGCCCGACGATTCCAGGATGTGGCTGGCGAAGCTGTGCCGCAGCATGTGCGGGTGCACATGCTTGAACAGGCCCTGGCGCTGCGCCAGCTGGCGGATGCGTACCTGCACCGCGCGCTGGCTGATCGGCCCGTTGCGGCCGGGAAACACCGGCAAGGCCGGCAGTCCGCCACTTTCACTGCGCCAGGCCAGCAACGCCTCGCGTGCCGGCCGCCCGAACGGCACCCGGCGCTGGCGGTTGCCCTTGCCCATCACGTTCACCAGGCCGCTGGCGAAATCCAGGTCGCGCCAGGTCAGCGCGCAGACTTCGCTCAGGCGCAGGCCCGACGAATAGAACAGTTCCAGCAGCGCGCGGTCGCGGCGGCCCAGCTCGCCTTCCGGTTCCAGCTCGACCAGCTGCACCGCTTCATCGGCATCCAGCACCTGCGGCAAGCGCCGCGGCGCGCGCGGTGCCTTCAGGGTGGCCGCCGGGCTGGCCTCGATGCGGCCATGGCGCAGCAGCCAGGCATAGAAACTGCGGCAGGCCGACAGGCGGCGCTGCAGGCTCTTGGCCGACAGCCCGCGGCGGTGCTCGTCGGCCACGAACTGGCGCACGGCGTCCACGTCCAGCGCCTCCACCGCCACACCGCGCGGTTCGGCCCAGACCGACAGCGCATCCAGGTCGCGGCGGTAGGCGTCGAGCGTGTGCGCCGACATCCGCCGTTCCACCTGCAGGTGCTGCAGGAACTGCTGTACCGCGCTCATCGAGGCAGCGCTCCGTTCAGTCGTGGAATCGCTTCAGGCCGGTGGCCAGTGCATCGCCCATCATGCGCAGGAACAGCGTGCCCATGCCCGGGTAGAAACGATTCGGGTCGTGGCTGCCCACGGCAATCAGGCCGACACCCGGCAGCGGCAGCAGGGCGGTGGTCTGCACTTCCTCGCTGCGCACCCCGTACAGCACGGCGTTCTTGTCGGCCTGCAGGCGGCCGCAGATCGGCTCGCCATCCTTCAGGCAGTCGCGGAACGGGCCCAGCTGCGGGTCGTCGGCGGCAATCACCTGCAGCCAGTCGGCCTGTTCCAGCCCGGCCACCGGCGCATGCACCACCAGCCGCACCAGATCACCGGCGAAGTCTTCCTGCAGCGAGGCGGCCATCGCGCGCAGCGTGTCGGCCGCGTTGTCCTGCTTCATCAGGGCCAGGGTCAGCTGGTGGGTACGCACCGCCAGCCGCTCGTTCACCTGGGCGGTGGCACCCAGGTCGGCCAGCCGCCGCGCCAGCTCGCGGTTCTTCTCGCGCAGCACTTCCAGCTGGTAGCTGGCCAGCGACGCGGTGGGGCCATCGTCGCGTGGCACCACCAGGGTCAGGGCCAGGTCGGGAAACTGCTTGAGGAAGCCGGGATGCCGCCGCAGCCAACTGGCGACTTCGTGGGCCCCGAGCTTGTCGGCGGTCTCAGTCATGCACTCCACTCCCCTTCGAAGACGAATGCGGTCGGGCCGGCCATCACCACCGGCTGGCCTTCACCGGGCCACTGGATGCGCAGTTCACCGCCGGGCAGGCTGATGCGGGCATCGCGCTGCAGGCGGCCGCGCTGCATCAGGGTGACCGCTGCGGCACAGGCACCGCTGCCGCAGGCCAGGGTCTCGCCCACGCCGCGTTCGAACACGCGCAGGCGCGCATGGTCCGGCGCCATCACCTGGGCAAAGCCCACGTTCACCGAATTGGGGAACGAGGCGTGCTGCTGCAGCAGGCCGCCCACGCGCTCCACCGGCGCGGCATCGACCAGGCCCACTTCGATCACCGCATGCGGGTTGCCCATCGACACGGCGGCGAAGCGCACGCTCTCGCCCTGCAGCGGCAGCAGGTATTCCTCACGCGGGTGGGCAAAGCCCACCAGCGGCACCTGCGCCGGTTCGAACGCCGGCACGCCCATGGCAACCGAGAACCGGCCATCGCCCAGCACCTGCACGGCATGGCTGGCCAGCGGGCTGTCGATGACGAACTGCGCGCCCTGCGCACTGCCCTCGCGCACCAGCCAAGCGGCGATGCAGCGCGCGCCATTGCCACACTGCTCGGAATTGGAACCGTCGGCGTTCCAGATGCGGTACGAGGCCACCGAGCCTTCCGCACGCGGCGGCTCGATGGTCAGGATCTGGTCGCAGCCCACGCCGGTATGGCGGTCGGCCAGGCGCGCGGCCAGTTCCGGCGACGGCGGCGGGGTGCCGTCGCGCAGGTCGATCACCACGAAATCGTTGCCTGCGCCGTGCATCTTGCTGAAGCGCAGCGCGTTGTTGCCAGCCTTACTCATTCCCGTCGTCCACCGGCTTGATCGGGTCGGGGGTGGTGGACGGACTGCCGTCGCTGGTCGGCTGGGTGGCCGGCGGCGTGGCGTCGGCATCGGCGGCCGGCTCAACCACTTCTTCCACCGGCACCGGCTTCTGCGGCAGTACCAGCGGGCCCTTGTTGCCGCAGGCGGACAGGAACAGCAGCGAGGCCGCTGCCAACGGAATCAGAATGGCATTGCGATGGGGGATCTTCATGGCCCCGAGTATAGCCATTGGCGGCTGAGCGGTAGGTAGAGTCGACCGTTGGTCGACCATCGCGCGCAGCGCGGGGTTTTCGCCCGCGGCCCGTCAAGCGTCCGGCGGCAGCGGCCGCGTCCACAACCAGATCGCCACCACGGTCATGCTGCCGATGGAAAACCACTTCACCCAGGCAATGGGCACGCACCACAGCATGATGCCGGCGCACACGGCCATGGTGATCGTGGCCATCCACTTGCCGTAGCGGCTGACCGCGCCGTGGGCCTGCCAGTTGGCGATGGCCGGGCCAAAGCGCGGATGCTGCAGCAGCCAGCTGTGCAGGCGCTCGGAACCACGCGAGGCGGCCCAGGCGGAAATCAGGATGAATACGGTGGTGGGCAGGCCCGGCACGAAGATGCCGACGATGCCGGTGCCCAGGCTGACATAGGCCAGCAGCCACCAGGCCCAGCGGAAACGCACCACGCGCGGGGGCGGAGCGGGATCGCGGGCCGGGGGCGGTTCGGGCAGGGTCATGGCGGCAAGAATACCGGTTCAGGGTGCCAGGCAGTGCCCGGCACCCCACCCCGCTTACGGCTGGGCGATGCCCAGCTGCTGCAGCACGAACGCGTACGACTCGGACAGTTCGCGGTAGCGCTGGAAGCGCCCGGACTTGCCGCCGTGGCCGGCTTCCATGTTGGTGCGGAACAGGATCGGCAACGACCCGGTGTTGTCATCGCGCAGCTTGGCCACCCACTTGGCCGGTTCCCAGTACTGCACCTGCGAATCCCACAGGCCGGTACCCACGAACAGCGCCGGGTAGGCCTGGCGCTTCACGTTGTCGTAGGGCGAGTAGGACAGCATGTAGTCGTAGTACGGCTTCTGTTCCGGGTTGCCCCACTCGTCGTATTCGTTGGTGGTCAGCGGAATGGTCGGGTCGAGCATGGTGGTGACCACGTCCACGAACGGCACCTGCGCCACCATCACCCGGTAATCCTGCGGCGCCTGGTTGGCCACTGCGCCCATCAGCAGGCCACCGGCACTGCCACCGGAAGCGGCCACGCGGTCCTTCGCCGCCCAGCCCTGCGCCACCAGCGCGCGGGTCACGTCGATGAAGTCGTTGAAGGTGTTCTGCTTGTGCAGCAGCTTGCCGTTCTCGTACCAGTCGCGGCCCATTTCCTGGCCGCCGCGGATGTGCGCAATGGCATACACCACGCCCCGGTCGAGCAGGCTGACCGCTGTCTGGTTGAAGTACGGGTCCATCGACATGCCGTAGCTGCCGTAGGCGTACTGGAACAGCGCGCCCTTGCCGTCCTTCTGGTAGCCCTTGCGGTAGACCAGCGACACCGGCACCTTCACGCCGTCGCGCGCGGTCACCCATACACGGTCGGTTTCATACTTGCTGGCGTCGTAGCCGATCACCGGCTGCACCTTCAGCTGGCGGCGCTCACCGGTGGCGGTATTCAGTTCGAACACCGTGGTCGGGGTGGTCATCGAGGTATAGACGTAGCGCAGCCACGGCGTATCGGCCTCGGTGTTGTCGCCCAGGCCCATCGAGTACGCCGGCTCGTCGGCCTTCACGTAATCGGTGCGACCGTCCTTGAACAGCAGGCGCACGCGCTCCAGGCCTTCGGAACGCTCGGCAATGGCGGTGTAGCTGTCGAACAGCTCGAAGCCTTCGATGAACACCGCTTCGTCGTGGGCGATCCAGTCCTTCCACTGCGCGCGCGAGGTGGCATCGGTGGGCGCGGTGACCAGCTTGAAGTTCTTCGCGCCATCGTTGGTGCGGATCACCCAGCGGCCATCGTAGTGGTCGGCGTCGTATTCCACGTCGCGCTGGCGCGGGGCCAGCACGGTGAAGGTGGTCGGGTCGCTGGCCGGGGCGTAGCGCTCTTCCGAAGACACGGTGCTGTGCACGCCGATGGTGATGAAGCGATCGTCGCGGGTGCGGCCGATGCCCATGTAGAAGCTGTCATCCTCTTCTTCGTAGACCACGGTATCGGCGCTGGCCGGGGTGCCCAGCACGTGCTTCTTCACCCGCACGGTCAGAAGGGTTTCCGGGTCGTTTTCCACGTACAGCACGGTGCGGTTGTCATCGGCCCAGACCAGATCGCCGGAACTGCCGGTGATCACATCGGGCAGCACCTTGCCGGTGCGCAGGTCCTTGAAGCGGATGGTGTACTGGCGGCGGCCCACGTCATCGTCGGCCCAAGCCAGCAGCTGGTTGTCCTGGCTTACGTCCATCGAACCGACGTTGAAGTAGCCCTTGCCGGCGGCCATCGTGTTCACGTCCAGCAGCACTTCTTCCGGCGCTTCCATGCTGCCCTTGCGGCGCGCATGGATGGGATAGTCCTGGCCGGTCTCGAAGCGGCTGTAGTACCAGTAGCCGCGCTCGCGCGCCGGCACGCTGGCATCGTCCTGCTTGATGCGGCCGACGATTTCCTTGTAGAGGGTGTCTTCCAGCGGCTTCAGCGGCGCCAGCAGCTGGTCGGCGTAGGCATTCTCGGCCTGCAGGTAGGCCAGCATGTCCTTGTTTTCGCGCGTGTCGTCGCGCAGCCAGTAATAGTCATCGTTGCGGGTCGCGCCGAACGGCGCCTTGACCTCGTGCGGACGCTTCTGGGCATCCGGCGGAACGGGCGGGGTGGCGGCGGTAGCGGTGCTGGTCATCAGGCTGGCAAGCAACAGGCAGAGGGTGGGTTTCATGAAATAAGGGTCCTGGTGCGGTTACGCAATGGCGTCCGTGGCGTAGGTCGGGTCGGGCTTGCTCGGCTGACCGCAACAGCAGTCGAGCAAACTCGACTCTACCACCGCCGCAGCGTCCCCCCGGCCTGCGGCGTACCATGGGCGCATGAGCACCCTGCCCCACACGCCGGGCTACAGCCGGCGCAGCCATGAAATCGCCCCGTTCCACGTGATGTCCCTGCTGGCCCGCGCACAGGCGCTGGAACAGGCCGGCCACGATGTGATCCACCTGGAGATCGGCGAGCCGGACTTCACCACCGCCGAACCCATCGTGCGCGCCGGCCAGGCCGCACTGGCCGCCGGCCATACCCGCTACACCGCTGCGCGCGGGCTGCCGGCGCTGCGCCAGGCGATCAGCGGTTTCTATGCCCGCCATTACGGGCTGGACATTGATCCCGAGCGCATCCTGGTCACCCCGGGCGGTTCGGGCGCGCTGCTGCTGGCCAGCAGCCTGCTGGTCGATCCGGGCCGGCACTGGCTGCTGGCCGATCCGGGCTATCCGTGCAACCGCCACTTCCTGCGCCTGGTGGAAGGCGGCGCGCAGCTGGTGCCGGTCGGCCCGGACACCGCCTACCAGTTGACTCCGTCGCTGGTGGAACAGCACTGGAACAGCGGCAGCGTCGGCGCGCTGGTGGCCTCGCCGGCCAACCCGACCGGCACCGTGCTGTCGGCCGATGAACTGGCCGCCCTGTCGACGTCGCTGCATGCGCGCGGCGGCCACCTGGTGGTGGACGAGATCTACCACGGCCTCACCTACGGCCTGGATGCGCCCAGCGTGCTGCAGGTGGATGACAGCGCGTTCGTGCTGAACAGCTTCTCTAAGTACTTCGGCATGACCGGCTGGCGCCTGGGCTGGCTGGTGGCGCCGCCGGCCGCGGTGCCCGAGCTGGAAAAGCTGGCGCAGAACCTGTACATCAGCGCCTCGAGCATTGCCCAGCACGCGGCGCTGGCCTGTTTCAGCGACGAAGCGATGGCGATCTTCGAGCAGCGCCGGCAGGCGTTCCAGCAGCGCCGTGATTTCCTGCTGCCCGCGCTGCGCGAACTGGGTTTCCGTATCGAGGTGGAACCGCAGGGCGCGTTCTACCTGTACGCCGATGTCAGCGCGTTCACCGACGACGCGCAGGCGTTCTGCGCGCACTTCCTGGAAACCGAGCACGTGGCGTTTACGCCGGGCCTGGACTTCGGCTTCCACCGGGCCAACCAGCACGTGCGGTTGGCGTACACGCAGGAAGTGCCGCGGTTGCAGGAAGCGGTGGCGCGCATCGCGCGCGGGTTGCAACGGTTCCGGTAGCGCCGGGCCATGCCCGGCGAGCGCACCGCGCACCGGTAGATCCACGCCATGCGTGGATACGTGCCCCCCAACGAAAAACGCCGCCCGAAGGCGGCGTTTTTCATTCCATCACTTGCCGCCCAAGCGCTCCCACAGGAAGCTGTAGGCCAGCGCGGACATATGTGCGGCCTGCGCATTGTTGGCTGCACCGCCGTGACCGCCTTCGATGTTCTCGTAGTAGGTCACATCCTTGCCAGCGTCGATCATCTTCGCCGCCATCTTGCGGGCGTGGCCCGGATGCACGCGATCATCGCGGGTGGAGGTGGTGAACAGCACCGGCGGGTAGTTCTTCTTCGCGTCGAACAGGTGGTACGGCGAGAAGGTCTTGATGAACTCCCAGTCGCTGGTGTCCGGGTTGCCGTACTCGGCCATCCACGACGCACCGGCCAGCAGGTGGCTGTAGCGCTTCATGTCCAGCAGCGGCACCTGCACCACCACCGCACCGAACAGCTCCGGGTACTGGGTGAGCATGTTGCCAGTCAGCAGGCCACCGTTGCTGCCGCCCTGCACACCCAGGTGCTTGGCGCTGGTGATCTTGCGGGTGACCAGATCCTGGGCGACGGCGGCCATGTCTTCATAGGCCTTGTGACGGTTCTGCTTCAGCGCCGCCTGGTGCCAGCGCGGGCCGTACTCGCCACCGCCGCGGATGTTGGCGACCACGTACACGCCGCCCTTCTCCAGCCACGCGCGGCCCATGCCGCCGGAATAGTTCGGGGTGAGCGAGATCTCGAAACCGCCGTAGCCGTACAGCAGGGTCGGGTTGGAGCCGTCCAGCTTCATCGCCTTGTCGTGCACCACGAAGTACGGCACGCGGGTGCCGTCCTTGCTGGTGGCGAAGTGCTGTTCAATCACCTTGCCGTCGGCATCGAAGAAGGCCGGCATGGTCTTCAGCGTTTCCGGCGCCTTGCCGATCTCGGCCAGGGCCAGGGTGGTCGGGGTCAGGTAATCGGTGGCGGTCAGCCAGACCGCGTCGCTGTCATTGCTGTCGACGGCGCCCACGGCCAGCGTGCCGAACGACGGCGCGCCGACGAACTCGCTCTTCTGCCAGCCCTTGGCGCCCGGGGTGAGCACCGACAGACGATTCTTCACGTCATCCAGTACGTTCAGCACCAGGTGGTTGCGGGTCCAGGCGGTGCCGGCCAGCGAGGTGGTGGCGGTGGGCGTGAACAGCACTTCGAAATCGCGCTTGCCGGCCTGGAAATCGTCCAGCCTGGTCGCCAGCAGTGAACCGGAGGCGTAGGTCTTGCCACCCACGGTCCAGGCATCGCGCAGTTCCAGGGTCAGCCACTGCTTGTGCAGGCCCTTTTCTGCCGAATTCGGCGCATCGATCTTGCTCAGCGTGCCGTCGTCGGCGCGCAGGTACAGTTCGTTGTTGTAGAAGGCCAGCGTGCGGCTGACCAGGTTGCGCTCGAAGCCGGGGGTGTCATCGTGCATGGCCGCGATGTACATGTCCTCCGGCTTGCCTTCGTAGACCACGCTGGCCGAGGCCATCGGCGTGCCACGCTTCCACAGCTTGGCAATGCGCGGGTAGCCGGAGGTGGTCATCGAACCGGCACCGAAATCGGTGTAGACGAACACCGTGTCGCGGTCGATCCAGTTCAGCCCGCCCTTCGATTCGGGGCGGAAGAAGCCGTCCTTGATCCAGGTCTTGCTGGCCAGGTCGAATTCGCGGGTGACATCGGCGTCGGCGCCGCCGCGCGACAGCGCGATCAGGCAGCGGCTGTAATCCGGGCGCAGGCAGTCGGCGCCGTGCCAGACCCAGTTCTCACCTTCGGCCTTGTTCAGCGCGTCCAGGTCCAGCACGGTTTCCCACTGCGGCGAGGCCTTGCGGTACTCGGCCAGGGTGGTGCGGCGCCACAGGCCGCGTTCGTGCTGCTTGTCCTTCCAGAAGTTGTAGTAGTACTCGCCGATCTTCTGCACGCCGGGAATCTTGGCGTCCGAATCGAGCACCTCGCGGATGCTCGTTTCCATCTGCTTGAACGCCGGCGTCTGCGCCAGGCGCGCCTCGGACTTGGCGTTCTGTTCCTTCACCCAGGACAGCGGCTTGTCGCCGGTCACGTCCTCCAGCCAGGCGTAACGGTCGGTGTCTTCAGCGGCCACGGCGGTCCCCACCGAGGCGCCGGTCATCATGCCGGCCAACAGGCAGGCGGAAGCGAATCGCGACATTGCAGCTCCAGGCAGTCATTAGCCGTGGAACGCTAGCACGGTTCGGACGGGCCGCCCCCGTGTCGAAGGTCAGGCTGTGGCCGCCTGCCCCCGCGCGCGCCGCGGCCTGCGGGCCGGACGCCGACGCGCCTGCTGCTGCGGCCCGCGCAGCCGCCGCAGGGCCGCCCGCAGCGGCAACGGACAGCCCAGCAGGGCCCACCACGCCACCAGCGGCATGCCCACCAGCCACAGCGGCGCCCAGCCCAGCCAGGCGTGGTGGCCACGCGCGGCCGGCCACACCAGCACCAGCGCCACGCCCGCCAGGGCCAGCTGCTGCACCAGGCGCAGCACGCGCGGATCGGGGCGCTGCCTGAGGCGTTCAGCTGAGGGGCGATGTGCGGTGCGTGCGTTCATGGTCGGTCTCCCGTGGTCGATGGTGCACAGCGTGGCGGCAACGCTTCTCACTGGCTGCGACACCATTGACGGATCGGCTGCACCCAGTGACCATGCGCGGGCAAGCCTTTTGGAGCCCGCTCCCGCATGTCCCCGATCCGCCCGTTCTGCGCCATGGTGTTGGCCCTGTCACTGGGAGGCGCCGCGCTGGCTGCCGAAGATCCGCCGGCATCGCGCAGCGCGCTGCCTGACCATACGGCCATCGATCCGGATGCCCCGGTCGACCTGCAGCGCTTCATGGGCACCTGGTATGTGATCGGCCGCGTGCCGAATTTCATCGAACGTGGCCACGTGGCCAGCGTCAACCAGTACGAACTGCGCGACGACCACAAGGTCGCCATCACCTACCGTTACCGCGATGGCTTCGGCCAGCCGCTGCAGGAAGTGCGGGCGCGCGCCAGCGTCGATGCGGACAGTGGCAACCACGCGTGGCGCACCTGGTTCTACCGGGTGGTACCGACCCATTCGCGCGTGCTGGAAGTGGCGCCGGACTATTCGTGGGCGCTGATCGGCTATCCCGGCCGTGAAATGGCGTGGATCTTCGCCCGCCAGCCGGACATGGACAAAGCGCTGTACAAGGAACTGGCCGAGCGCCTGCGTGACGAGTACGGCGTGAACACCGACAAGCTCAAGCGCGTGCCGCAGCACCCCGAACAGGTGGGCAAGCTCGGCTACGAAGTGCCGAACGTGCGGTGAGATAGCGTTCGCCGGGCATGGCCCGGCGCTACCGTAGCCGCGCGATCATTGCGGTAGCGCCATGCTACGCAGCCCTTGGCTGCACGCGGCGCTCAATCTCGCCCAGGGTCGGCAACGTCTTCAGATCGTAGGTTGCCTGCAATGCGAGCCACGATGCCGCATCGCCCCCGAAATGCCGTGCCAGGCGGGCCGCCGTATCGGCCGTGATCGCGCGTTCACCATGCACGATGGCATGCAGGCGCGTGGCAGGTACATCCAAGGCCCTCGCCAGCGCATTCACGCTCAGCGACAGCGGCGCGAGGAACTCTTCGCGAAGGATCTCACCGGGATGGATGGCCCGCATGCGGTTGGTGGATGGCTTCATGGCCAGAACCTCAGTGGTAGTCAACGATTTCCACGGCCTCCGGCCCGGTTTCGGTCCAGATGAAACACAGCCGCCACTGATCGTTGATGCGCAGGCTGTGCTGCCCTTTGCGGTCACCCGTGAGCGTAGTACGTAGAACGGAATGCACCGATTGACTGGATGTGAGGCCAGTCTCGCTTTGGCGATTCAAGGTTTCGATGGACGGATCGCGTCATGCTGACGCCGCCGGGCATGGCCCGGCGCTACCCGAACGATGCCGGGCGATGCCCGGCATCGTGCTATTTGCGGGTGTAGTGCGCGACCAGGCGGTCGCCGAGCATCTGCAGCAGCTGCACCAGGATCAGCAGCACCACCACGGTGACCAGGGCCACGTCGGTGCGGTTGCGCTGGTAGCCTTCGCGCAGCGCCAGGTCGCCCAGGCCACCGGAACCGATCGCACCGCCCATGGCGGTGAAGCCGACCAGGGCCACCGTAGTGACCGTGGCAGCCGCGATCAGGCCCGGCCGGGCTTCAGGCAGCAGCACCCGGGTGACCAGCTGCCAGGTGGTGGCGCCCATCGACTGCGCCGCCTCGACCACGCCACGGTCCACTTCGCGCAGCGCGGTTTCGACCAGGCGCGCATAGAACGGCGCCGCGCCGATCACCAGCGCCGGCAGCGTGCCAAGCACGCCGATCGACTGGCCCATCAGCCACAGCGACACCGGAATCAGCACCACCATCAGGATGATGAAGGGCACCGAACGCAGCAGGTTCACCACGATCGCCAGCACGCCGTACGCCAGCGGACGGCGCTTCATCTGCGGCGCACCGAACACATACAGCAGCACGCCGATCGGCAGACCGATGGCCAGGGTGAGCGGCAGCGAGCCGGCCATCATCAGCAACGTCTCGATGGTGGCCTTGCCGATATCCACCCATTTGTTGGCATCCAGGTGGCGGAAGAAACCTTCAGCAGTGGCGACGATCATCGGCGCAGTTCCTCAACGTGCACGCCGGCAGCCACGAACGCGGCCTGCGCGGCGGACTGGTCGCCGCCCACCAGGGCGACCACCAGCTGGCCATACGGGGTGTCCTTGATCCGGTCGATGCGGCCGGACAGGATGTTGTAGTCGATGCCGGTTTCGCGGGCCACGCGGCCCAGCAACGGCTCATAGGTGTCACCGCCGAGGAAGGTCAGGCGCACGATGCGCCCGCCCACCACGTCGAAATCGCGGTGCAGCACGCCTTCGTCCACATGTTCGGATTCGCTGACGAAGCGCCGCGTGGTGGCATGCTGCGGGTGCAGGAAGACCTGGGTGACCGGACCGGTTTCCACCAGGTGGCCGCCGTCGAGCACGGCCACGCGATCACAGACGCGACGGATCACATCCATTTCGTGGGTGATCAGCACGATGGTCAGGCCCAGCTCGCGGTTGATCTTCGACAGCAGCGCCAGCACCGACGCGGTGGTCTGCGGATCCAGCGCGCTGGTGGCTTCGTCGCACAGCAGGATCTGCGGGCGGGTGGCCAGCGCGCGGGCAATACCCACGCGCTGCTTCTGCCCACCGGACAACTGCGCCGGGTACTTCGTCGCGTGGTCCTGCAGGCCAACGGTCTGCAACAGCTCGGCCACGCGCGCGTCGATCTCCGCCTTCGGCGTGCCGGCCAGTTCCAGCGGGAAGGCCACGTTGCCGGCCACCGTGCGCGAAGACAGCAGGTTGAAGTGCTGGAAGATCATGCCGATGCGACGGCGCAGCGCGCGCAGGCCGTCGGCATCCAGCGCCGTGATGTCTTCACCACCGATCAGCAGCTTGCCACCGCTGGGTTCTTCCAGGCGGTTGATCATGCGGATCAGGGTGGACTTGCCCGCGCCGGAATGGCCGATGATGCCGAACACTTCGCCGGCCTCGATGGTCAGGTCCAACGGTTGCAGCGCGCTCACTTGGCGGCCGGCAACGGCATAGGATTTGTGCAGGCGCTGGAACTCGATCACGGGCGTGGCTCACCGGCGGGGCGGAAGAAGGGGCGTGCAGCCTACCAGCGCCGGCGGTTCCGCGCCTGCGCCTTGGGCCAGAATGTTATTCCTTTTGGTTCTAAGCCGCGTGTACCGGGGATGACGGCGGGGGTCAGAGCCCCTGCGGGGGTCTGACCCCGGGGTCGGATCCCCGCAGGGGCTCCGCCCCCGACCCGCCACGATTACGGGTGGTCCAGCGGCTTCGGCGGCTGCACCCGGTTCAGGCGTTCCCGGTGCAGCAGGTACAGGCCCGAGGCCACGATGATGGCCGCGCCCACCCAAGTGTAGGCGTCCGGCAGCTGGCCCCAGAAAGCCAGGTCCCAGCCGATCACCCAGACCAGGCCGCTGTACTCCAGCGGCGCGATCATCGAGGCCTCGCCCAGCTGGAAGGCCCGGGTCAGGGCAATCTGGCCCAGTGCGCCGGCCAGGCCCATGCCGGCGATCAGCGGCGCATGGGCCAGCTGCAGCGGCACCCAGTCGGGCAGCGCCAGCAGGCCGGCGCCGATGGCCATGATGACCAGGAACCAGACCACCATCGACTGCGAGGTATCGGTACGGGTGAGCAGGCTGACGGTGATGGCGGCGATGGCGTAGGCGGTGGCCGCGGCCAGCACCATCAGGCCGGGGATCGAAATGAAGCCGTCCACGCCCGGCCGCAGCACCACGATCACCCCCAGCAGGCCGACGCCGATGGCCACCCAGCGGCGCGGCCCCACCCGCTCGCCCAGCAACGGCACCGACAGTGCGGCAATCAGCAGCGGGGCGACGAAATAGATGCTGTAGGCGGTGGACAGCGGCAGGTCACGCAGGGCGAACACGAAGCAGCCGATCATTGCCATGCCCAGCCCACCGCGCAACAGATGCAGGCCCCAGCGACGTGGAATGAGCGAGCGCGGGCCGGCGCTGGCCAGCACCCAGACCAGCACGAAGGGCAGCGAGGCCGCACCGCGCAGGAAGGTGACTTCCAGCGAGGGATAACTGGCCGACAGCTGCTTCATGCCGGCGTCCATCAGCGAGAAACAGGCCACCGCCGCGACCATCCAGGCCACCGCGCGCGAAGGGGAGCGTTGCAGGTTCATGGCCCATTATCGCCCGGCAACCGCCGTCTGTAGAGTCGAGCTTGCTCGACTGGCATCCCCGGTAGAGTCGAGCTTGCTCGACTAGCCCCCCCGGTAAAGTCGAGCCATGCTCGACTGGCTTTCACGCGGCAGTCGAGCATGGCTCGACTCTACAAACACCGCGGGGCCCACGCGATAGAATGGCCGCCACTGAATTCCGCGGAGCCACGCCCATGCCTTCCTTCGACGTCGTGTCTGAAGTCGACACCCACGAACTGACCAACGCCATCGACCAGGCCAACCGCGAACTTGCCACCCGCTTCGATTTCAAGGGCGTGGACGCGAAGTTCGAGCGCGATGGCGATGTGATCAACCAGACTGCACCGACCGAATTCCAGCTCAAGCAGATGAACGACATCCTGCGCGCGCGCCTGGCCGCCCGCGGCATCGACGTGCTGAGCCTGGAATTTGGCGATATCGAAACCAACCTGGCCCAGGCCCGGCAGAAGATCACCGTCAAGCAGGGCATCGAGCAGAAGATCGCCAAGAAGATCGCCGCGGCGCTGAAGGAAGCCAAGCTGAAGGTGGAAAGCCAGATCAACGGCGACAAGCTGCGCGTGCAGGGCAAGAAGCGCGACGACCTGCAGGATGCGATTGCGGTGCTGAAGGCCGGCAAGTTCGAACTGCCGCTGCAGTTCAACAACTTCCGCGATTGATTCTTTCGCCGGGCATGGCCCGGCGCTACCCGCGCCTCAGCGGTAGCGCCGGGCCATGCCCGGCGGACTGCGCGACTAATCGCGCAGCAGCTTGTACAGCGTGGTGCGCGAGACGCCCAACTGACGTGCGGCCAGGCTCAGGTTGCCATCGGCGGCATGTGCTGCACGACGCGCCGCTTCGCGCTGCTGCTCGCGCAGTGGCGCAGCAGCCACCGCTGCAGGCGCCGCCATACGTGTACGCGGTGCCCGTGGGGCCCGCAGGTGCTGCAGATAGACCGCAGTGCCCTCGCCCAGCCGCACCCGGTGCGCAGGGCCAGGCTGCAGCAGATGGCGGCGCTGCGCCGCGCTGGCGCCAGCAAACACGGTTTCCATCGACAGCAGCGGTAAAGGCCCCCGCCGCGGCAGCCCCAGCAGGCGCCGCGCCACGCGGTTGGCTGCGCGCAGTTGCCCGTCCTCCTGCACCGCCAGCAGCCCCTGCAACGGCGTTGCCAGCCAGCGCGGATCATGCTGCACGGCGAGCAGGTGCACATCGGCCAAGGTCTGGAACAGGCGGTTCTCACTGGCCAGCGCGGCCTGCCGGAAATAGCCCTGCAGCAGCGCCGGATCACGCTCGCCCAGCCCGGTGATGTCGATCGCCCCACAGACCTGGCCGTCCAGATCGTGCAGCGGCTCACTCAGGCAGAACACCGGCGCGAAGCGCTGCAGGTAATGCTCGTTGCCGCGCACCAGGGCGGGCATGTCGTCGGCCAGGCTGACCGCCGGCGCGGTGGTGCCGATCTCCGCTTCACCCAGCTGCCGCCCGACCTGGATCGGCCGCAGCAAGGCGGCATCTTCCAGGCCGTGGGCCTGCTGCGCGATCACCATGCCGTGGCGGTTGGCACAGAACATCGTCCAGCCACGCCCACCGAAGGCCGCCCACAGCTGTTCCAGTTCCGGCTGCACGCAGCGCGCCAGGCGACGGTCGTCGGCATCGCGCAGGCGCCGGCCATCGCCCTGCAGCGGCGGGTAATACGGTTCCTGCCCGGGCAGCACCCCGGCCGCCCGCGAGCGCTGCCAGGACTGCTGCAGGGGCAACGGCAGCCCGGCCAGCGACGCCATATCGCCCTCGACGAACGCATCGCGCGCCGCCACCAACTGTTGTTGCCCGACTGTCGTGGCCATCATCGCAACAGCGTACACCCACCCGTGCCATGCCCGCGTTATGTGGTCGTTTGCGGGGTCAGAGCCGTTTTCCTCTGGAAAACGGATCCGACCCCACGCTCGTCCCCCGCAACCGGACCCACCCCGCCATCCCACGGATAGCCCGCATTTGACGTTGACGTTGATTCGGCAGGTGCAGGGCGCAGCCCTGCAAACCACCCCACCCTTACGCCGCAATACGCAGGATCGGCTTCAACGTAATGCCCTTGGTGCTGTCCTCGGCCGCCTGGTTGATCTGCTCAAGCGGATAGAACTTCACCAGCTTGTCGAACGGGAACCGGCCCTGCTGGTACAGCGTCACCAGCTGCGGAATGAACACCTGCGGCACGCTGTCACCTTCCACGATGCCGCGGATGCTGCGCCCGCCCAGCAGCAGGTTGTTCACATCGAAACTGGCCGTGGTGCCCAGCTTCGGCGCGCCCACCACGCCCATCATGCCCAGCCCGCCCAGCGCCTCGATGCCGGCCGACAGCACTTCCGGGCGACCGGTGGATTCCAGCGCGTAATCCGCACCACCGCCGGTGATCGCACGCACCGCCTCGATCACATCGGTCTCGCGACTGTTCACCACGTGGGTGGCGCCCAGTTCCAGCGCCAGTTCCAACCGCGACGGCACCACATCAATGGCGATGATGGTGGTCGCGCCGGCCACCTTGGCCGCCATTACCGCACTCAGGCCCACCGCACCGGCGCCATAGCTGGCGAAGCTGCTGCCCGAACGCACCTGCAGCGAATTGAGCACCGCACCGGCACCGGTCTGGATGCCGCACCCCAGCGGGCCCAGCAGTTCCAGCGGCGCATCGTCGGGCACCTTGATGGCATTGATCTCGCGCGCGATGGCAAAGGTGGCGAACGAGGACTGCGCAAAGAAGTGATCGTGCAGCGGCTGCCCCTGCGCATCGGTGATGGCGGTATGGCCGTGGCCATCGTCGCCACCGAAGTTGAGCCCGAAGAAATCCTTGCAGTAGGCGCCATGGCCGCCGCGGCACGGGTTGCAGTGGCCGCAGGCGCCGTAGGTCAGCACCACGTGGTCGCCCACCTTCAGGTCACGCACGTTCGGGCCCACGGCTTCGACGATGCCCGCGCCTTCATGGCCCAGCACCGCCGGCAACGGCACCGGGTAGTACTGGTCGCGCACGATCAGGTCGGTGTGGCACAGACCGGTGGCCACCACCCTCACCAGCACTTCGTCGTCCTGGGGACCGCGCAGGTGCGCCTGCTCGATCACGAACGGTTGTTCCTTGCCACGCACGACGGCCGCGGTGATGTCACGGCCTGCAGTAGTGTTGCTCATCGCGATGTTCCTCCTGGATCAGATCGGGTAGGCGGGCGCTTCGCCCTTGACGGTCATCCACTGCCACTGGGTGAACTCTTCCCAGTTGGCCGGGCCGCCGATGCTGGTGCCGTTGCCGGACGCACCCACGCCGCCGAAGGGATTGATCACTTCGTCATTCACCGTCTGGTCGTTGATGTGCAGCAGGCCGGTGCGCAGGCGCTCGCCCAGCTTCAGCGCGCGGCCCACGTTGCTGGACACGATGGCCATCGACAGGCCGTACTCGCTGTCGTTGGCCAGCTGCACTGCATGGTCGTCATCGTCGAACGGCACCACCACCGCCACCGGCGCGAAGATTTCTTCGTTGAACGCGGGGTTGTCGGCAGCCACGTTGCCCAGCACGGTGGGGGCGAAGAACAGGTCCTGGTGGGTACCACCGGCTTCCAACGTGGCACCGGCCTGCACCGCATCGGCCACTACGCGCGCGGCATGGTCGCGCTGGGTGGCGTTGATCAGCGGCCCGATGGCCACGTCTTCGCGTGCCGGGTCACCCACCTTCAGCGACTTCGCCTTGGCCACCAGTTTTTCCAGGAAGGCAGCGTGGATTTTCCGATGTACCAGCACGCGGCCGGTGGCCATGCAGATCTGGCCCTGGTGCAGGTACACGCCCCAGGCGGTGTTGGCCACGGCCAGATCCAGATCGGCGTCGTCCAGGATGATCAGCGAATTCTTGCCGCCCAGTTCCAGCGACACCTTCTTCAGGTGCTTGCCGGCCGCTTCGCCCACCTTGCGGCCGGCCGCGGTGGAACCGGTGAACTGGATCATCGCCACGTGCGGGTCGCTGGTCAGCGCGGCACCGGCGGCGCCATCACCGGGCAACATGTGCAGCACGCCGGCGGGCAGCCCGGCCTGTTCGAACAGGCGGGCGATGACCGCGCCACCGCAGACCGCCGTGCGCGGATCGGGCTTGAGCACCACCGCATTGCCCAGCGCGATGGCCGGTGCCACCGCGCGCATGGCCAGGTACAGCGGGAAGTTGAACGGCGAAATGACCCCGACCACGCCCAGCGGGCGGCGCCGGGCCAGGTTCAGCCGGCCCGGTTCGGAAGGCAGGATTTCGCCGGTGCTGCGCGAGGGCAGCGCGGCCGCTTCGTGCAGCGCCTTGATGGTCACCTTGGCCTCGAAGCCGGCCTTCAGCCGGGTCGAGCCGCTTTCGCGCACCAGCCAGTCCACCAGCGTGTCGATGTTGTCTTCGGCCAGGCGTGCGGCCTGGCGCAGCACCTGCGCGCGCTGCTCGTAGGGCGCGGCGGCCCAGTCGCGCTGTGCCTGCGCGGCGGCCGCGGCCGAACGTGCCACCTGCGCGGCATCGGCCAGGCCCACCTGGCCCAGCGTCTGGCCGGTGGCCGGTTCAAGCACCGGCTGCTGCTGCGCGGCGGCGCGCCACTGGCCATCGAAGAAAGCACCGGACCAGAGATCGGCCGGCAGCCACGGGGAAGAAGCAGTCATGTTGGGTCCTCCAGTTACGTGGGGCCATTGCACGCCTTTCACTGCCGGGGCGGCAATCGGCCATTGGCTGTGCGCGGCCAGGTGATTGAATGCAAACGGCTTTCCAGCATCGCCGCTGTCCAGTTCGTGGACAGTGAACAGCGCGGCGGTGACCGCGCGCCTACAATGGCGGCCCCGCCAGCCGATGTGCCCGCCATGACCGATACCGCCCTGCCCACCGACGACCCGATCGCCGCCACCCGCCTGTGGCTGGAGCGGATCGTGATCGGCCTCAACCTGTGCCCGTTCGCCAAGGCCGTGTACGTGAAGGACCAGGTGCGTTTCGTGCTGAGCGATGCCACCACGCCGGAAGCGCTGGTGGAGCAGTTGGCCGAAGAACTGGTGCTGCTGCGCGACACCCCGGCCGAACAGATCGACACCACGCTGATCGTGCATCCGCAGGTGCTGGTGGATTTCCTGGACTACAACGATTTCCTGGACAACGCCGACGCGGCGATCGAGGCACTGGACCTGCAGGGCATCCTGCAGGTGGCCAGCTTCCACCCGGATTACCAGTTCGACGGCGTGGCCGCTGACGATGCCAGCAACTACACCAACCGTGCCCCCTTCCCCACCCTGCACCTGCTGCGCGAAGACAGCGTGGCGCGCGCGGTGGACGCCTTTCCGGACCCGGACGTGATCGTGGAGCGCAACATCCAGACCCTGGACCGCATTGGCGTGGATGGCTGGTACCGCCGCCTGCGCGGGGAAGACCTGTCGTGAGCGCGGCACCGCCGATCGCCACGTGGCCTGCGGTGCCCCTGCAGGGCAAGGTGGTGCTGGTCACCGGCGGTGCCAATGGCATTGGCCGCGGCATCGCCCAGGCGGTGCTGGGCGCCGGCGGCAGCGTGCTGATCGGCGATCTGGACACCGAGGCGGGCCAGGCCTGCCTGGACGAATGGCAGCGCGGCGATGATGCCGCGTTCCAGCGCCTGGACATTGCCGACGAAGGCAGCGTGCGCGACTTCATCGCCGTGGCGCAGCAGCGCTTCGGCCGCATCGATGGCCTGGTGAACAACGCCGGCATTGCCGGCCCGCATGGCACCACCCTGGAAAACATGGCGTGGGACGAATGGCAGCGGCGGCTGTCGTCGCTGCATGGCGCGTTCCTGTGCTGCAAGCACGCGCTGCCGGCACTGACCGCCAGTGGCGCAGGCGCGGTGATCAACATCGCCTCCACCCGCGCCTGGCAGTCCGAAGCGCACAGCGAGGCCTACGCCGCCGCCAAGGGTGGGCTGGTGGCCTTCACGCATGCACTGGCCATCAGCGCCGGCCCGGCGGTGCGGGTGAACAGCATCAGCCCGGGCTGGATCGGCACCAGTGCCTGGCAGGCGCCGTCGCGCCGCCACGCGCCGGACTATTCGGCCAGCGACCACGCCCAACACCCGGTGGGCCGCGTGGGCCAGCCCGAAGATATCGGCGCCCTGGCGGTGTACCTGCTGTCCTCGCTGTCCGGCTTCAGCACCGGCCAGGATTTCATCGTGGACGGCGGCATGACCCGAAAGATGATCTACGCCGAGTAGAGCACCGCTGCCGGTAGGTGCGGACCTTGGTCCGCACGATTGCCAGGCGGCACCGCGGCTCGGTAGGTGCGGACCTTGGTCCGCACAAGTGCCAGCAAGTGCCAACCAAGGTTGGCACCTACCACAGCACCACCGCTTCAAGGTTGGCACCTACCGCAACGGCACCGCGTTACGCCATGCCCGAATGCCGCAGCAGCGCGTCGATCTGCGGTGCGCGGCCGCGGAAGGCCTTGAAGTTTTCCGCTGCGGCACGGCTGCCGCCGCGCGAAAGAATCTCGTCGCGGAAACGCGCACCGGTTTCAGCCAGCGCTTGCGGCGCTTCTTCGAAGGCCGCATACGCATCGGCACTCAACACTTCGGCCCACTTGTAGCTGTAATAGCCCGCCGCATAGCCACCGGCGAAGATATGGCTGAACTGGTGCGGGAAGCGATTCCACACCGGCGGATGGTTCACCGCCACTTCCGCGCGCACGCGATCCAGCAACGCCAGCACGCTGTCCTGCGCCGGTTCGAACTGGCTGTGCAGCAGCATGTCGAACAGCCCGAATTCAAGCTGGCGCACGGTCGCCATGCCGCTATGGAAGTTACGCGCGGCCAGCATGCGCTCGTACAGCGCGCGCGGCAGCGGCTCGCCACTGTCCACGTGCGCGGTCATCGCCTGCAGGTGGTCCCATTCCCAGCAGAAGTTCTCCATGAACTGGCTGGGCAGCTCGACCGCGTCCCATTCAACGCCGTTGATGCCGGCCACGCCCAGTTCGCCGATGCGGGTCAGCAGCTGGTGCAGGCCATGGCCCATTTCATGGAACAGGGTGGTGACTTCGTTGTGGCTGAAGGTGGCCGGCTTGCCGTCGGCACCGCGGCCGAAGTTGCACACCAGGTAGACCAGCGGCGTCTGCACGCTGCCATCGGCGCGTACGCGGCGGTTGCGGCAGTCGTCCATCCACGCGCCACCGCGCTTGCCTTCGCGCGCGTACAGGTCCAGGTAGAACTGGCCCACCAGCGCGCCCTGCGCATCCACCAGCCGGAAGAAGCGCACGTCGTCATGCCAGACCGGTGCGCTGTCGGGCTGCACGCGCAGGCCGTACAGCTGCTCGATCACCGCGAACAGGCCGGCCAGCACCTTCGGTTCGGTGAAGTACTGCTTCACCTGCTGCTCGGAATAGCTGTAGCGCGCCTGCTTCAGGCGGTCGGCGGCGAAGGCCAGGTCCCAGGCCTGCAGCGGTGCGATGCCCAGCTGTTCGCTGGCGAACTGTTCCAGTTCAGCGCGATCCTGTGCGGCGAACGGCTTGGCACGCACGGCCAGGTCACGCAGGAAGCCCAGCACTTCGGCCGGGTCCTGCGCCATCTTGGTGGCCACCGAGTAGTCGCCGTAGGAGGCGAAGCCCAGCAGCGCCGCCAGCTCGCCACGCAGGGCCAGGATGCGGTCGATGTTGCCGCTGTTGTCCAGCGCGTCGTCGCCGAATTCCGAGGCGCGCTGCGCGCTGGCGCGGTACAGGATCTCGCGCAGGTCGCGGTCTTCGCCCCAGGTCTGCACCGGCAGGTAGCACGGCATCTGCAGGGTCAGCTTCCAGCCCTCGTGGCCGTCCTTCTGCGCGGCCACACGCGCGGCGGCCTTCACGTCGTCGGGCACACCGGCCAGGCGCGCTTCGTCGTCCACCACCAGCGACCAGGCGTCGGTGGCATCGAGCACGTTCTGTGAGAACTTCGCCGACAGTGCCGACAGCTCCTCCTTGATCGCGGCGAAGCGCTGCTGCGCGGCCGGCTCCAGTTCGGCACCGCCCAGGCGGAAATCACGCAGGGTGTTGTCCAGCACCTTGCGTTGGGCCGCATCGAAGTGCGCCGCTTCGGCGCTGGCGGCCAGGGCCTGGTACTGGCGGAACAGCGCCAGGTTCTGGCCCAGCGCACTGGCGAAGCGGGTCACCCGCGGCAGGTTGCTGTTGTAGGCCTCGCGCAGCTCAGGGGTGTTCACCACGCCCTGCAGATGGCTGACCAGGCCCCAGGCGCGCCACAGGCGCTCGGTGGCGTCGTCCAGCGGGGTTACGAAGGTCTGCCAGGTGACCGGCTGCACCTGCTCGGCCGCGCTGACCGCCGCCTCGGCCTGGGCCAGCAGCGCATCCAGCGCCGGTGCCACGTGCTCGGGGCGGATCGCCTCGAAGCGCGGCAGGCCGGAAAAATCGAGCAGGGGGTTGGCTTCGGTCACGGCAGATCTCCAGGGGGACAGGCCCGGCGCGCGGGCATCACCGTCGATATGGCGCTGGCAGCGGCAGCAGACAAGGGGGCGGCGCACCGGGCATTCACACCGGCCTTACGGCACCGCGCCGAAGCTGGCGACGCGGGGGAGACCGCAGCGGTACGTACCGACGAGGCCCCACATGGAAGGTCTGGCTCCAGCCCCAACCGCAGCACCGGGCCGGTCGATGGCCCTGACGGCCAGTGCAAACGAACTGGCCTGGATCGCCGGGTTGTGCGACGCCGGCGACGATGCGCCGCGCCATCTTGCCCAGTTGCAGGCCGTGCAGCAGCAGGGCGGTCGATTGAATGAGACCCAGGAGTGGTATCCGTTCGAGGTGATCGAACGCGGCGCCAGCCATCTGCATCCCGGGCATGAGCGCGAGTTCGTGATCTGCGTGCTGCTATGGCTGCAGGCACTGGCCCAGGGCCGGGCCAGCAGCCTGGACCCGCATCTGCACCTGGATGACCGCGCGATGGATATCGAGGCGCTGCCCGATGCACTGCGCGATGCGGTGCTGGATGCGTTCATGGCGGCGGGGTATTGACCGCCAGAAGCAGTCGAGCATGGCTCGACTCTACAACGGCGTGCCCAGCACGATGTCGGCCCGTTTACAGCGCTTCCAGGCTGCAGCACGCCAGCTCGGGCAGCCCCTGCCCGGCCACGGCGGCGGCCAGCTGTGCATCGGCGCCGTCCACGTCGATGCCCTGCTTCAGGTACCACTCGGGGTTGTAATAGCTGTGCGCGTAGCGCTCGCCGGCATCGCAGAGGATGCTGACGATGCTGCCGCTGCGCCCGGCCGCGCGCATCCACTGCGCGGCCTGCAGCACGCCGATGAAATTGGTGCCGGTGGAACCGCCCACGCGCCGCCCCAGCTGGCGGCTGACATGGCGCATGGCGGCCAGGCTCAGCGCATCGGGCACCTTCACCATCGCATCCACGCTGGTGGGAATGAAGCTGGGTTCCACCCGCGGCCGGCCAATGCCTTCCACCCGCGAACCGCCGCTGCAGGTCAGCCCACGCCAGTCCTGTTCACCGGCCACGGCCGCCTGGTAGCCGGCGTAGAACACCGAGACTTCCGGGTCGGCGCACAGGATGCGCGTGTCGTGGCGGCGGTAGCTGACATAACGGCCCAGGGTGGCGGCGGTGCCGCCGGTGCCCGGGCTGCACACGATCCAGTCCGGCACCGGGCTGGGCTCTTCGGCCATCTGCTTGAAGATGGATTCGGCGATGTTGTTGTTCGCACGCCAGTCGGTGGCGCGCTCGGCGTAGGTGAACTGGTCCATGAAGTGGCCGCCGGTTTCGCGGGCCAGGCGTTCGGATTCGCAGTTCAGGTCGCAGGCACGTTCCACCAGGTGGCAGCGCCCGCCATGGAATTCGATGGCCGCGATCTTTTCCGGCGAGGTGCTGGCCGGAATGACCGCCACGAACGGCAGCCCCAGCAGGCGTGCGAAATACGCTTCGGACACCGCGGTGGAGCCACTGGAGGCCTCGATCACCGGCCGCCCTTCGCGCAGCCAGCCGTTGGCCAGCGCATACAGGAACAGCGAGCGCGCCAGCCGGTGTTTCAGGCTGCCGGTGGGGTGGCTCGACTCGTCCTTCAGATAGACATCGATCCCGGCAAACCCGGGCAGCGCCAGCGGGATCAGATGGGTATCGGCGGAGCGATTGAAATCGGCTTCGATCTTGCGGATGGCGGCAGCCACCCATTCACGCTGCGACATGGCGGAGAGTCGTTGTCAGGACGGAACGGTGCGATCCGTCCATTGTATGTCGCAATCAGCATGGTGGGCGCCCGTTAGAATGGTCCATCCGGCCGTTCCCGGCCCTGTCTGAAGGACTTCCCCCATGACCCTTGCCGCCCTGCGCGACGTTCCCGGCGTGGCTGCCCAGGCCCCGGCCGAAACCCACGGCTTCGTGTTCAACCACACCATGCTGCGGGTGAAGGACATCACCGCCTCGCTGGACTTCTACACCCGCGTGCTGGGTTACCAGCTGATCGACAAGCGCGATTTCGCCGAAGCCCAGTTCAGCCTGTACTTCCTGGCCTACGTGCCGGCCGGCGTGACCGTGCCGGAAGACGATGCCACCCGCCGGGTGTGGATGGCCGGCCTGCCGGGCGTGCTGGAACTGACCCACAACCACGGCACGGAAAGCCAGGACGGCCCGGTCTACCACGACGGCAACAGCGACCCGCGCGGCTTCGGCCACCTGTGCGTGTCGGTGCCGGCCCTGGAAGCGGCCTGCCAGCGCTTCGAGGATCTGGGCGTACCGTTCCAGAAGCGCCTGACCGACGGTCGCATGAAGAACATCGCATTCATCAAGGACCCGGACGGCTACTGGGTCGAGATCATCGCCAATACCTGATCGACAACCCGATCACGGAAGCGGAGGGGGCGGTCTGGCACTATCGGACCGCAAGCGTCTTGATCCCCTCCGTTCCCCCGTGATGAGGTGCGTATGGAAACGATGGAGCTGCACCGCGGCCGCCTGATCGACCACCTGCAGCTGGTGGTGCGCGACCTGGCCGCCAGCCGCCGCTTCTACCAGGCGGTGTTCGACACGATCGGCATTCCGGTGGCCGGCGAAGGCCCGGACTATTTCTGGGCCGACGAACTGTTCATTTCCACCGCCAGCAGCGGGGCCGCCGCCGGCCAACTGACCGGCCGCCACCATCTGGCGTTCCAGGCCCGTGATGCGGCCACCGTCGATGCCTTCCACCGCGCCGCCCTGGCCGCTGGCGGCACCGACAACGGCGCCCCCGGCGAGCGCCCCTACCACCCCGGCTACTACGGCGCCTTCGTACTCGACCCCGATGGCAACAACATCGAAGTGGTCTACCACGGCCCTGCCCGCTACAGCGCCGACTCGGTGAAAGTCACCTTCTGAACCCAGCGACGAAGGGGATCGCGTCGCTCTACCTCAGTGGGACGGAAGCGAGTTGATCCCCGCCGTCCCTGTCTGCAAGGAGCGTGCAATGAGGATGTGGTTGTCGTGCCTGTTGCTGTGGGCCCTGCTGGGCCAGAACGCCGCTGCGCAATCGCGCTGCACCGAAACGCCACGCGGTCTGCTGACTCCGGCGCGGGTGACCTGCACGCACCAGACCGCGTGGATCGATTCGGGCGTGGTCGGTCAGCGCCGGGTGACCTACCAGTTGCCGCTGGGCACACCGCCGGCACATGGCTGGCCGGTGGTACTGGTCTACCAGGGCTCGTTCTTCCCGCTGCAGAATTTCGATTACCGCAGCAACCAGCCGTTTGGCGGCTATTACGAAGGCAAGCTGATCCAGACCCTGCTCGACCACGGTTATGCGGTGGTGGCACCGGCCGCGCCGGCCGATCTGTTCTGGCAGACCAATGTGCCGGGCCTGAGTGCGGCCTACGAGCTGGGCACCGATTACGATTTCCTCAGCAACGTCTTCGATGCGATTGCCGCTGGCCAGTTCGGACCGCTCGACCCGCTGCGGCGCTATGCCACCGGTATTTCCAGCGGCGGCTACAACACCAGCCGCATGGCGGTTTCATTCCCGGGTGAATTCCGTGCGCTGGCCATCCAGTCCGGCTCGTACGCCACCTGCAGCGGGCCGCTGTGCGATGTACCGGCGGTGCTGCCGTCCGACCATCCGCCCACCTTGTTCCTGCAGGGATTCGTCGACACGGTGGTGCCGTGGTGGACCACCAACCGCTACTTCAACCGCCTGCAGGACCAGGGCCTGGAAACGGCGCTGTACACCGAACCACTGGGCGGGCATGAATGGTTCGCCAGTTCACCGGCGCGCGTACTGGCCTGGTTCGACGCACATCCGTAAGGCGCAGATCGCAGGCTAGACGCCCGTTGCACTTGTCATCGTGCGTACCGGTAGCGCCGGGCCATGCCCGGCGCACCGGAAAATCACAACGTCTGCGTTGTTGCAGCTTTTCCGCTGTACGAATACCTGCTGCGCGCCGGGGCCGACCCCGGCGCGCACACGGCACTCAGTGTGCCGCCATGTAGATGTCCTGCAGCACGGCCTTTTCCAGCTCCAGCTCGCCCAGCAGGTTCTTCACGATATCGCCCAGGCTGAGGATGCCGACCAGCGTGTTGCCCTCGGTCACCATCAGGTGGCGGCGGCGCGAGTACGTCATCAGCGACATGGCCTGCTTCAGCGTGGCGTCCGGCGCAATGCCTTCCAGGCCGGTGGAAGGCAGCGTGGAAATGACCCGGCGGCCGGCCTGCGGGCCGTCATCGGCCAGCACGCGCACGATGTCCTTTTCGGAAATGATGCCCACCGGGGCACCGTCCTTGACCACGACCAACGCGGCGATACGGTTCGCGCTCATCTTGTGCGCGGCGGCACCGATCGTGTCTTCGGCGTCGATGGTGATGACAGCTTCTTTCTTCGATTGCAGGAGTTCGCGGACGTTCATTCTTGTTTCCTGGTGCAGGTCACTGAAGTCAAAAAAGTGTGCTCTTCCGAATCGCCCCCTCCCCGGGAACAGACCTTTCAGCGCACGTCTGGCGCATGCTCCCTGCCGGTGAAAACAATGGGCAGGTGGCGTGCTGCAACGCGATCGAAACCCAATGCTGCAGCAGCAGCGAAGGCCCCGGTCGATTCGATTCTACGACTGCCCTGTGCGGCCACTACCGGCACCGGTGGGACAGTTCGTCGTGGAACCTGTCGACGATTCCGAGAATCGCACCCGCGCTGAAACCGGCGCTGAATACAGCCGCCCGCCAGCACTAAAGTTCGCGCCGCGCCGGCCGACGCACGTGCAGCCGCCCGACCCTGCAAAGTCAGGGGAACGGGCGCCAGCTGCCCAGCACCGCCTCGGTGCTGTACTGCGCCGCCTCATCGCCCGACAGATGGTGCGACCACGGCACGCGTTCCTCCGGCGAGGCACCGGGCCCGGTGCTGCCGAATTCGCCGTAGTAAGTGGTACGTTCGGCATCGGGCTTGTCCCAGTTATGCCAGCCGGCCTGCACGATGTGCGGGCCCAGGTTGGACTGCAGGAACACCGTGCGCGCGAACGGCCGCCACGGCCGGCCCAGGTAGGTGGTGCCGGCGCCTTCGCCACGCAGCAGCGCACGCCGGAACACATAACCGAAGCGCTGGCCTTCCGGCGTGGACGCGGCAGTCACCCAGCCCAGCCGGCCCTTGGACACGATCGTGCAGTCATCGAACAACGCGGTGGCCGCGCCGAAGATGAAGTCCACCGTGCCTTCGATATAGCAGTCCTTGAAGTGCAGCACGCTGCCTTCGTGGGTGTACAGCGTGTCCTGGTTGCCAAGCAGGCGCACGTTGCGGAAGCCACCCCGTGGCGGCGCCGCGTACAGCGCCAGCGCCTGGCCGACATTGCCGGCCGTATTCTCGATGGTCAGGTCTTCGGCGATGAACTCATCGCCATACACATAGACCGTGGCCGAGCCACTGGTGCGCATCGCCTTGCCGGTGGCCGGGTCAACCAGGTCGGCGTAATTGTTCCAGCTGATGATCGAGGCGCCCGCACCCGCGCCGCGCAGTGTCACCCGGCTCTTTTCCTTGGGCACTTTCACTACCCCGCGGTACAGGCCTTCGCGCAGCACGATCACCTGGCGCGTGCGGTTACCATCGGGCACGGCATCGATGGCGGCCTGCACGCTGCGGTAGTCGCCACTGCCATCGGCGGCCACCACCCAGTCACGGGCAGTGGCCGGCACGCTGGCACACAGCAGCAGTACCGCCAAGGGAAGGAAACGACGGCATGGAATACGCATGTTGGCTCCAGCTGGACGTGGCAACGGTCAGAACTTGTAGCGCAGGCCGACCAGGTATTCGCGCCCGGTCTGGGTGTAGGTCAGCGGCAGCTTCCACGCCGTCGTGCCCACCCATTCGTTGCTGGTTTCGTTGGTCAGGTTGATCGCTTCCAGGCTGATTTCCAGCTGGTCGTCGATCTTCCAGCTGATCGAGGCATCCACCGTGTCCACCGCATCCATGCCGTGGAAGCTGAAGCCCTGCACGCTGGCCGGCACCTGCGTGTAGTAGCCGTCGCGATGGGTGTAGGACACGCGCGCGCCCAGCTTCTCGCCTTCGTAGAACAGCGTGCTGTTGTACGCATTCTTCGACAGCCCGGTCAGATCGGTCTTCAGCGATGCCGCACCGGTGGAAGTGAGGTACTGGATCTGCGAATCCACCCAGGTGTAGTTCAACTGCAGGCCCAGGTTGCTCCAGCGCCCGGGCAGGAAGCTGAAAGGCTGCACATAGTTGAACTCGGCGCCCTTCAGGTCACCGCCCGGGGTGTTCAGCGGGCGGGTGAAGGTGAAGTCCTCGTTGGGCGATACGCCGGTGCCGTCGAGCAGACTGGTCGGCAGGCCGCTGGCGGTGAACGGCATCACCGTGCTGGTACCCTGCACGAAGCTTTCGATGTCCTTGTGGAACAGCGCCAGCCCCAGCAGGCCGCCTTCCTGGAAGTACCATTCCACACCCAGGTCCAGCGTGCGTGCGCGGATCGGGTCCAGGTTGGGGTTGCCGCCGTTCACGTAGCGGTGGCCGCTGGACAGGCTGAGGGTGGTGCCCGGCGTGAGCGATGACAGCCCCGGCCGTGCCATCACCTTGGCCGCACCGAAGCGCAGCATCACGTCGGGGCCCAGCTCGGCCACCAGGTTCAGCGAGGGCAGCGTGTCGGTGTAGTCGCGCGAGACATGGGTCAGCACCATCGCACCATCCACGGTGGAATAGCCGGTGGACGACTGGGTGGTCTTCACCCGGCGCACGCCCACGTTGCCCGACACCGGCACGCTGCCGATATCGAAGCCGAACTCACCCATCAGCCAGGCACCGCGGTCGCGCTCTTCCACGCTGCGGCGCGTGGCGTTGCGTTCGTACAGCTGGTAGATGCCCTGCCCGCTGTAGATGCCCAGCAGCTGCGACAGCGCGGCCAGATCCGGCACCGCCCAGGCATCAGGCGCACCGGCCACGCCACCCAGGCGCGCGATGTCCACCATCGCTGCCGGCACGGTGTAGCTGCCATCGGCGAAGGCCGGCACCACCGTCTCGCTCCTTCGGCGGTATTCGCTGGTGTCGAACTGGTAGTCCTTGGCCAGCAGACCGCCCTTCAGGGTGAACGACGGCCCGAAGTTCCAGCTGAAATCCAGCGCGGCGGTGTCGAAGGTATTGGTGGCGTACTGCGGGCGCAGGCGCACTTCGGCCAGGGTCCAGCCCGTGGCGTCGGTGGGATCGATGCCGTAGTTGAAGGTCGGGTGGGTGACGCTGTCGCGGAAATCGTAGCTGTAGCCGGCCACGTTGGCCTTGTCCATGATCAACGTGGTCTGCACCGGGTTGGCGTGCTTGGAACTGGAATGCCCGGCCAGCAGGTTGATCTTGAACGCATCGCTGAAGCGGTGTTCACCGCTCAGCGAGACCTGCTTGAACTCGGTGCTCCATTCGTCGCGGCGCTGTTCCGAGCGCACGCCGGCGCCATCGAACACGCCGTACAGCAGCGCGCCGGAGGTCGGATCGATGTAGCCATCGCGCAGCAGCATGTTCTGCTTCTGCGCCGAATAGGCGAACGAGATCGCCTCGATGTACTTCTCGCTGCGCACGGTGTCGATCTTCGAATACAGCGCGTCCAGCGCGAATTCGGTGTTGTCGGTCGGCTTCCACTGCAGCGCGGCGGTCACGCCCAGGCGCTTCTGGTCGTGTTCCAACAGCGTGTAGCGCGGGAAATACGGGTGCCACACGCCATCGGCCAGGCCGGCGGTGAACGGCGATGCCGGATTGAAGCCGCCATTGCTGCTGGCGCTGTACCAGCGCCCGGTGTTGCTGCCTTCTTCGCGCACCTGGCGCTCGGAATAGGCCACCGACAGCAGGCCACCGAAGCGGCCATCGGCCCAGGTATCGGCAATCAGCGCGGCCGCGCGCGGGCTGGCCTTGTTCGACAGATCGTTGAAGCTGCCCTGCCCGCTGGCAGCGAAGGTAAAGCCGTCGTAGTCGAACGGACGTGCGGTGCGCAGGTCCACCGTGGCGCCCAGCGAACCCTCTTCCACGTCGGCCGAGGCGGTCTTGCGCACGATCAGCTGCGAGAACAGGTCCGAGGCGAACACGTTGAAGTCGAAGCCGCGGCTGCGGTTGGTGCCGCCGGACTGGTCCGAGCCACCCACGGTGGTCAGCGCTTCCAGGCCATTGATACGCACGCGGGTGAAATCCGGGCCCAGCCCGCGCACGGAAATATTGCGGCCTTCGCCGGCGTCGCGGGTGATGGTCACCCCGGGAATGCGCTGCAGCGATTCGGCCAGGTTCAGATCGGGGAAGTTGGCGATGTCCTCGGCGACGATCGCATCGACCATGCCCTTTTCCGAGCGCTTGATGTCCAGCGCCTTTTCCACGCTGGCGCGGTAGCCGGTCACGGTCACCGCATCCAGGTCGGTGGGGTTGGCGCCGCTGTCCTGCGCGGCGGCCGGGCCAGCCAGGGCCAGCAGCACGGCGCTGGCCAGCGCGCTGGCGACGAAGGTAACCGGTGTCTTTTTGCGATTCAGCCTGTGCGTCATGAAAATCCCTTGCAATCACTGCTACTGGCGGTCGTAGGTGCGCATCAGTTGATGACACCGGGGGACAGGCAACGTAACAGTGTCATCCGGCTGAAACATCGTGCGGCGCAACACGGCGCCACACGCAGCCAGGGGATATCAGGCGGTATGTGCGGCCGGCGGCGCCGGCGGTGGCAGCGCGCGCGGCGGGCGGGTGGCCCACCAGCACAGCAGGGAACCGGCGGTCACGCAGGCCACCCCACGCACGAAGCCCATGCCCGGCTGCAGCGACAGCCACAGGCTGCTCCACAGCACCGACAGCACCGGCGCGAAGTAGGAAAAGATCGCCATCGAGGTGACGTTGCCGTGCTGCAGGCCGTGGTTCCAGCAGCCATAGGCGGTGGCGGTCAGCAGGCCGAACACCGCCACCTGGGCCAGCCCACCCCAGTGCAGGTGCAGCGGCGGCGCATCGCCCAGCAGGTACTTCAGCCACAGCACCACCGCGGTGGCGGCCATGAACAGCGGTACCGCATTGCGGGTGCCGCCGATGCGCTTGGTCACCAGCGAATAGGTAGCCCACATGCAGGCCGCGCCCAGTGCCAGCGCATAGGCCAGCGGGTTGCTGCGCAGGTTGCCCCACAGCACCGCCGGCGACCACGCGCCCTCGCCGGTCACCACCATCACCACGCCCAGCAGGCACAGCACCGTGGCCGGCAGCAGCAGCCAGTTGCCGCGCTGCATGCGGGTCAGCACCGTCAGCAGCACGGTCAGGCACGGCCACAGGTAATTGATCATCACCAGTTCCAGCGCCTGCCCACGGTGGTGGGCCAGACCGATGGACAGCGACAACGACGCCTCGGTACCGATGAACAACGCACCGCCCAGCAGCAGGTAGCGGCGCGGCAGCTGCGAAGGCCGCGGCATGCCCAGCATCAACGCGGAAAAGAACGCGGCAGCGGTAAAGATCAGTGCGGCGCCACCGGTGGCACCGAAGATCTCGCTGATCGTGCGCAGCATGCCCAGCGTGGGGCTCCACAGCAGCACGGCACTGGCGCCGATCAGGGTAGGAAGATGGGGGGACGCAGAAGCGCGCAGCGCGCGGAAGCCGTACATGGGGGCGACGACAACAAGGGCAGTTCGGTTGAAAGGCACGCGCCCGCCTGCGCCCGGCCCCGACAACGGGACAGGCAGGACAGGGGGACAGGTGAGTCCTGGGAAGTACGCTGGTCCGTAGCGACGTCCCCGGAATGCCCCGGCACTGTGCGTTGCAGGGGAAAACGGCGGGAGGCGGGTTACAGCAGCCGACTGGCCGAAGCGGATTGTACGCCTTCGATGTTGCGCCGCAATAGAACCCTGTTCAGGCGCTACGTGGCGCGGTCGCGGCGGAAGCGCGGCAGCCCGCGCAGGCGCTCCACCAGCCACTGCGCCGCGCCCGACAACGGCCACTCCGCGCGGTGGATCAGCCACAGCGTATCGCGCACCGGATCGCCACATTCCACCGTGTCGATCAACGCCGGCTGTGCGAACGATTCGCGTGCGTGGCGCGGAATGACAGTGAAGCCCAGGCCGCGCGACACCGGTTCCAGGATCAGCGCGACCTGGTTGGTGAAGCCGTGCACCGGCAGCGTGCCCACCCCGGGGTTGCCCGGGAAGCGCCGCGACAGCAGGCGCGTAGCCATCGCTCGTCCATCGGGGTGGTCGATGAAGCCCAGCCGCTGCAGATCTGCCCAGTCTTCGGCCTGCGCACCGGCAGGCACCACCAGTTCCAGCACTTCCTCGGTGAAGGCCGAGGCGGCCACGCGCGGGTCGTCCGGCTTCAGCGTCACCAGGCCCAGTTCGTACTGTTTGTTCACCACCGCCTGCAGCGCTTCCGAGTCGGGCGCGAAGCGGTGGCGGATCACCAGCCCCGGGTGATTGCGCTGGTAGTCCAGCAGGATGGGATACAGCGCCAGGCCCACGCTGCCGGGGCTGATCAGGCTGACCTCACCCTGGTCTGAAACCGTCTGCGACAGGCTCGCCCGCAAGCGCCCCTGCGCGCGCTCCATGTCCTGGATGAAGGCCAGCAAGGCGGTGCCCGCCGGGGTCAGCTCGACCTGCCGCGGCCGGCGGATCAACAGCGGCCCCAGTTCGTCTTCCAGGTGGCGTACGTGCTGGCTCACCGCGGCCTGGGTCAGGCCGAGCTGCTGGGCCGCACGGGTGAAGCCCCCGTGGGCGACCACGGCCGCGAACGAGCGCAGCCACTGCGGATTATGCATAAGCAGGTTTTATCCACGGAATAAGTCGCCATTAGACCACCTATGGGCAGGGGCCACCTACGCTTGTAAGGCCCTCTTTCCCTGCCCTGTTCCGCTCCCCCATGAAAATGAACGCCATCCACTGGCCCGACGGCTACCTGCCGGGCCTGACCGACAACTTTGTCTCCAACGAAGTGATCGTCGCCGGCCTGACCGCCGCCGACCTCTGGCCGCTGCTGGCCACCCCGGCGCACTGGCCGACCTACTACGCCAACTCGGCCAACGTGCGCTTCAACGATGGCCGTGGCCCGGTGCTGGCAGCCGGTGACCGCTTCCAGTTCGAAACCTTCGACTTCCCGGTCGAAGCCCGCTGCACCGAATACGTTGCGCCCACCGCCGGCACGCCGGGCCGGGTGGCGTGGCACGGCTGGGCCGGCGAGGAAGGCACCGCCGATCGGCTGGATGTCCACCATGCCTGGCTGGTGGAAGACCTGGACGCTGGCCGCGTGCGCATCCTCACCCAGGAAACCCAGAACGGCGCACCGGCCAAGGCGCTGCAGGCGGCCAAGCCCAACCCGATGATCAACGGCCACCAGGACTGGCTGGACGGCCTGGTCGGCGCCGCCCGCGCCCTTCCGCCGCGCTGATCCCATCGCTCCCCGCCCGTTCGCTGCACCCCCGCTACCGAGATCTTCATGACCGCTCTGTTCAGTCCCTTCACCCTGAAGGGCATCACGCTCCGCAACCGCATCGCCATTCCGCCCATGTGCCAGTACTCGGCGCACGAGGGCTATCTCAGCCAATGGCACACCACCCATTACGCCGGCATGGCGCGGGGTGGCGCCGGTCTGGTCATCGTTGAAGCCACCGCCGTTTCGGCTGAAGGCCGCATCACCCCCGGCTGTGCCGGGCTGTGGGAAGACGGCCAGATCGAAGGCATGGCGCAGGTTGCCGCGGCCATCAAGGCCGCCGGCGCCGTGCCGGGCATCCAGATCGGCCACGCTGGGCGCAAGGCCAGCGCCAACCTGCCGTGGGAAGGCGACGACCACATTGCCGAGGGCGACCGCCGTGGCTGGCCGACACTGGCGCCGTCCGCGCTGGCCTTCGGCGGCGGGCTGGGCAAGGTGCCGCAGGCGATGACGCTGGATGACATCGCGCGCGTGCAGGCCGATTTCGTGGCCGCCGCCCAACGCGCGCTTGCCGCCGGCTTCCAGTGGCTGGAACTGCACTTCGCCCATGGCTATCTGGCGCAGAGCTTCTTCTCGCCGGTGGCCAACCAGCGTACCGATGCCTACGGCGGCAGCGCTGAAAACCGCGGCCGCTTCCTGCGCGAAACCCTGGCCGCCGTGCGCCGCGTGTGGCCCGAACACCTGCCGCTGACCGCGCGCTTCGGCGTCGTGGAATACGACGGCAACGACGAAAGCTTCTACGACGAAGCCGCGCAGCTGGTGCGGGATATGCGCGATGGCGGGCTGGATCTGATCGACGCCAGCATCGGCTTTTCCACCGCCGCCAGTCGCGCGCCGTGGGGCCCGGGCTTCTTCGTTCCGGTGGCCGCACGCCTGAAGCGCGATGTGCAGATGCCGGTGGCCGCCAGCTGGTGCATCGACGATCCGCACATGGCCGAAAAGGCCGTGGGTGAGGGCAGCATGGATCTGGTGCTGATCGCCCGTGCGCACCTGGCCAACCCGCACTACCCGTACCAGCTGGCGCTGGCACTGGGCGAACAGAACCCGGCCGGCGTGCTGCCGCCGCCCTACGCCTACTGGCTGTCGCGCTACCGCGGCCCCGGCAAGGGCGCCGCGCAGTAACGGCGCAGCACCGGCGCCGTTGTCAGCCGCTGCCGTGGAACTGCAGCCCCACCCCGGGCAGCGTCTGGATGTAACGCGGTGCGGCGGCGCTGTCGCCGATCTTCGGCCGCAGGCGTGCCAGCAGGATGCGGATGTAGTGCGCATCGCGGTTGTGGGTGGGGCCCCATATGCCGGTCAGGATGACCGGCTGGGTCACCACCCGCCCGGCGTTGCGGGCCAGCAGCAGAAGCAGCGCGTACTCCTTGCGCGACAGCGCAAGGGGGCTGCCCTGGAAGGTGACCACGTGGGTCTGGTCGTCGATGCACAGGCAACCGTCGTCGAAGCGGAACGGCTCATCGCCGCTGCGGCTGGCCGAGCGCAGCAGCACCCGGATTCGCGCCATCAGTTCATCGATGCCGAACGGCTTGGTGACGTAGTCATGTGCACCGCCATCGAGCGCGGCCACTTTCTCGCGCTCACCGGCGCGGGCCGTCAGCATGATCACCGGCGCCGGCGAAAACGCCCGCAACTGGGCCAGCACCGCGTGCCCGTCCATGTCGGGCAGGCCGACATCCAGCACCACGATATCCACGCTGCAGCTGCGGGCCACGTCCAGCCCGCCCTGCCCGTTCTCGGCCAGCAGCACCGTATAGCCCTGCGCACGCAGGCTGATCTGCAGGAAGCGACGGATATGCGGCTCATCATCGATGACCAGCACGTTGATGCCCGATTCCACGGCGGCAATCTGCGTCACATCGGGTTCCTCATGCCGCCGTGGGCCGCAGCATCGGCAGGGTGATGCGGATGACCGTGCCCACGCCATCCGGCCCGGCAAACGCTTCAACCGATCCGCCATGCGCGCCGATCATGCCCTGCGCGATCGTCAGGCCCAGCCCGGTGCCCTTGCGGTTCCTGTCGCCACGCTCGACGCTGTAGAACATGTCGAAGATGCGCTTGCGCTCGTCTTCGGGAATGCCGGGGCCACGATCGCGCACGTCGATCTGCAGGTTGCCGCCAAGCAGGCGAGCGGACACATCCACCGCCGCGCCCGGTGGTGAGAACTTCGCGGCGTTCTCCAGCACATTGAACAGCCCCTGTTCGACCAGCGCCGGATGCACCCAGATGGGCGGCACGTCCGCGGCGATGGCCACATCCAGCGTGACCCCCGGCTGGTACCGGCGCAGACGCCCGGCGGCCGATCCGATCAGCTCATCCACGCCCACCCAGTCCCGGTTCAACGTCAGCCCATCGTGGCCCAGCCGGGTCATGTCCAGCAGGTTCTGGATGTAGCGGTCCAGCCGATCGCCCTCCTCCAGGATGGTGTCCAGCAGGTTCGCCTTGTCCTCGGCCGACAGCGCATCGGGATAGCTCACCAGGCTGCTGGCCGAACCAATCATCGACGCCAGCGGCGAGCGCAGGTCGTGCGACACCGACGACAGCAGCGCCGAGCGCAGGCGCTCGGTTTCATTGCTCACCCGCGCGCCCTCCAGATCGGCCACCAGCCGGGTGCGCATGATGGCCTGGGTCACATCGTCGATCATCGCTTCGGCAAGGCGGCGCTGCTCGGGCGCCAGGCGCGCGGTGTCCTCGCCCCAGCGCAGCCCCATCACCCCCACCACGGTGCGGTTGGCCAGCAGCGGAACGAACCACCACGGCGAGGCGGCCAGCGTGTCGGTGAAGCGCCCGGCTTGCTGGCGGTGCGCCAATGACCAGTCCGCCGCCGCCCGATCGGTGCCCTGCAGCAGCGTACCGGGCGACTGCTCGGTGCGATCGGCGGACTGGATCCACACCGCAACCCCCAGGCTGCGTTCCATCGCAATGCGCCCCACATGCAGCACCTGGCCCAGGTCGGCCGCGCTGCTCAGGCCGCGCCCCAGCCGTTCCATCATCGTGGCCTGCGCATTGACCGCACGCAGCGCCAGGATCTGCGCGCGCAGCCGGGTGGCCAGGCTGCCACAGACCAGTGCGGCCACCAGGAAGATGACCACCGTGGCCACGCCGCGGTTGGCGCTGATGCTGAAGGTGAAGGTGGGTTCGATGAAGAAGAAGTTGTAGCTGAAGAAGCACAGCGCCGCGGTGCCAACCACGCCCAGCATGCTGGTGCGGGTGGCCACCAGGATCACCGCCACGATGAAGACCATCGACATGTCGTCGATTCCGAGCCACCGCTGCGCCATCCACGCAGCCACGATCGCCCCCAACGTGGCCAGCACGGCGGCGGTCAGATCGTGCCGCAGCAGCGAACGGTCGGGAATGCGCAGGCGGCGGCGCGCACGCGCACGTGCTTCGGGCGAGCTGATGATGACCAGTTCGTAATGCGCACCGCGCTGCAGCAGTTGCTGGGTCAGCGTGCGGTTGATCATGCGGGCCAGTGGCCGCTCGCGGGTGCGGCCCACGATCAGCGTGGACGCACCGCAGCGTTCGGCGTGGTCCAGCAACGCATCGGCCACGTGGGTGCCATGCACCACTTCGGCGTCCGCACCCAGGCTGCGTGCCAGTGCGAAGGCACGGTCCTGCTCGGCCTGGCGCGTGGCGTCAACCGGCTTGCCCGACTGCACCGTCACCACCGTCCAGGGCGCATCACGGCGCTGGGCGATCCTGCGCCCCGCGCGCACCATGTATTCCGATGCGCCCATGCCATCGATGGCGATCAGCACCCGGTTGCGCAGCGCAATGCCGGGCAGGCCGCGTGCGATCTGCGATTCGCGCAGGTCTTCTTCCACGTGGTCGGCCGCGGTCTGCATGGCCAGTTCGCGCAGCGCCGCCAGGTTGGACGGCGAAAAGAATGCCTGCAAAGCGTGGGTCGCCTGCTCGGGCAGGTAGACCTTGCCCTGGTTCAGGCGTTCGATCAGTTCGCGCGCGGGAAGGTCGACCAGGCGGATGTCGCGCAGGCGGTCGAACACCGCATCGGGCACGGTTTCGCTGACGCGGATGCCGGTGATGCGATGGACGACGTCGTTCAGGCTTTCCAGGTGCTGGATGTTGATCGTGGTGTAGACATCGATGCCCGCATCCAGCAGATCGATCACATCCTGCCAGCGCCGTTCATGGCGGCTGCCCGGTACGTTGCGATGGGCCAGCTCATCGATCAACGCCACCTGCGGACGGCGCGCCAGGATCGCATCGACATCCAGTTCCTGCAGCTTGCGGCCCTGGTATTCAATGCGCCTGCGCGGAATCAGCTCCAGCCCGTCCACCAGCGCGGCGGTTTCGGAGCGGCCGTGGGTTTCGACGATGCCCACCACCAGGTCGATGCCTTGGCGGCGCAGCTCGCGTGCGCGCGACAGCATGGCGTAGGTCTTGCCCACGCCGGGCGCGGCGCCCAGGAAGACGGTCAGGTGGCCGCTGTTCTGCCGGCGCAGTTCGCCCGCCAGCGCATCGGCCTTGGCGTTGCGGTCATCGTTCATGGGCAGGTTCCATCAGGTGTGCGCAGGCCCCTGTGCGTGCACAGGGGCGGCTCGATCCGCGCGTGCCGCGCTCAGTTCCGGGTCGGGGCCGGTGCCACCTGGTCCAGCGCCAGGTTGAGCTCCAGCACGTTCACGTGCGGCGCACCGTAGAGGCCGAAGCGCATGCCTTCGGTGTGCCTGGCCAGCAAGGCCTGCACATCGGCAGCCTGCATGCCGCGTGCTTTGGCCACGCGCTGCACCTGGATCTGCGCGGCCTGCGGCGAGAGATGCGGATCGATGCCGCCACCGGACTGGGTCACCAGGTCGCTGGGCACCGCCTCCGGCGCCACGCCGTCGCGCGCCGCCACGGCCGCGCGGGTCTCGTCCACCCGCTTGCGCAGGTCCGGGTTGGTGCGGGCCTGGTTGCTGCCGGCCAGCGCCATCACGTCGTACGACGCGGCCGACGGGCGCGACTGGAAGTAGCGGTCATCGGCAAACGGCTGCGCCACCAGTGACGAACCGACCACCTTGCCGTCGCGCTCGATCAGGCTGCCACTGGCGGCGGCCGGGAACATCAGTTTCCCCAGGTTCGTGGCCGCCAGCGAGTAGACGAAACCAAAGCCCAGCAGCGAGGTGATCGCCAGGCCGATGGATGCGCGCCAGACACCACTGCGCGTGGGAGCGGAGTGCGACGAAGCGTGTTCAATGATGTTGTTCATGGCAGGTCCTCAGGCACCGAACACGGCGGCCAGCGCCATGTCGATCAATTTGATGGCCGGGAACGGCAGCAGCACGCCACCCAGGCCGTACACCAGTACATTGCGGCGCAGCAGCGCGGTGGCGCTGGCGGCACGGAAGCGCACACCGCGCAGGGCCAGCGGAATCAGGATCGGAATGATGATCGCGTTGAAGATCAGCGCGGCCACCACCGCATGGGTCGGGCTGGACAGGTGCATCACGTTCAGCGCGGCCATCGAAGGAACGGCGGCGAACATCGCCGGCAGGATGGCGAAGTACTTGGATACGTCATTGGCCAGCGAGAACGTGGTCAGCGCGCCGCGGGTGATCAACTGCTGCTTGCCCACTTCAACTACCTGCAGCAGCTTGGCCGGATCCGAATCCAGGTCGACCATGTTGCCCGCTTCCTTGGCCGCCTGCGTGCCCGAATTCATCGCCAGGCCGACGTCGGCCTGCGCCAGCGCCGGCGCATCGTTGGTGCCGTCGCCAACCATCGCGACCAGGCGCCCCGAGGCCTGCTCCTGGCGGATGCGGGCCAGCTTGTCTTCCGGGCGTGCCTCGGCGATGTAGTCATCCACGCCCGCTTCGGCAGCGATGGCCGCGGCGGTCAGCGGGTTGTCGCCGGTGATCATCACCGTCTTGATGCCCATCGCACGCAGCTGCGCGAACTTTTCCTTGATGCCGTGCTTGACCACGTCGGACAGTTCGATCACCCCCAGCAGGTGGCGACCATCGGCCACCACCAGTGGCGTCGCACCATTGCGGGCTACCTGCTCCACGCGCGCCGACAGTTCCGGCGACGGCTCCGAGCCCAGCGACTGCGCGTACTTCACCATGGCGTCGATGGCGCCCTTGCGGATGGCACGCACCTGGCCATCGGCCAGATTCAGATCGACACCGGACATGCGGGTGTGCGCACTGAACGGCACGAAGTGCGCGTTGGTCGGCTCTTCGATGGGCGTGTTCGGCTGGCGGGCCAACTTGACGATCGACTTGCCTTCCGGGGTCGGGTCGGCCAGCGAGGACAGCAGGGCCGCTTCGCGCAGGCGCTGCATGTCCACGCCCGCCAGCGGATGGAACGCCGTGGCCTGGCGATCGCCGTGGGTGATGGTGCCGGTCTTGTCCAGCAGCAGCACGTCCACGTCACCGGCCACTTCCACCGCCTTGCCCGATTTGGCCAGCACGTTGGACGACAGCGCGCGGTTCATGCCGGCAATGCCGATGGCCGGCAGCAGGCCACCGATGGTGGTCGGGATCAGGCAGACCAGCAACGCGACCAGCAGCAGCGGGTCCAGCGAAATACCCACGAAACCGGCGATGGACGGCAGGGTCAGCACCACGATCAGGAAGGTCAGCGTCATGGTGACCAGCAGCAGGCCCAGCGCGATCTCGTTCGGGGTCTTCTGCCGGTTGGCACCTTCCACCAGCGAGATCATGCGGTCCAGGAAGCTGTTGCCTGGTTCGACGGTTACCCGCACCACGATTTCGTCGGACAGCACCTTGGTGCCACCGATCACGCCGGAGCGGTCGGTACCGGCCTCACGCAGTACCGGTGCCGATTCGCCGGTCACCGCCGATTCGTTGATGGTGGCCAGGCCACGGATGATTTCGCCGTCGGCGGGCACGATCTCGCCCGCCGACACCACCACCAGATCGTCCGGGCGCAGTTCGGCGGCCGGCACCGAGACCGCGCTGGCCGGCATGGCCGCATCGCTGGTCCTGCGTGCCACCAGATCCTTGCGCGCACGGCGCAGCGAGGCGGCCTGGCCGCGACCGCGCGCTTCGGCCACTGCCTCGGCGAAGTTGGCGAACAGCACGGTGACCAGCAGCAGTGCGGTAACCGCCCAGCCGGTACCGGTGGCGGCCTTGCCGGTAATGGTCAGGCCCGCCGTGAGCAGGGTGCCCAGCCACACCACGGCCATCACCGGGTTGCGGAAGGCATGGCCAGGCGACAGCTTGGCGAAGGACGCAATGACAGCGGCCTTGAACCCGGCCGCATCCAGCAGCGCCGGGCGACCGGGGCGATGCCCGGTGTGCATGGAAGTATCAGTCATTGGGAAATCCTCAGAAGGCCTTGAGCGCCAGGTGATCGGCGATGGGGCCCAGCACCAGAACCGGCATGAACTGAAGCAGGGTCAGGATGACGACCACCGCGATCAGGGTGAGTGCGAAGGTGGGCGTTTCCACGTGCAGCGTGCCCGGGCTTTCCGGAACGGCACGCTTGCGCGCCAACATCGCCGAAATGACCAGCGGGATGATCAGTGCCGGGTAGCGACCCAGCGCCAAAACCACCGCACAGGTCAGGTTCCACCAGTAGGTGGCATCGCCCAGACCTTCGAAGCCGGAGCCGTTGTTGGCAAAGGCCGAAGTGAATTCATAGAACACCTGGCTGATGCCGTGGAAGGACGGGTTGGAATTGCCGGTCAGGCTGGGCACGGCCAGGGTGATGGCGGTGAGGGACAGCAGAACCAGCGGCTGCAGCAGCACCAGCACGGCCAGCAGTTTCACTTCCGGCGCTTCGATCTTGCGGCCGAACAGTTCCGGGGTGCGGCCGGTCATCAGGCCGGCCAGGAACACGCTCAGCAACAGATAGACCAGGAACTGCTGCAGGCCGCAGCCGATGCCACCCCAGATGGAGTTGACCAGCATGTTGCCGATCGTGACCAGGCCGGTCAGCGGCGCCAGCGAATCGTGCATCGCGTTGACCGAGCCGTTGGAGGTCTGCGTGGTCAACGCCGCCCACAGCGCCGATGCGTCGGCGCCGAAGCGCACTTCCTTGCCCTCCATCAGCGCAATGTCCGTACTGGTGGACGACAGTGATTCAGACCACAGGGCCACGCCGGTGGAAACCAGCGACATCGCCAGCATGGTGCCGACCACCAGCGCGGTGAAGCGGCGGCGCCCGGTGAAGGCGCTGACCATGAAGGCGATGCTGACCGGAATCAGGATCAGGGCCAGGGTTTCCAGCAGGTTGGAAAGGGCAGTCGGGTTTTCCAGCGGCACGGCACTGTTGGGGCCGTACCAGCCACCGCCATTGGTGCCCAGCTGCTTGGCCGCCACCATCGAGGCCACCGGCCCCAACGGAATCTTCTGCTCGGCCATGCCCGCAGATGCGTCGATGGGTGTGGCCACCGGACCGCCATCGAACGTGGACGGCACGCCCTGCCAGGTCAGCAGCAGCGACCACAGCAGGCACAGCGGCAGCATCAGGCGCACGGCCGGGCGGATGACATCGGCCCAGTAGTTGCCCAGGTCGGGTTCGCCATCGCTGGCAGCGACCGACGTCGCGCGATCGTTGCCCGCAGCGGCCAGCACATCGCGCCTGCGCCCGCCGAACAGGCCGCGCAGGGTTGCCACCACCAGGGCCAGGCCCATCATCGGGGTGATCACCTGCAGGCCAACGATGCCGGTCATCTGCGCGAAGTAGGACAACTGCGCCTGGCCGGAATAATGCTGCTGGTTGGTGTTGGTCAGGAACGAGACCATGGTGTGCAGCGCCAGGTCCCAGCGCATGTTCGGCGCGTTGTTGGGGTTCAGCGGCAACCAGGCCTGGGTCATGAAGATGGCCAGGGTCAGCACGGCCAGTACCAGGTTGCTGACCAGGAACGCCGTAACGTACTGCTTCCAGCCCATACCCTGGCCAGGCGCAACGCCCAGGATGCGATAGAGCGGCCGTTCGATCAGGCCAAACACGCGGTCACCCCACATGGGGTTGCCACGCATCACCGCCGCCAGATAGCGGCCAATCGGCCAGCCCAGCAACAGGGCCAGCGCAATTACGGAAAGGAACTCGAACATGGGATGTCCCACCTTGTTGTGGTTGGATCGCCGTGCGCGCGGGGGCGCCTGCCAGCGATGCCGGACTCAGTTCAGAACGACGCCTGCAGCGCGGCTTCGACGCGCGAACCCGCCAGATCGGGGAAGATGCGCTTGGCCGCCGAATCGGTGGCGTGCGCGGTCACGCGCAGTTCGAACGGCGCCTTGAAGGCCCAGATGCCGCTCAGTTGGCCGTGCGTGTAGCTGTCGTTGTAGGCGTCTTCCAGCCAGTAATGGCCCACGGCGGCCTCGAAGCGCACGCTGTCGCTGACCGGCAGTCGCGCGCCCAGCTGCGCGTACACGCCGCGCTCGTCGGTGGCCAGTGCATCGGGCGAGTACGCCACCTGCAGCCAGTAGTTCTGCTTCCAGGTCACGGTGCTGTTCAACTCGGTCCAGTTCAGATCCACCGTGGTGGACGGGTACCGGTAGTGGGTCAGGTTGACGTCCAGCGCCCAATCGTCGGACAGGCCACCGGACCAGCCGGCAATGAAATCCAGCTCGCTGCTGGCATGGGTCTCCGGCGCGAATTCGACGTTGGAGCCCCAGACCGACGCGTACCAGCCCGATTCGGCGCTGGCCTTGAAGCCGGCCTGCGCGGCCGCATCGCCCTGGGTCTGGCTGGAACCGCGCCACACATAATCATTGGCAATGGCGGCCGAGCCGGACACGGTGGCCGCATGGCTGCTGAGCGCGGTGCCGGCGAACAGGACAAGGCCGGCCAGGCTACGGATGGCAATGACCTGGGCGCTGACGCGCTGGCCCGGGAAGAGGTGCAGAGACATGGAATGACAACTCACAGGATGGCTGTTCAGCCGATGCGAAAATTGTCGAATCGATGCCTGTAAAAAGCCCATTCCCGCGTTGATACGCCGCGTAAAATCTTCATAAAATTTCACGCCCCGCTGGCGACGATGCAGCGCGCCGCGCCGGCCGTTACGTTGATTTTATGCAGGGGAGGCAGAACACGGCTGGCGATTTTACGTAGCCCACCGCGACCATGGCATCACCGCACCGCAGGGTGTGAAACCAGAACCGCCATGACCGTGATCGTGATTCGCCACGCAACCCCCAGCAGTGTGCCGCCGAGCCTGCCTGCGCACGTGGGCAACCATCCCGTGGTCTGCAAAGACTGCAGTGGCGTGGAAGAGATTCGCCAGTGTCTGTGCCAGATCGACGCCCAGCCCCGCGACTGGGTGGTGCTGGAACTGGGTGCCGTGGACGAGCAGCAATGGTGCGAACAGGCCGCCGCGCTGGGCCACGCGCTGGACCAGTTGCCGGCGCAGTACATTGAAGTCCAGGCCACCTGCGAACTGGATCTGCAGTCGCGGCTGCGCCTGCAGCATGCACCGGCCGCCGTGGTGGTCGACCATCGCAACGCGCAGGGCGGCTACCCGCTCTCGCTGGGCATCATCCGCCACCGTCTGGCCATGGAGGCCTGAGCCATGTCGATCTTCATCATTCGTGGTCCGGAAGCCAGTGGCCGTCTGATCCGCACGGCCGCACCGCTGCCCAGCCCGGTATTGAAAGCGCTGGTGGAACGCGCGATCGATGCCGGCACCACCATCGCCATCCGCGCGTGCGGTTCCGAACAGGAACTGCTGGACGCACTGCGCGTGGCTGACCACAGCCGCGGCGAGATCACCCTGCTCGACCCCGGTGCGTGCGCCGACAGCACCCGCCTGCAGCGCCTGCTGCCGCACCTGCATAACGCCTATGTGGAAGTGCACGACGATGGCGCGCAGCGCGAGACCTGCATTCCCGCCGGTGCGGGGCGCCGGCTGGCGGTGGCCAGTGGTTACGGTGCGCAGAGCTATGCGTTGGGGCTGGAGATAGCGCTGGAACACCTGGGGCTGGCCGAAGACAGCAACCGCTTCCACGTGGGGACCTGAGCCGCGTCTGGCGGATCTGTAGCGTCGAGCCATGCTCGACGAACGGTCGGGAATCGGTGTCGCAATCGGCGCGCCGCCGCGTGCGTGTGCCGCGCATCGGCGTATTGCAACATTTTCGATCTTTCCAACTTTCCTCATTGGCGGGCAAGGCGACCCATGCGAAATATGGGTGGCCACCGAAAACGGGTGGCACGGGCTTGCAATCCCGTGGGTAGTTTCTGCTGGTTACGCTTGCCTGTCGGCGTCGCCCATTCCCTGTGGGTGGCGTCGGCAGGCACTCTGTCCGCGCGCCTATGGCGGGCGGTGCGTGGGGGCCTCGTGCCCGCCGGCTTTTGCAGAAGCTCCCCGGTATTGCAACCACGCACCGTCCGCCACCCTTGCTGTTAAGCGGGGTGGCTTCTTTGCCGCATGCAGAAGGAAGCCGCCATGAGCACCTCGCGATACCCGTACCTGTTCGCCACCCTGGGCGAGGCCGCCAACACCCTGCCCGATGAGCTTGCCCAACCGCTGGAAACCACGCTTGCCGCCCAGCAGACCGATGCGGGCATCACCCTGCTGGGCAGCCTGCAGCGCATCCGCCAGGTAGATGCCGCCGATGGCCAGCCGCTGCAGCGCAAGGGGCGCAGCACCGGCCAGTGCATGGCACTGGCGCGCATCAATCGCGCCAACGCCGGGCTGACGCTGCTGCTGGAACTGCTGCACGCCAGCGAGCGCGTACGCGTGGATGGCGACGAAGCGCAGCAGATCGGCAACGATGTGCGCGAAGGCCTGCTGCTGGCGTGCCGTGGCCTGGCTGAGTATGTGGATGTGCAGGTGCACGCGGCCTGAGGCATGCCGCCGGGCATGGCCCGGCGCTACCGATGGTGGCCGCGTAGTGCTGCTTCTTCTACCTGCGAAGCTATGGCGGGCGGTACGGCCTCGTTGTCGCATACCTGTCCGTCAGGGGCACCACAAGGCATGCGTATCCCAGCCAGTGTCGGCCCCGAAGGCCTGCACCCGCGCGTGGCTGCTCAGTCCACCCTTAAGGTGCGCGTCCACCCTATCTCGCCAGCTCGCTTCATCAGCGGCAGTGGCGACGAGCAACTTTCGAAGAATCAGAAGCAGAAAGAACGCCCGCTTCACAGGAAATCGCGCTTCGCGTTCAGACCAGCCGACCGAGCGCGGACGCGTAGCGCTCACACCCAATTCCTTGTTCCAAAGGCGACCGTGGTGGGCAACCACGTTGCGCGCAACGCTGGTCACATGCAGCCAGTTTTGAAGTACGGGTGCTGCGACACCTGCATCATGTGCGATCAACTTCTGCTCGCGTCCTCGCAGCGCTCCGTAGAATCGCGACAGCGAGCCCAAGGACATGATCTCTGTCGCCATCCAGATGGGGACTTTGGGGAATGCAGGGCTGGTGTATTTGCTCTGATAGTGGCGGATGAAGACCTCTTTGGATCGTTGGATCTCTTTGAAGATTCCTTCAATCCAGTCAGCGTGCTGAGACGCGCTGGTCGCAAAGTGCACAGAATCCAAATGCCCGAATGCTCCATAATAAAAGTGGGCGCGGTGAGGGTCGCCAATTCCCAAGCCTCTCGCAGACAGTTGATCCAGCTGTTCGTCAATCGAAAGAGGCGGCTTTACGTATTGGGTCATCCTGACGCACAAAAGAACGGCCAAAAAAAAAAACCGCCAATTTGAGCATGTCGCGACGGTGCGCGTCAGAGGCGTGGCGGGTGTGTTGGGATCAGCTTAGTGCCTGCGTCCAGGTCGAACAAGTGCCACCATCGGTTGAACCCAGCGGGTGCAATGACGTGGGCAGGCCAAGGCACGCAGCGCCGCCTCGCCCTCACAGGGTTTCAGGGGTGAGCCCAACGTTTAATCATTCATGAATCCGCCACACCAGATGACGGGAAGCCCCTAAGCAAAGGCTAGAGTTCAGGCCGAAGCCGTCGCGCCGGAATATCGCTCCCCGCCGGGCATGGCCCGGCGCTACCGATGCGGGCCGGGCCGCCGTGCCCGGCGGCCACAGCCTTCCCGGCTTATTCCACCGTAACGCTCTTGGCCAGGTTGCGCGGCTTGTCCACGTCGGTGCCGCGTGCCAGCGCGGTGTGGTAGGCCAACAGCTGCACCGGAATGGTGTGCACCACCGGGCTGAGCACGCCGGCATGGCGCGGGGTGCGGATCACGTGCACGCCTTCGGACTCGTTGAAGTTGCTGTCCTGGTCGGCGAACACGAACAGTTCGCCGCCACGCGCGCGCACTTCCTGCATGTTCGATTTCACCTTTTCCAGCAGGCTGTCGTTGGGCGCGATCACCACCACCGGCATGTCTTCGTCCACCAGCGCCAGCGGGCCGTGCTTCAGCTCACCGGCCGGGTAGGCCTCGGCATGGATATAGGTGATTTCCTTCAGCTTCAGCGCACCTTCCAGTGCGATCGGGTAATGCAGACCACGGCCCAGGAACAGTGCGCTGCTCTTGCGCGCGAAGCGCTCGGCCCAGGCGGCGATCTGCGGTTCCATGTTCAGTGCGTGCTGCACGCTGCCCGGCAGGAAACGCAGCTGTTCCAGGTATTCCGCTTCCTGCGCCGCATCCACCCGGCCGTGCAGCTTGCCCAGCACCACGGTCAGCTGGAACAGCGCGGCCAGCTGGGTGGTGAAGGCCTTGGTGGACGCCACGCCGATTTCGGCGCCGGCACGGGTGTAGCAGACCAGTTCGCTGGCACGCGGAATCGCGCTTTCCGGCACGTTGCAGATCGACAGCGTGTGGGTGTGGCCCAGCGACTTGGCGTACTTCAACGCTTCCATCGTATCCAGCGTTTCGCCGGACTGGGAAATGGTCACGATCAGATGCTTGGGATTGGCATACGCCGCGCGGTAGCGGTACTCGCTGGCGATTTCCACGCTGCACGGCAGGCCGGCGATGGATTCGATCCAGTAACGCGCGGTCAGGCCCGAGTAGTAGCTGGTACCGCAGGCCAGGATCTGCACGCCTTCAATGCCGGCCAGCACGGCTTCGGCATTCTTGCCGAACAGCTCAGCCGGGAAACCACCGGCGTCGATCGCCGCTTCGATGGTGTCACCCAGCGCGCGCGGCTGCTCGTGGATTTCCTTCTGCATGAAGTGGCGGTACGGGCCCAGTTCCAGCGAGGCCAGCGACACGTCGGAAAGATGGGTATCGCGCTGCACCGGCTGGTCGTGTTCGTCGAACACCTGCACGCCATCACGGCGGATATCGGCGGTGTCGCCCTCTTCCAGGAAGATGACCTTGCGCGTGGCCGAGATCACGGCCGATACATCGGACGCGACGAAGTTCTCGCCCTCGCCCAGGCCCACCAGCAGCGGGCAGCCCATGCGCGCGCAGACGAAGTGGTCCGGCTCGGCGCGGCTGACCACGGCCAGGGCGTAGGCGCCGGTCAGTTCCTTCACCGTGCGCTGCAGCGCGCCCAGCAGGCTGTCGCCGCCCTTCAGGTGGTGGTGCATCAGGTGCGCGATCACTTCGGTGTCGGTCTGCGACTCGAAGGTGTAGCCCAGCGCGCGCAGCTTCTCGCGCTGCTCTTCGTGGTTTTCGATGATGCCGTTGTGCACCAGCGCCACGCCGTGGCTGATGTGCGGGTGCGCATTGGCCTCGGTCACCCCGCCATGGGTGGCCCAGCGGGTGTGGCCGATGCCCAGGCTGGCGTTGAAGCCTTCGGCCTCGGCGGCGGTGGCCATTTCCGAAACACGGCCGGTGCGGCGCACGCGGCGCACGTCCGGGCGCTCGCCCTGGTCGATCACCGCAATACCGGAAGAATCGTAGCCGCGGTATTCCAGTCGTTTCAGTCCTTCGATCAGTACCGGCACCACATCGCGATCAGCGATCGCACCTACGATTCCACACATGTCGCGTTTCCTTGAAGACGGTGTCGGCATTCTAGCGTGGGTGTCCGCCCTCCCCCGCCTGTCCGCTTAATGAAAGTGTCCGCCACAGTGTCCGCGGACACCCGGACACCGATCACGGCCCGCTAAACCACTGATTCATAACACCAAAAAGTTGGCACGCGACGTGCTTGGTATGGGCTACCACCGACAGGCACGCACCCGATGATCCGCGACACCTCTGCCCAGGACCAGATCGTTTCCTCCGCCCCGGCCGGCACCTCCCGCTCGGGCGCCGCTCTGCGCCGTTACCGCTGGCCGGTGCTGGGCGGGCTTGCCCTGCTGGCCGCCATCGGCTGGGCGGTGCATGCCTGGTCCAATGCCAGCCGCTCCTTCGACAGCAGCCGGGTGCGCATTGCCGAAGTGCAGCGCGGCGACCTGGTGCGCGACATCGCCGCCGACGGCCGCGTGATCGCCGCCAACAGCCCCACCCTGTACGCCATCTCGGCCGGCACCGTGGACCTGAAGGTGGTGGCCGGTGACGTGGTGAAGAAGGGCCAGGAGCTGGCGATCATCGACAGCCCGGAACTGCGCAGCAAGCTGGCCCAGGAACAGGCCACCCTGGCCGGCCTGGAAGCCGAAGCCAGCCGCGCCGCGCTGGACGCCACCCTGGCCCGCGCCAAGTCGCGCAAGGAAACCGACCAGGCCAGCATCGAAAGGCAGGCCGCCGACCGCGACCTGCAGCGCTACCAGCGCGGCTACGACGGCGGCGCGGTGCCGCAGATCGATCTGGCCAAGGCGCAGGACAGCCTGAAGAAGGCCGACATCACCCTGGCCAACGCCACCACCGACGCCCGCCTGCAGAGCCAGGGCGCCGACCTGGATGCGCGCAACAAGCGCCTGCTGGCCGACCGCCAGAAGGCCGTGGTGGCCGAAGTGCAGCGCCAGGTGGACGCACTGACCCTGCGCGCCCCGTTCGATGGCCAGGTGGGCCAGGTGCAGGCCACCCAGGCCACCAACCTGGCGGCCAACGCGCCGGTGCTGGGCGTGGTGGACCTGTCCAAGTTCGAAGTGGAGATCAAGGTGCCGGAAAGCTTCGCCCGCGACCTGGCCATCGGCATGCCGGCGCAGCTGACTGGCGGCAACGGCAAGCCGTTCGCCGGCGAGATCAGCGCCGTCTCGCCGGAGGTGGTGAACGGTGAAGTGAACGCCCGCGTGCGCTTTGCCGCCGCACAGCCCGAAGGTTTGCGCCAGAGCCAGCGCATGTCGGTGCGCGTGCTGCTGGATACGCGCCGGAACGTAATGAAGGTCGAGCGTGGCCCGTTCGTGGAACAGGGCAACGGCGTGGCCTATGTAATGGACGGCCGCACTGCGGTGCGCCGACCGGTGGAGCTGGGCGTCAGCAGCCTGGGCGAAGTGGAAATCAAGTCGGGTGTGCAGCCGGGCGACCGCATCGTGGTCTCCGGCAGCGACCTGTTCAAGGACGCCGAACGCGTCTCCGTCAACTGACACATCCTGGAGAGAGGACACCCCATGTACATGCTCGAAATGCGTTCGGTCGCCAAGGTCTTCCGCACCGAACAGGTGGAAACCCACGCACTGCGCTCACTGGAACTGCAGGTGAAGGAAGGCGAATTCATGGCCGTCACCGGCCCGTCCGGCTCCGGCAAGACCACCTTCCTCAACATTGCCGGCCTGCTGGAAACCTTCACCAGCGGCACCTATCTGCTGGACGGCCAGGACGTGAGCACGCTGGGCGATGATGCGCGCAGCCGCCTGCGCAACCAGAAGATCGGCTTCATCTTCCAGGGCTTCAACCTGATTCCCGACCTGAACCTGTTCGACAACGTGGATGTGCCGCTGCGCTACCGCAAGATGAGCGCCAACGAGCGCCGCGAGCGCATTGAAAAGGCGCTGACCCAGGTCGGCCTGGGCTCGCGCATGAAGCACTACCCCAACGAACTGTCCGGCGGCCAGCAGCAGCGCGCGGCGATTGCCCGTGCCCTGGCTGGCAGCCCGCGCCTGCTGCTGGCCGACGAACCGACCGGCAACCTGGACACGCAGATGGCACGCGGGGTGATGGAGCTGCTGGAAGAGATCAACGCCGCCGGCACCACCATCGTCATGGTCACCCATGATCCGGAACTGGCCGCGCGCGCGCAGCGCAACGTACACATTGTCGACGGCCAGGTGACCGACCTGGTGCGTGAGCCGGTGCTGGCCACGCCGCGCCGCATCGTTGCCGTGAACGAGTGAGGGCCTGACCATGTTCGCCTACTACGCCCGCCTGGCGGCGCGCAGCTTCCGCCGCAACAAGGTGCTGACCGCGCTGATGGTGGTGGCCATCGCGCTGGGCATCGGTGCCTCGATGACCACCCTGACCGTCTTCCATGTGCTCTCCGGCGATCCGATTCCGGACAAGAGCGATCGCCTGTTCTACGTGCAGCTGGACCCGGGCCCGCGCGGTGGCTACGTGCCCGGCGAAGAGCCCAATTCGCAGATGACCCGCTTCGACGGCGAGGCGCTGCTGCGCGAAGCCAAGGCCGAACGCCAGGCCTTGATGAGCGCCGGCGGCGGTACCATCGAACCGGACAGCAGCACCCTGCAGCCGTTCACGATCGATACGCGCTGGACCTCGGCCGACTTCTTCCCGATGTTCAACGTGCCCATGCAGTACGGCCGCCCCTGGACCCGCCAGGACGATGAGGGCCGCGCGCGCGTGGTGGTCATCTCCAAGGCGCTGAACGACAAGCTGTACCAGGGCGGCAACAGCGTGGGCAAGGACATCCGCATGGATGGCCAGAGCTTCCGCATCGTGGGCGTGATGAAGGAATGGAATCCCGAACCGCAGTTCTTCGACCTGACCACCGGCAGCTACGGCAAGGATGAGGATCTGCTGCTGCCGGTCACCACCTCCTTCGACATGAAGCTGGGCAGCGGCGGCAACATGAACTGCTTCGGCGAGAACCCGGACGGCAACAGCTATTCGTTGAACGCGCCCTGCACCTGGCTCCAGTACTGGGCCGAAGTGCCGCCGGAAAAGGCCGACGACTACCGCCGCTACCTGGAAAACTACTCCAGCCAGCAGCGTGAGGCCGGCCGCTTCGAGCGCCCGCCGAATGTGCGCCTGCGCAACGTGATGGAGTGGCTGGATTTCAACGGCGCGGTGCCCAGCGATGTGCGCCTGCAGCTGTGGCTGGCGCTGGGCTTCCTGGGCGTGTGCCTGGTCAACACGGTGGGCCTGCTGCTGGCCAAGTTCCTGCGCCGCAGCGGTGAAATCGGCGTGCGCCGTGCGCTGGGCGCCAGCCGCGGCCAGATCTTCCTGCAGTGCCTGGTGGAAGCCGGTGCGGTGGGCGTGGTCGGCGGCGTGCTCGGCATCGGCGTGGCCCTGCTCGGTCTGTTCGCGGTGCGCCAGCAGCCGGTGGACTACGCCAAGCTGGCCCACCTGGACGGCAGCATGCTGCTGCTGGCCATCGGCCTGACCCTGTTTGCCAGCCTTGCAGCCGGCTTCCTGCCCGCCTGGCGCGCGATGCAGGTCACCCCGGCCATCCAGCTCAAGTCGCAGTAAGCACCCGAACGAGGACTCCCATGGACATCCGCCCCATCCTCAGCACCCTGCGCCGGCACAAGACCGCTGCCGCCCTGATCGTGCTGGAAGTCGCCCTGACCTGCGCCATCGTCTGCAATGCGCTGTTCCTGGTCAGCCAGCGCGTGGAAAAGATCAGCATGCCCAGCGGCATTGCCGAGAACGAACTGGTGATGGTGCGCGTGAGCGGCATCGGCAAGCAGACCAACGGCCTGGCCCGCACCCGCGAAGACCTGGCCTCGCTGCGCGCCATTCCCGGCGTCACCAGCGCCACCATCATCAACCAGGTCCCCTTCCGCGGCGGTTCTTCAAGCAGCAGCATCCAGCGCCAGCAGGACCAGGAACAGCCGACCACGGAAGCGTCGATGTACACGATGTCCGAAGACGGCATCCGCACCATGGGCATCAACGTGATCGCCGGGCGTGACTTCCAGCCCGACGAATACCGGGACTATGAAGTGGTCAGCAAGGCCGGTTCGCAGGACAAGGCGATCCCGGTGATCTTCACCCAGGCCACCGCCGCGAAGATGGAACCCAACGGCAATGCGCTGGGCAAGACCTACTACATGGGCAAGCAGCCGCTGCATGTGATCGGCATCGTCGATACGCTCACCACCCCCACCGGCTGGGCCAACAACTGGTCCGAATCGATGCTGATGCCGCTGCGCCGTGGCTTCGACGAAGGCGGCACCTACATGCTGCGCACCGCACCGGAGCGCCGCGACGAGGTGCTGAAGGCCGCGGTGGCTGCACTGGAACGCAACGATCCCAACCGCCTGATGCGCGAAAAGATGACCTATGAAGAACAGCGCCAGAAGTACTTCAGCAACGACCGCGCCATGGTCGGCCTGCTGGTGACGGTGTGCGTGGCGCTGCTGGTGGTCACGGCCCTGGGCATCGTCGGCCTGGCCAGCTTCTGGGTGCAGCAGCGCAGCAAGCAGATCGGCATCCGCCGTGCGCTGGGTGCCACCCGCGGGCAGATCCTGCGCTACTTCCAGACCGAGAACTTCCTGCTGGCCACCCTGGGCATCGTGCTGGGCATGCTGGCGGCCTACGCCATCAACCTGGCCCTGATGAACATGTACGAGCTGCCGCGCATGCCGCTGCTGTACCTGCCGCTGGGCGCCCTGCTGCTGTGGGTGCTGGGCCAGATCGCGGTGTTCGGCCCGGCCCGGCGCGCCGCCGCGGTACCGCCGGCGGTGGCCACCCGCGGGGCCTGAGACGTACCCCCGGGCCCTGCGCGGCCACGGGTTTGGCTATGCTTGATGGGTGGCGCCGGTCACGGCTCTCTTGGCGCCACCCATCCCTTCTCCAGAATGCGTCCATGCCTGCGATCCTGATCATCGACGACAACGCCAGCGTAGCTACCGCGTTGGACGTGCTGTTTTCCCTGCATGACATCGACACCCTGCAGGCGCAGAGCCCGGCCGATGGGCTGGCCCTGCTGGAATCGCAGCCGGTGGATCTGGTGATCCAGGACATGAACTTCACCGAAGACACCACCTCCGGTGAGGAAGGCGAAGCACTGTTCGCGCAGATCCGCGCGCGCCACCCCGATCTGCCGGTCATCCTGCTGACCGCCTGGACCCACCTGAGCAGTGCGGTGGACCTGGTGAAGGCCGGTGCCGCCGACTACCTGGCCAAGCCGTGGGATGACCGCAAGCTGCTGACCACGGTGAACAACCTGCTGGAGCTGTCCGAGGCGCGCCGCGAGCTGGACCAGCGCCGCGCCCGCGAACAGCGCCAGCGCACGGCGCTGGAAACCAAGTACGAGCTGTGTGATGCGGTGTTCGCCGATCCAGCCAGCGAGCGCATCATCGCCCTGGCCTGCCAGGTGGCACGCTCGGAACTGCCGGTGCTGATCACCGGCCCCAATGGCGCCGGCAAGGAAAAGATCGCGCAGATCATCCAGGCCAATTCACTGGCGGCCAAGGGCCCGTTCGTGGCGGTGAACTGCGGCGCGCTGCCCTCGGAACTGATCGAAGCCGAACTGTTCGGCGCCGAGGCCGGTGCCTATACCGGTGCCAACAAGGCACGCGAGGGCAAGTTCGAGGCGGCCGACGGCGGCACGCTGTTCCTGGATGAGATCGGCAACCTGTCCTTGGGCGGGCAGATGAAACTGCTGCGCGTACTGGAAACCGGCCGCTTCGAGCGCTTGGGCTCCAACCGCGAGCGGCAGGTGAAGGTGCGCGTGGTCAGCGCGACCAATGCGGACCTGCCGGCGATGATCCGCGACGGCAGCTTCCGCGAAGATCTGTATTACCGCTTGAACACCGTGGAGCTGGCACTACCGCCGCTGGCCGAGCGGCCCGGTGACATCCTGCCGCTGGCCGAGCGCTTCCTGGCCGCCGGCAAGCCGCTGTCCAGCGCCGCCGCGGCCGCGCTGCAGCGCCACCCGTGGCCGGGCAACGTGCGCGAACTGCGCAATGTGATCCAGCGCGCCGAACTGCTGGCCAGTGGCCCGCGCATCGAGGTGACCGATCTGAACCTGCCGCGCGCGCCGGCCGCAGCACGCCCGGCGCCCAGTGCCGGCAATGACCCGGACCGCGCGCGTATTGAAGAGGTGCTGGCACGCAACCACGGGGTGATTGCGCAGGCGGCCGCCGAACTGGGGTTGAGCCGGCAGGCGTTGTATCGCCGCATGGATCGCCACGGCATTCCGCGCGAATGAAGCGGCGCTCGTTCACCTTCCGCCTGTTCCTGCGCCTGCTGCCGGTGCTGGCGCTGGCTGCGGCATTGCCGTGGTTGCTGGCCTACTGGCTGGACCACGGCTGGGCGGTCACCCTGGTGTCCACCGTGCTGCTGCTGGCGCTGATGTGGTGGGCGCTGCGCCGTGCCACCGCACCGGTGCGATCGCTGATGCGGGCATTGGCCGGCACCACCAGCAGCTACCGCGACGGCGAATACAACTTCAGCGTGCATTGGCCAGGCAACGACGAGCTGGGTGACCTGGTGCAGGCCCACCGCGAACTGGGCGATGTGCTGCGCGAACAGCGCCAGGGCCTGGTGCAGCGCGAGCTGCTGCTGGACACCATGGTGCAGAACACGCCGGTGGCCATGCTGCTGATCGCCGCCGGTGGCGATGGCATTGCGCGCGTGGTGTTTTCCAACCTGGCTGCACGCAAGCTGCTGCACGGCGGCTGGAAGCTGGAGGGCCAACGGCTGCAGGATGTGCTGGAGCAGATGCCGGTGGAGCTGCGCGATGCCATCGAGCGCGGCGGCGACAGCCTGTTCGCAGTGCGCCCGGACGTGGACGACGGTACCGAAGTGGACGAGGACGACGAACAGGTCTACCACCTGTCGCGGCGCGCGTTCCATCTGAACGGCCGCCCGCACGATCTGCTGCTGGTGCGGCTGCTGACCGCCGAACTGCGGCGGCAGGAAGTGCAGACCTGGAAGAAGGTGATCCGGGTGATCAGCCATGAGTTGAACAACTCGCTGGCGCCGATCGCCTCGCTGGCCCATTCCGGCGGCGAGCTGGTGAAGCGCGAGCGTTTCGACCGCCTGCCCGAGATCTTCAGCACCATCGAAGACCGCGCACGCCACCTGGAAGGCTTCATCCGCGGCTACGCGCGCTTTGCCAAGCTGCCGCAGCCGCAGCTGCAGACCGTGCACTGGGCGCCGTTCCTGGCGAGCCTGGGCCAGCAGATTCCGTTCACCATGGACCACCCGCCCAGCGAAGACCTGAGCAGCCGCATCGACATCGCCCAGTTCGGCCAGGCGCTGTTGAACCTGCTGAAGAACGCGCATGAAGCCTGCGCCGAAGCCGACCCGCCCAACGACGATGTGCAGGTGCAGCTGACCCGTCTGCCGCAGTGGCTGCGGCTGGATGTGCTGGACCGCGGCAAGGGCATGAACGAGCAGGTGCTGCAGAACGCGCTGATGCCGTTCTATTCCACCAAGCGCAACGGCACCGGGCTGGGCCTGGCGCTGACCCGGGAAATCGTGGAAGCGCACGGCGGGCGGGTGTCATTGCAGAACCGCGGCGAGGGCGGGCTGTGCGTGTCGATCCTGTTGCCGGTGGGGTGAACGGGGGGCCGTATCCACGCATGGCGTGGATCTACCGGGGATAGGACCATGGCCGGCGGCAGTAGATCCACGCCATGCGTGGATAGGCCGATCAAGGTCGGCCGCTACAGCACCCGACGCATCGCGACCCGCAGATGCATCGGAAACGCCAACGCAGCCTCTTCGGCCATCACGGCCTGCAGGCCGGCGCCCCATTCCGCTTCCGGCACCGTGACGAATCCTTCGCTGGCGTAGAAGGCCGCGTTCCACGGCACATCGCTCAACGTGGTCAGTACCGCTGCCGGATAGCCGTCTGCCCTGGCCATCGCCAATGCGTGGCGCAACAGCGCACGTCCATGGCCCCGGCGCGCGTGCGCGGGATCTACATCCATCTGCAGCACATGGAACTCACCTGCCAGTTCACCGGCCAGCAGGTAACCGGCGATTCCGCCGTCGGCCGCATCCACCACCCACACCTGCCGGCGCCGCAGACCTTCGTGTAGCGCAGGCAGATCCAGGCCATGCCCGGCAAACACCTGATAGGCATCATGGCCCTTCAGCAGCTCGCCGGCGCGCTGTTCGATGCCTGGCAGCACGCCGAGCTCATCGGCGTGCGGCACACGTGGCTCAGGACTTCTTGATCGGGCGCTTCCAGCCATCGATGGTTTCCTGTCGTGCGCGCGCCAGGGTCAGCTTGCCATCGGGTGCGGTGCGGGTGATGACCGAGCCCGCCGCAATGGTGGCGCCCTCGCCGATCAGCACCGGCGCCACCAGCGCACTGTTGGAACCGATGAAGGCGTTGTCGCCGATGGTCGTGGTCGACTTGTTCACCCCGTCATAGTTGCAGGTGATGGTGCCGGCGCCGATGTTCACCTTGCTGCCGATCACCGCATCGCCCAGGTAGGTCAGGTGGTTGGCCTTGCTGCCCACGCCCAGGGTGACTTTCTTGGTTTCCACGAAGTTGCCCACGTGCACGCCGTCGGCCAGCACCGTGCCCGGGCGCAGCCGCGCGAACGGGCCGATCTGTGCGGCGCCTTCGCTCACCACGCCTTCCAGATCGCAGTGCGCGCGCACTTCGGTGCCCGGCCCAAGCGTCACGTCCTTCAAGCGGGTGAACGGCCCGATGCTTACGCCATCGGCCAGCACCACGGTGCCTTCCAGGATCACGTCCACGTCGATCTGCACGTCGCTGCCCACGGTCACCTGGCCGCGTACATCCACGCGCGCCGGGTCGAGCACGCGCGCGCCCTGGGTGCACAGGGCGCGCACCGCGCGGCGCTGCCACGCACGTTCCAGCTGCGAAAGCTGCCAGGGGTCGTTCGCGCCTTCGGCTTCCTGGGCGTCGGCCACCAGGGCCATCTCCGCCGGGGTGAACTCATGGGCGGCGAAGGCGAACACATCGGTCAGGTAGTACTCGCCCTGCGCGTTGCGGTTGGACAGCTGCGACAGCCAGCGCCGCAGCGCGGTCGATTCGGCGGTGATGATGCCGGTGTTGATGATGCGGATGCGGCGCTGCTCGTCATCGGCATCCTTCTGTTCGACGATGGCGCCGACCTTGCCCTCGGCATCGCGCAGGATGCGGCCGTAGCCGGTCGGGTCGTCCATCTCGGCCACCAGCACCGCCAGGCGGCCCGGCTGCGCCAGCAGGTCACGCAGGGTCTGCGCGCGGATCAGCGGCACATCGCCGTACAGCACCAGCACCTGCGCGGCGTCGGGCACTTCGGGCATGGCCTGGGCCACGGCGTGGCCGGTGCCCAGCTGCTGCGCCTGTTCGGCCCACAGCAGGTCCGGCTGGCCGGCGAAGCGCTGGCGGACCGCATCGCCACCATGACCGTAGACCACGTGGATCGCCGCCGGCTGCAGTTCGCGCGCGGTGGCGATCACATGCGCCAGCATCGGCTGCCCGGCGATCGGCTGCAGCACCTTGGGCAGCACCGACTTCATGCGCTTGCCGGCGCCGGCGGCCAGGATGATCACGTGCAGGGGTTGGGTCATGGGCGGCTATCCGTAGGTCGTTGCCGACGATTCTAGAACGCAGGCCGTTAACATGGGCATCCATTGCCATTGCCGTCCGCCATGAGCCTGTTCCGCCAGGGACGTTCCTACCTTGTTGTCGGCCTGGCCCAGCTGCTGCTGGACTGGCTGCTGTTCGTCGCCTGCACGGCGGCGGGCATGCCGGTGGTGCCGGCCAACGTGGCCGGGCGCGTGGGCGGCATGCTGCTGGGGTTCTGGCTCAACGGGCGCTACACCTTCGCCGATGGCCAGGGCCGCCAGCGGCTGGGGTGGCGCCGGTTCGCGCGCTTCCTGCCGCTGTGGGCGCTGGTGACGATCGCCAGCACCCTGCTGGTGGCCGCCGCCGACCATGCGCTGGGCCTGCAGTACGCATGGCTGGCCAAGCCGCTGGTGGAAGGCGGCCTGGCGTGCGTGTCGTTCCTGCTGATGCGGTATGTGGTCTACCGCTGAGGCGGTGCGCGCGATAGTCGACCAACGGTCGACTCTACGCGCCTCGGCCCATTATCCGCACAAACAAAAACGCCGGCACTGGGCCGGCGTTTTCGTGGGTGCTGCGGGTGAACCTCAGTGCTTCAGGTTCTTGCGCAGACGTTCCAGGGCCTGCAGCTGGACCACGGCTTCGGCCAGCTTCTGCTGGGCTTCGGCCACTTCCATCGCTTCACCACGGTTGGCCAGGATGCGCTCGGCTTCTTCCTTGGCCTTGCGGACCGAGGCTTCGTCGATGTCCTGGGCGCGGATGGCCGTGTCGGCCAGCACGGTCACTACCTGCGGCTGCACTTCCAGGATGCCGCCGGAAATGGCGAAATCCAGCTGCTCGCCGTTCGGCGTGGTGACCACGACCTTGCCGGGCTTGAGTCGGGTGATCAGCGGGGCGTGCTTGGGCGCAATGCCCAGCTCGCCCAGCTCACCGGTCGCCACGACCAGGGTCGCTTCGCCACGGAAGATTTCCTGTTCAGCGCTGACGATGTCGCAACGAATGGTGCTCATGATCAGGCCTTCTCAGCCATCTTCTTGGCCTTCTCGACCGCTTCTTCAATGCCGCCGACCATGTAGAACGCCTGCTCCGGCAGGTGGTCGTATTCGCCATCGACGATGGCCTTGAAGCCACGGATGGTGTCCTTCAGCGGCACGTACTTGCCCGGCGAACCGGTGAACACTTCGGCCACGTGGAACGGCTGGCTGAAGAAGCGCTCGATCTTGCGGGCGCGCGACACGGCCTGCTTGTCTTCTTCGGACAGTTCGTCCATGCCCAGGATGGCGATGATGTCCTTCAGTTCCTTGTACTTCTGCAGGGTCTGCTGGACGCGCTGGGCGGTGTCGTAGTGCTCGTGGCCGATGACCAGCGGGTCCATCTGGCGGCTGGTGGAATCCAGCGGATCGACGGCCGGGTAGATACCCAGCGAGGCGATCGAACGCGACAGGGTGACGGTCGAGTCCAGGTGGGCGAAGGTGGTCGCCGGCGACGGGTCGGTCAAGTCATCGGCGGGCACGTAGACGGCCTGGATCGAGGTGATCGAACCGTTCTTGGTCGAGGTGATGCGTTCCTGCAGAACGCCCATTTCCTCGGCCAGGGTCGGCTGGTAACCCACGGCGGACGGCATACGACCCAGCAGTGCCGACACTTCGGTACCGGCCAGGGTGTAGCGGTAGATGTTGTCGACGAACAGCAGGACGTCCTTACCCTTGCCGTTTTCGTCCTTCTCGTCGCGGAAGTACTCGGCCATGGTCAGGCCGGTCAGGGCGACGCGCAGACGGTTGCCCGGCGGCTCGTTCATCTGGCCGTACACCATCGCCACCTTGTCCAGGACGTTGGAGTCCTTCATTTCGTGGTAGAAGTCGTTGCCCTCACGGGTACGCTCACCCACGCCGGCGAACACGGACAGACCGCTGTGCGCCTTGGCGATGTTGTTGATCAGTTCCATCATGTTGACGGTCTTGCCGACGCCGGCGCCGCCGAACAGGCCGACCTTGCCGCCCTTGGCGAACGGGCACATCAGGTCGATGACCTTGATGCCGGTTTCCAGCAGTTCGGTGGCCGGGCTCTGGTCTTCGTACGACGGGGCTGCACGGTGGATTTCCCAGCTGTCGCTGGCGGCCACCGGGCCGGCTTCGTCGATCGGACGGCCCAGCACGTCCATGATGCGGCCCAGGGTGCCAGCGCCGACCGGCACGGAGATGCCGCGGTCGGTGTTGGTGGCCACCAGGTTGCGCTTCAGGCCATCGGTGGAACCGAGGGCGATGGTACGCACCACGCCGTCGCCCAGCTGCTGCTGGACTTCGAGGGTGATTTCGGTGTTGTCGACCTTCAGTGCGTCATACACCTTCGGCACCGACTCACGCGGGAATTCGACGTCGACGACCGCGCCGATGATCTGAACGATCTTGCCCTGACTCATTGCTGCATCCTCTAAATGTGTGCTTTGAACGAACGCGGTCAGACTGCTGCCGCGCCGCCGACGATTTCGGAGATTTCCTGGGTGATCGCTGCCTGGCGCGCCTTGTTGTAGACGAGCTGCAGTTCGCCGATCAGCTTGTTGGCGTTGTCGCTCGCCGCCTTCATCGCGACCATGCGTGCGGCATGTTCGGAGGCGACGTTTTCCAGCAGTGCCTGGTACACCAGCGATTCGATGTAACGCGTCATCACGTGCTCCAGCACGGTCGCGGCATCGGGTTCGTACAGGTAGTCCCAGTCGTGGTGAGCGACCTGCTTTTCAGCCGGCGGCAGCGGCAGCAGCTGATCGAAGCTGGCCTTCTGCGTCATGGTGTTCACGAAGCGGTTGTAGACCAGGTACACACGGTCGACCTTGCCTTCGGTGAAGGCGTCGAGCATGACCTTGATCACACCGATCAGCGATTCCAGCTTCGGCACGTCGCCGATGTGGGTCACGCTGCCGACCATGTTGACCTTCACGCGGCGGAAGAAGGTCGATGCCTTCTGGCCGATGGTCACCAGGTCCACTTCGGCACCCTTGTCCTGCCATGCCTTGGCTTCGCCCAGCATCTTGCGGAACAGGTTGTTGTTCAGGCCGCCAGCCAGGCCGCGATCGGAGGAGATCACGATGAACCCGACCCGCTTGACCTGCTCACGCTCGACCAGGAACGGATGCTGGTAATCGGTGCTGGCCTGGGCCAGGTGGCCGATCACCTGCTTCATCGCCTGCGCGTACGGACGCGAGGTCTTCATCCGATCCTGCGCCTTGCGGATCTTGGAGGCCGAGACCATTTCCAGGGCGCGCGTCACCTTGCGGGTGTTCTGCACGCTCTTGATCTTGGTTTTGATTTCGCGTCCGCTTGCCATCTCTTGTTTCCCGTGGCGCGGGGCTGCTGCCCCGCGTTGTTCAACCGTTTGTCATCTGGTCCAGCGGAGCATGGCTCCGCTCTACAGGACCGCGATTACCAGCTGCCGGTGGTCTTGAACTCGGCGATGCCCTTCTTGAAGGCACCTTCGATGTCGTTGTCCCAGCCGCCGGTGGCGTTGACCTTGCTGACCAGTTCGCCCTGGGTGTTGGCGAAGTGGGCGTGCAGGCCTTCTTCGAACGCCAGCAGCTTGTTGACCGGCACGTCGTCCAGGTAGCCCTCGTTGACGGCGTAGATCGACAGCGCCTGGTTGGCGATGGACATCGGCGCGTACTGCTTCTGCTTCATCAGCTCGGTCACGCGCTGGCCGCGCTCCAGCTGCTTGCGGGTCGCTTCGTCCAGGTCCGAGGCGAACTGCGCGAACGCAGCCAGTTCACGGTACTGGGCCAGCGAGATACGGATGCCGCCCGACAGCTTCTTGATGATCTTGGTCTGGGCCGAGCCACCGACGCGCGACACCGAGATACCGGCGTTCACGGCCGGGCGGATGCCGGCGTTGAACAGGTCGGTTTCCAGGAAGATCTGGCCGTCGGTGATCGAGATCACGTTGGTCGGAACGAAGGCGGACACGTCGCCGGCCTGGGTTTCGATGATCGGCAGCGCGGTCAGCGAACCGGTCTTGCCGGTGACCTTGCCTTCGGTGAACTTCTCGACGTATTCCTCGGACACGCGGGCAGCGCGTTCCAGCAGGCGCGAGTGCAGGTAGAACACGTCACCCGGGTAGGCTTCACGGCCCGGCGGGCGCTTCAGCAGCAGCGAGATCTGGCGGTAGGCCACGGCCTGCTTGGACAGATCGTCGTACACGATCAGCGCGTCTTCGCCGCGGTCCATGAAGTACTCACCCATGGTGCAGCCCGAGTAGGCGCTGATGTACTGCATGGCAGCCGATTCGGAAGCGGTAGCGGCAACCACGATGGTGTGGGCCAGCGCGCCGTTCTCTTCCAGCTTGCGCACGATGTTGGCGATGGTCGAAGCCTTCTGGCCGATCGCAACGTACACGCACTTGATGCCGGTGCCCTTCTGGTTGATCACCGCATCGATGGCCATGGCGGTCTTGCCGGTCTGGCGGTCGCCGATGATCAGCTCGCGCTGGCCACGGCCGATCGGGATCATCGAGTCGACCGACTTGTAACCGGTCTGCACCGGCTGGTCGACCGACTTGCGCCAGATCACGCCCGGAGCAACGCGCTCCACCGGGGCGGTGACGTCGGTGCCCAGCGGGCCCTTGCCGTCGATCGGTTCGCCCAGGGCGTTCACCACGCGGCCCAGCAGTTCCGGACCGACCGGCACTTCCAGGATGCGACCGGTGGTCTTGGCGACGTCGCCTTCGCGCAGGTTCTCGTAGTCACCCAGGACCACGGCGCCGACCGAGTCGCGCTCCAGGTTCAGGGCCAGGGCGAAGGTGTTGTTCGGCAGTTCGATCATTTCGCCCTGCATCACGTCGGCCAGACCGAAGATGCGCACGATGCCGTCGGACACGCTGGTCACGGTGCCTTCGTTGCGCGATTCCGCGGCCAGCTTGACCTTCTCGATGCGGTTCTTGATCAGTTCGCTGATTTCGGAGGGGTTGAGCGTGGTTGCCATCGTCAAGTCCTAGTGCCGGCAGCGGGGCCGGACGTTAAATGAATTCAGTTAGCGAGCGCGGTCTGCAGACGGGCCAGCTTGCCCTTCAGCGAACCATCAATGACCACGTCGCCGGCATCGATCACGGCGCCGCCGATCAGCGAGGCATCCACCGCGGTGGTCACATCGACCTCGCGGTTGAAGCGCTTGCGCAGCGCGACCTTGATCGCGTCCAGCTCGCCGGCCGACAGTTCGGCGGCCGAGGTCACGGTGGCCTTGACCACCTGTTCGGCTTCGGCGCGCAGGGCGTCGTACATGCCGGCGATTTCCGGCAGCAGCGGCAGACGATGCGATTCGGCCAGGATGGCCAGGAAACGCGAGTAGCTTTCGCCGTGGTTCACCGGCGCCAGCAGGGCGACGGCGTCGTCACGACCCAGCTCCGGGTTGGCGAGCAGGGCCGCCACGCGCGGGTCGGCGGCGACGTGGGCGGAGAACGCGAGGGCGTCCGACCACGGCGCGAACGTGCCTTCGTCGCGCGCGGTCGCGAAGGCGGCGCGGGCGTACGGGCGGGCAAGCGTGAGGGCCTGGCTCATCCTTAGATCTCCGAGGCCAGCTCGTCGAGCAGCGCCTTGTGGGCGTTGGCGTCGATTTCGCGCTTGAGCAGCTTTTCGGCACCGGTCACGGCCAGCGCGGACACCTGCTTGCGCAGATCTTCACGGGCACGGTTGGCGGCGGCGTCGATTTCAGCCTGGGCCAGTTCCTTCTGACGGGTGGCTTCGGTGATCGCTTCGGTACGGGCAGCGTCGACGATCTGGTTGGCGCGCGCGTGGGCCTGGTCGATGATCTCGTTGGCCTTGGTGCGTGCGTCCTTCAGTGCTTCGTTGACCTTTTCCTGCGCCTGGGCCAGATCTTTCTGGCTGCGGTCGGCAGCGGCGAGGCCTTCAGCAATCTTCTGCTGGCGCTCTTCGATCGCGTTCATCAGCGGCGGCCAGATCTTGGTCGCGATGATCCAGATCAGACCAGCGAAGGCGAGCGCCTGCGCAAGAAGGGTGAAATTGATATTCATGGTTAGCTCGATCGCTGGTTTCGGGGTGGATGCGCCGCCGGAGCGGCGCACCCGGACCTTCATCCGAAACCGGGTGCATCAGCACCCGGTCGTCTCAAACCGCTGTATCAGCCGGCCAGAGCCTTGGTGACGGCGCCAGCGAAGGCGGCCGACAGCGGGTTGGCGAAGGCCAGCAGCAGGCCGACGGCGACCGAGATGATGAACGCGGCGTCGATCAGGCCGGCGGTGATGAACATGCGGACCTGCAGGACCGGGATCAGTTCCGGCTGGCGGGCGGCCGACTCCAGGAACTTACCAGCCATGATGGCCAGACCCAGACCGGCGCCCAGCGCGGCCAGGCCGATCATGATGCCGACGGCAAGGGCGGTGGAGCTCTGAATCTGCGCGAAGTTGGTCAGGACGGCGAAGTACATGGTTATCTCCAGGAACTAAGTTGCTAAGGGTGATGAAACGGATGAAGGTTGAAACGCGTTGAAGCTTGGAACTTTAGTGAGCGTCTTCCGACAGGCTCAGGTACACGATCGACAGCATCATGAAGATGAAGGCCTGCAGCGGGATCACCAGCAGGTGGAACAGCATCCAGCCAAGGCCGAACGCACCACCGGCAATGGCACCGAAGAAACCGGCACCACCCAGCACCCAGATCAGCAGGAACACGATTTCGCCGCCGAACATGTTGCCGAACAGTCGCATCGCCAGCGAGATCGGCTTGCTCAGCCACTCGACGATGTTGAGGATCAGGTTGAACGGCATCATCCACTTGCCGAACGGCGCCGTCAGGAATTCCTTGATGAAACCGCCCAGGCCCTTCGCACGCAGGGCGAAGAACAGCATCAGGAAGAACACGCTGAAGGCCATGCCCAGGGTGGCGTTGACGTCAGCGGTCGGCACCGGCTTCCAGTAGTGGATACCGGCCATTTCCAGCGGCTTGGCGATGAAATCGGCCGGGATCATCTTCAGCAGATTCATCAGCAGAATCCAGAAGAAGATGGTGATGGCGATCGGCGTGACCAGCTTGCTCTTGCCGTGGTAGGTGTCCTTGGCCTGGCGGTCGACGAACTCCAGGCAGATTTCCACGAAGGCCTGCCACTTGCCCGGCACGCCAGCGGTGGCCTTGCGGGTGCCCAGCCAGAACGCGACCACGATCACCAGGCCCATCAGGACCGCGGTGAGGAACGTATCGACGTGGATGTGCCAGAACATCCCTTCGCCGTTACCGACCGGGGCGGTCAGGTTCTGCAGGTGATGCTGGATGTAGCTGGTAGGGGTTAGAGCCTCGCCCGCCATGTGTCCGGAACCTTCGTTAATTGAATTTTTGTCAACGCCTGGCCATGGCCAGGACCTGGAACATCAAACCGACGGCGATACCGGCCAGCAGCGCCAATGCAGGCAGCTTGAAGACCAGGAACCCCACCAGCAGGACGCCGAAAACCACGACCCACTTGGCGACAATCGCGACAATCAGCCGCGCCATCGCCGAACCCGCTGCCACCGCCCCACCACTGAGCGCCATCCGTGCCGCGACCCAGCCACCGGCCGAGATCGCCACCCCGGACGCCAGGGCGCCAAGGGCGTACTTCGGCCCTACCAGGAGGAAGGCCAGAGCCAGCACAGCGACTGCAGCCAGCGGGTAGACCGCGGCGCGCAGCATCAGTCGCCGACCCGCTTCAACGGAGTTCAGCACAGGACGTCCCACGTGGTTACAAGTGAATGGCTGAGGCCGCTAAAACAGGGGGTGCCTCATCGAGCCGCCAAATTATAGCAATGGGACAATTTGCGAGACAACCGCTGCCTGTTCATCCCGGAAGCCGCAAGTTGCGGGAACGGCAGGTTTTTTACGGCCCAGCAGGGGGACAATGGCGTCCGCCGCATGCTGCAGCGCAGCGCATTGAACTTTGGTCGCACGGCCGGGAACTTTCCCGCACGCCTGCAGTCTGACCTTTCGACCTGCCTGCTGCACTTCCTCGTCGATGCTCCGCCCAGCAGGTCCCAGGATGGCCCCGAAGCGCGCTCCGGGGCCATCTTCTTTGCAACGTCATGACCGCGCTGAACCGTCCACGCAACGTGGACCATACGTTCACGTAGGGTGGACGCGCGCGTCCGGCACAGTGGCTTTCATCCCGAATGAACCACCGCAAGGACTCTCTGATGCGCTCCGTACCCACCCTGCTCGCCCTCTCGCTGCTCGCCGCTGGCGCTTCCTTCGCTTCGTCCGCCCAAGCTGCGGAAGGCGATGACCGCTTCGCCCTGCGCCTGGGTGCGATGAACATCGATTCGGACAACACGCTGCGTGGCCAGACCAACGTGGCCGGACAGGACATCGGCTTCTCCGAGGACTTCAAGCTGGGCGGCAAGGAATGGGAACCGCGCATCGACGGCATGTTCCGCATCAGCGACCGCCAGCGCCTGCTGTTCAACTACTTCAAGTACGACAAGGACCGCCGCGAGACGCTGGGCCAGGACATCACCTTCGGTGACGTCAACGTGCCGGCCGACAGCTTCGTCAAGGCCGAACTGAAGTACCAGGTGGCCAGCCTGGTGTACGACTACTCGGTGGTGGACACCGAGAAGTTCGACCTGGGCCTGCAGCTGGGTGCCGAGTACGCCAAGGTCAGCACCAAGGGCTATGCCGATCTGGGCACCGTGTATGAAGGCCAGTTCCTGGACGAGAAGGCCGACGGCGTGGCGCCGGTGGTCGGTGCGCGACTGAGCTTCACCCCGTCGGAAAAGTGGATGATCACCCTGCAGGGCCAGTACCTGAACACCCGCTGGGGCAGCTTCGACGACTACAAGGGCGACCTGAGCCGCGCCAATGCCATCGTTGATTACCGCTTCACCGACAACTTCGGCGTGTTCGCCGGCTACGACTGGTTCAAGCTGGACGTGGACCAGAAGGGCAGCGACGGCACCATCGGCCTGAAGCAGGAATTCAAGGGCCCGGTGGCCGGCATCAGCGTCAGCTTCTAAGCGTTACCGCTCTCTCTCTCCAACGCGGCGCCCGGGCAACCAGGCGCCGCGTTTTTTTGTGTTCCCGTGTAGAACGCGTGGCTGATGGTGTGTCGGGCGCGGGCTGTGGAGGGCGCGGCTTTCTGTCCGCCGAAAGCCGAGCCGCATCGCGGGTGGCAGGCATTCGGGCAAATTCAAGGAGGAGGCTGGCGCCGCCAAGCGGCGGCCGGGGGACATTTGCCGGAATGCCGGCCACCCGCGGCGCGGCCCCGACCCTCGCCACAGCAGCAACCGAAGCCCCACGCATGCTTCAGGCAACAAAAAACCCGGCTTTCGCCGGGTTTTTGTTTACAGCGCGCGAGCGCGTTACTTCTTCTTCGGCATGTACAGATCGGTGATGGTGCCGTCGTAGATTTCCGAGGCCATTGCCACCGATTCGCTCAGCGTCGGGTGCGCGTGGATGGTGTGGCCGATGTCTTCGGCTTCGGCACCCATTTCGATGGCCAGGCCGATTTCGGCCAGCAGGTCACCGGCATGCACGCCGACGATGGCACCACCGATGATGCGGTGGGTCTCTTCGTCGAAGATCAGTTTGGTGAAGCCTTCGGTACGGCCGATGCCGATCGCGCGGCCGCTGGCGGCCCACGGGAACTTGGCCACGCCAACCTTCAGGCCCTTTGCCTTGGCTTCGGTCTCGGTCACGCCCACCCAGGCAATTTCCGGGTTGGTGTAGGCCACCGACGGGATCACCCGGGCAACCCATTCCTTCTTGTGGCCGGCAGCCACTTCGGCGGCCAGCTTGCCCTCGTGCGTGGCCTTGTGGGCCAGCATCGGGTTGCCGACGATATCGCCGATGGCAAAGATGTGCGGCACGTTGGTGCGCATCTGCCGGTCGACCGGAATGAAGCCGCGATCGGTGACCTGCACGCCGGCCTTCTCGGCATCGATCTTCTTGCCGTTCGGCGAGCGGCCCACGGCCACCAGCACGCGGTCGAAGGTGCCCTGCGCCAATGCCGGCGCCTGGCCTTCCTCGGCGGCCTCGAAGGTGACGGTGATGCCCTTGCCATCGGCGGTGACGCCGGACGCCTTGGTCTTCAGGTGCACTTCAATGCCCTGCTTCTTCAGGCGGTCGGCCAGCGGCTTGACCAGGTCCTTGTCGGCGCCCGGCATCAGCTGGTCCATGAACTCGACCACGGTGACCTTGCTGCCCAGCGCGCCATACACGGTGGCCATTTCCAGGCCGATGATGCCGCCGCCGACAACCAGCAGCGAGCCCGGCACTTCGGCCAGCTCCAGCGCGTCGGTGGAATCCATCACGCGCTTGTCGTCCCACGGGAAGTTCGGCAGCTTCACCGCCTGCGAACCGGCGGCGATGATGCACTTCTGGAAGCGCAGCAGCTGGGTGCTGCCGTCAGCGGCGGTGATTTCCAGCTCGTTGGCGGAAACAAACTTGCCCACGCCCTGCACGCTGCGGACCTTGCGCTGCTTGGCCATGCCGGCCAGGCCCTTGGTCAGCTGGTTGACGACCTTTTCCTTGTACTGGCGCAGCTTGTCCAGAGTGATGGTCGGCTTGCCGAACTCGACGCCGAAATCACCGGCATGGGCCACTTCGTCGATGACCGCAGCGGCGTGCAGCAGCGCCTTGGACGGAATGCAGCCCACGTTGAGGCAGACGCCGCCGAGGCTGGCGTAACGCTCGACCAGCACCGTGTCCAGGCCGACGTCGGCGGCGCGGAAGGCGGCGGTGTAGCCGCCCGGGCCCGAGCCCAGCACGACCATTTCGCATTCGATGTCGGCCGGCTTGCCGCTGGACAGCGCCGGCTTCGGTGCCGCCGGCTCGGCCGGGGCGCGGTGCGACGGGGTCACCGGCGGCTTGCTGGCCGGGGCGGCCGCAGCCGGGGCCGGCGCGGCGGCCTTGGCCGGGGCTTCGGCGGCGCCTTCAGCGTCCAGCAGCACGACCACGGCGCCTTCGGACAGCGTGTCGCCCAGCTTGACCTTGATTTCCTTGACCACACCGGCGGCCGACGACGGCACTTCCAGGGTGGCCTTGTCCGATTCCAGGGTCACCAGGCCCTGGTCCTTCTTCACCGTGTCGCCGACGGCGACCAACACTTCGATCACCGGCACATCGCTGTAATCGCCGATGTCGGGAACCTTGACTTCAATCGTGGCCATGGTGGTTTTCCTCGTGCCCGGCCGGGCGGGCCGGCGGGCTGTCACTGCATCTGTTCACGCGGCCGCGCCAGGGGCAGCGGCCGCACGGTGGGGGCGAAGCGCGGCCTTACAGCAGCACGCGGCGCATGTCGGCCAGTACCTGCGACAGGTACGTGGTGAAGCGTGCGGCCAGGGCGCCATCGATGACGCGGTGGTCGTAGCTCAGCGACAGCGGCAGCATCAGCTTCGGCGCGAATTCCTTGCCATTCCAGACCGGCTGGATGGAGGACTTGGACACGCCCAGGATGGCCACTTCCGGTGCATTGACGATCGGGGTGAACGCGGTGCCACCGATGCCGCCCAGCGAGCTGATCGAGAAGCAGCCGCCACTCATGTCGGCCGGGCCCAGCTTGCCGTCGCGCGCCTTCTTGGCCAGTTCGCCGGTTTCCTGCGCGATCTGCACCACGCCCTTCTTGTCCACGTCGCGGATGACCGGCACGACCAGGCCGTTCGGCGTATCGGCGGCAAAGCCGATGTGGAAGTACTTCTTCAGGGTCAGGTTTTCACCGCTGGCATCGAGCGAAGCGTTGAATTCCGGGAACTTCTTCAGTGCCGCGGCGCTGGCCTTGATGAGGAAGGCGAGCATGGTCAGCTTGATGCCGGCCTTCTCGTTTTCCTTGTTCAGCGCCACGCGCAGGCCTTCCAGGTCGGTGATGTCGGCCTGTTCGAACTGGGTGACGTGCGGAATCATCGCCCAGTTGCGGGCCAGGTTCGCGCCGGAGATCTTCTTGATGCGCGACAGCGGCTGCACTTCGGTTTCGCCGAACTTGCTGAAGTCGACCTTCGGCCACGGCAGCAGGTTCAGGCCACCACCGGCGGCCACGGCGGCACCACCGGCAGCCGGCACGCCACCGCTGAGCGCGGCCTTGACGAACTTCTGCACGTCACCCTTGGTGATGCGGCCACCCTTTTCGGTGCCGCTGATCTGCAGCAGGTCCACGCCCAGTTCGCGGGCGAACACACGCACGGCCGGGGTGGCATAGGGCACCTTGGCCGGCAGCACGCCATCGGCGTTGAACTGCACCGGCGGGCTGGACGGCGCGCCCGCAGACGGGGCGGCGGCGGCCGGCGCCGGGGCGCTGACCTGGGCCGGGGCCGGGGCGGCGGCCGGCGCGGCAGCCACCGGGGCCGGGGCAGCAGCGGCCGGAGCGGCGGCGCCCTCAGCTTCGATGATGGCGACCACGGCACCCTGCGACAGAGTGTCGCCGACCTTGACCTTCAGTGCCTTGACCACACCGGCGACCGAGGACGGCACTTCCATGGTGGCCTTGTCGCTTTCCAGCGTGACCAGGCCCTGGTCCTTCTTCACCGTGTCGCCCACGGCGACCAGCACTTCAATGACCGGGATGTCGGTGTAATCACCGATGTCCGGCACCAGGGCTTCCACCGCACCGCCACTGGCGGCCGGGGCGGCCGGGGCAGCAGCGGCCGGGGCCGGCGCGCTCTGGGTGGCGGCAGCCGGGGCAGCGGCCTTGGCCGGAGCCGGGGCGGCAGCGGCGGGCTTGGCGGCTTCGCCTTCGGCCACTTCGATCAGCGCCACGACCTTGCCCTCGGACAGGTTGTCGCCGACCTTGACCTTGATTTCCTTGACCACACCGGCGACCGAGGACGGGACTTCCATCGTGGCCTTGTCGCTTTCCAGCGTGACCAGGCCCTGGTCCTTCTTGACCGTATCGCCGACGGCGACAAGCACCTCGATTACCGGGATATCGCTGTAGTCACCGATATCGGGGACAAGTGCTTCCTTGATTTCGGCCATGGGGATAACTCCGGCAATCTGGTGTAGGGAAACGTCTATTGTGCGGCCAGCGGGGGCCAGCGCCAACCGTTACAAGTGTTTTCAGTACGCACGCCACCGGGACACGCTGTTGCCACGGGCCTGCGCGGCCTTCCAGTGGGTAGCGTATTGTCCCGCCGATGTCCGCTTCATGTCGCCAGTGCGTCGGCCACCGGCTGCCAGGCCTGGCGCAGGCGGGGCAAGGACCAGGCGGCATTGGCCGGGCTGGTGGAAGGCAAGGCCAGCACCGGCGGCGGCGCCACCAGCTGCGGCAGCACCCAGCGCCGGAAGGCCTGCGCCGCGGCGGCACCATTGCAGCCGATCAGCACCAGCGACGGCAGGGCGGCGATCAACGCAGGCAGCGCATTGGGCACTTCGCTGCCACGCACAATGTCCGCATCCAGGCTGCCGCGCCGCTGGCACTGGCCGATCACATCCCACAGCCCCACCCGCGCGGCGGCCAGCGCGTGCAGGCGCTGCGCGTAGGGCAGGTCCGCATCGAAACCGCACAGCGCGCCCAGCAGCGGCCAGAAGCGATTGCGCGGATGCGCGTAGTACTGCTGTTCCTGCAGCGATGCCACGCCCGGCATCGAACCCAGCAACAACACGCGACAGTCGTCGTTCACCTGCGCAGGAAAGCCGATGCACAGGTGTTCGACACTCACATCATCTCCAACAGCATGAACATCACGCTGCATCAAAAACCCCTTTGAAACAGCGCTTTCGCGCTGCTCGCTGAACAAGGAAAACCATTTTTTAACGCGCGTCGGATTCGATTCATGTTGGGGCGACTACGGTGTGCTCGCCCCGCAACCGGGGGCCCAAAACAAGAAACATCAGGAGATTCCCCCATGCGCTCCATCCGTATTCTGAGCCTCGCCCTGCTGACTTCCGCCGCCTTTGCGCCGGCCGCTTTCGCCCAGGACAGCAGCAGCACCGACACCGCCTCGGGCAAGCATTTTGCCGTGGTTGGCGGGGTGACGCTGCTGCAGCCGAAGAACGATCCGATCGAAGGCGTGAAGAAGGTCGATGGCGGCCCGGCGCCGACCGTCAGCTTCAGCTACTACGTCAACGACAACTGGGCCGTTGAACTGTGGGGCGCTGCCGACAAGTTCGACCACCGCGTGAAGGGCCCGGGCAATGCCCGCCTGGGCAGCGTCGAGCAGCAGCCGGTCGCACTGAGCGGCCAGTACCACTTCGGCCAGGCTGACAACGTGTTCCGTCCGTTCGTGGGCGTGGGCTACTTCCAGTCGGCATTCAGCAATGAATCGCTGTCCGATGGCAGCACCTCGGACATCCGCCTGAAGGATGCCAAGGGCGTGATCGGTACCGTCGGCGTGGACATGAACATCAATTCCACCTGGTTCGCCCGTGCCGACGCGCGCTACATGCGCTCGCGCCCGGACGTGAAGATCGATGGCGTGAAGGTGGGTGAAGCCAAGATCGACCCGTGGACCGTGGGCTTCGGTATCGGTGCCCGCTTCTAAGCACGTACCCGCTTCACTGCAATAACGCGACGGGCCCTGCGGGGCCCGTCGTCGTTTCCGTCACCCGCATTCGGTAGAGTCGAGCTTGCTCGACTGCCCTGTTCGGTAGAGTCGAGCTTGCTCGACTGTTTCTCCAGCAGTCGAGCAAGCTCGACTCTACGCGGGAGTCAGTCGAGCAAGCTCGACTCTACCTGGACACACGGGAGCCCCATGCACGAGGTAGACCTGCTGGTGATCGGCGGCGGCATCAACGGTGCCGGCATCGCCCGTGATGCCAGCGGCCGTGGCCTGCGCGTGCTGCTGTGCGAACAGCACGATCTGGCCGCGCACACTTCCAGCGCCAGCAGCAAGCTGATCCACGGTGGCCTGCGCTACCTGGAACAGGGCGAATTCGCGCTGGTGCGCAAGGCCTTGAGCGAACGCGAGATCGTCCGCCGACAGGCGCCCTTCCTGGTGCAGCCACTGCGCTTCGTGCTGCCGTGGGAACCGCATCTGCGGCCGCGCTGGATGCTGCGGCTGGGCCTGTGGCTGTACGACCACCTGGGCCAGCGCAGCCCGTCCTTTCCCGCCGCCACCGCAGTAAACCTGCAGGCCGACCCGATCGGCGCCCTGCTGCAACCGCATCTGCACCACGGTTTCAGCTACGCCGACGCACAGGTGGATGATGCGCGCCTGGTGCTGCTCAATGCACTCGATGCCGCCGGCCGCGGCGCACGCATCCTGACCGGCACCCGCTGCCTGCAGGTGCAGCAGCACGGCACGCATTGGCAGGCGCAGCTGCAGACCGCCGCCGAACCGCCCTTCGCCGTGCACGCCCGGGCGGTGGTGAACGCCGCCGGCCCGTGGGCGGGCAGCCTGCTGCAGCAGATGCACGGGGACAGTGGCGCCCCAGCGCTGCGCCTGGTGCAGGGCAGCCACATCGTGCTGCGCCGGCCCTGGCCCAGCCACAGCGCCTGCCTGCTGCAGCAGCCCGATGGCCGCGTGGTGTTCCTGCTGCCCTTTGCCAGCGACCATCTGCTGGTCGGCACCACCGATACCGACTATCGCGGCGACCCGGCACGCTGCATGGTGCTGCCTGAAGAAATCGACTACCTGTGCGCTGCAGCCAGCCGCTACCTGCGCGATGCGGTCACGCCATCGCAGGTGGTCTGGCAGTTCGCCGGCGTGCGCCCTCTGCTGGCCGACCCGGACCCGCGCGCAGCACGCCTGAGCCGCGACTACCGGCTGCAGCTGCAGGACGACGGCGCGCCCGCGCTGCACGTGCTGGGCGGCAAGCTGACCACCTACCGCGTGCTGGCCGAACAGACGCTGGAGCTGCTGCGCGGCGCGCTGCCGCAGATGGGCCCGGCCTGGACCGCGCACGGCCCCGCCCTGCCCGGCAGCGACTGGGGTGACGCCGCAGATGCCACGGCGCAGCTGCAGCAGCGCGCCCCATGGCTGCCCGCCGACCTGGCGCACCGTTGGGCCCACGCCTACGGCAGCCGCAGCGCCGAACTGCTGGGCGATGCGCGTGACCTGCCTGCGCTGGGCGAAGACTTCGGTGCCGGCCTGCATGCACGCGAAGTGGCGTTCCTGCGCGAACACGAATGGGCACGCACTGCAGAAGATGTGCTGTGGCGCAGGAGCAAGCTCGGCCTGCGCCTGGATGCAGCGCAGGCAGCGCACCTGCAGACCCGGATGCACGGCCGGTAGAGTCGAGCTTGCTCGACTTCCCGCTTCGTAGAGTCGAGCTTGCTCGACTGCCCGCTTCGTAGAGTCGAGCTTGCTCGACTGCCCGCTTCGTAGAGTCGAGCTTGCTCGACTGCCGTGGAAAGCAGTCGAGCAAGCTCGACTCTACGGCTCCCCGGCAATCCCACACCACGCCGTCCATTCGATTCCCCGGCAATCCCGCACACCGCCCCTTCCATCGCGATGCCGTAGGATTTCCCCATCGCCACCGGAGACGCTCCATGACGCCCCGCTACGTGCTGGCCATCGACCAGGGCACCACCAGTTCACGCGCCATCCTGTTCGATCACGCCGGCGATATCGTCGGCAGCGCACAGCGCGAGTTCGCGCAGATCTTTCCGCAGCCCGGCTGGGTCGAACATGACCCACGCGAGATCCTCACCAGCGTCTATGCCACGCTGACCGAACTGCTCAGCCGCGAACAGATCGATCCGCGCCAGATCGCCGCGCTGGGCATCACCAACCAGCGCGAGACAACCGTGGTGTGGGACCGCGCCACCGGCCAGCCGATCCACAACGCCATTGTCTGGCAGTCGCGGCAAAGCCAGGCCATCTGCGAGCGCCTGCGCGCGGACGGCCACGAGGCGCTGGTGCGCGAGCGCACCGGGCTGCTGATCGACGCCTATTTTTCGGCCACCAAGGTGCGCTGGATCCTGGACCATGTGCCCGGTGCGCAGCAGCGCGCCGAGCGCGGCGAACTGCTGTTCGGCACCATCGACAGCTGGCTGGTGTGGAACCTGAGCGGCGGCCAGGCCCACGTGACCGACTACAGCAACGCCGCACGCACGCTGCTGTTCAACATCCACACGCTGGACTGGGACGATGACCTGCTGGCACTGCTGGACATCCCGCGCGCCATGCTGCCGCAGGTGCGCGATTCCAGTGCGGTGTATGCGCATACGCGGCCGCAGTTCTTCTTCGACCACCCCATTCCCATTGCCGGCATCGCCGGCGACCAGCAGGCAGCGCTGTTCGGCCAGGCCTGCTTCAGCCCGGGCCGGGTGAAGAACACCTATGGCACCGGCTGCTTCATGTTGATGCACACCGGTGACCAGGCCGTGCGTTCACGCAACGGCCTGCTGACCACCATCGCCTGGGGCCTGCACGGCAAGGTGGAATACGCCCTGGAGGGCTCGATCTTCGTGGCCGGTTCGGTGGTGCAGTGGCTGCGCGACGGCCTGCGCATGATCGACCATGCCAGCCAGAGCCAGGCGCTGGCTGCGCAGGTGCCCGACAGTGGCGGCGTGTACCTGGTGCCGGCCTTCGTGGGCCTGGGCGCGCCCTATTGGCGCAGTGACGTGCGCGGGGCGATGTTCGGCCTGTCGCGTGGCACCAGCAAGGCGCATTTCGCACGGGCCGCGCTGGAGGCCATGGCCTACCAGACCCGCGACGTGCTGGATGCCATGCAGTCCGACGCCGGCATCGCGCTGAGCGAGCTGCGCGCCGATGGCGGCGCGATCGCCAATGATTTCCTGGCCGGGTTCCAGGCCGACATCCTGGGCGTGCCGTTGCTGCGGCCGCGGTTGACCGAAACCACCGCGCTGGGCGCGGCCTATCTGGCCGGGCTGGCGGTGGGGTTCTGGGAAAGCCGCGAGCAGATTGCCGCGCAGTGGGGCCTGGACCGGCGCTTCGAGCCGCAGATGGAGGCGGCCCGCCGGGAAAAACTGTACGCCGGCTGGCAGCAGGCCGTGGCCGCAACCCTGGCCTTCCACGTCGATTGAGATAGGTAGCGCCGGGCCATGCCCGGCGAATCCCGGATACGCCGGGCATGGCCCGGCGCTACCCCAACATCAGAACGCCGGCAGCACCGAGCCCTTGTACTTGGTTTCGATGAAGGTCTTCACCTGCGGGCTGGTGAGCGCCTTGGCCAGCTTCTGCACGCGCGCATCGTCCTTGTTGTCCGGGCGCGCCACCAGGAAGTTCACGTACGGCGAATCCTTGCTCTCGATCGCCAGTGCATCCTGGGTCGGGTTCAGGCCGGCATCCAGCGCGTAGTTGGTGTTGATCAGGGCCAGGTCCACCTGGTCCAGCACGCGCGGCAGCATGGCCGAATCCAGCTCACGGAACTTCAACTTCTTCGGGTTGGACACGATGTCGCGCTGGGTGGAAAGCGCGTTGGTCGGGTCCTTCAGCTCGATCACCCCGGCCTTGTGCAGCAGGATCAGCGCGCGGCTGTTGTTGCTGGGATCGTTGGGAATGACCACGTCGGCACCTTCGCGCAGCTCGGCCAGCGACTTCACCTTGCGCGAGTACGCACCGAAGGGCTCGATGTGCACGCCGATCACCTTGGTCAGGTCGGTCTTGCGATCGCGGTTGTAGGCATCCAGGTACGGCTCGGTCTGGAAGTAATTGGCGTCCACCTGCTTCTGCACCAGCTGGTCGTTGGGCTGCACGTAGTCGTTGAACACGCGCACGTCCAGTTCCACGCCTTCCTGCTTCAGGATCGGCTTGACCACCTCCAGGATCTCCGCGTGCGGCACCGCCGTGGCGGCCACCACCAGTTTCTGCGAGGGCTCACCGGACTTGCCGCAGGCGGTCAGGGCCAGCGCAGCGGCGAACAGGGGCAGCAACAGGGTCTTCTTCATGGGTGCAGGGGGTCTCTCGGGGGGAGGGTCAGGATTTTTCGTAGTTGCTCAGGGCCAGGTCAAGCAGCGCCTTGGCCTGCTCGCGCAGCATCACCGGTTCGACGATCTCGGCGTCGGAGCCGTAGTGCAGCACGTCCATCAGCAGTTCGCGCGAGACACTGTAGGGCACTTTCAGTTCGTAGCGGCCGTCGGGCAGGAAACGCCCCTGCTGCTTGGAATGCCAGTGCTCATCGGCCACCCAGCGCGCCGCCTTGGCGCTGAACAGGATGGTCGCCCAGCCCTTGGGCGCGCCGGAGAAGATGCCGTAGCTTGCGCCCAGCTGCTCGTCCAGTTCGGTGTCGGCCACGTCCCTGGCGCCCTCGTCCACCACCCGCGCCTTGTACACGCGATCCACGGCGAAACTGCGCAGGGCTTCGCGGTCATGGTCCCAGGCATCCAGGTACCAGTTGTCGCGGTAGTGGGTCAGGCGCTGCGGTGACACCGTGCGCCGGGTCGGCTCGTCGGTGGAGCGGGCGCGGTATTCAAATGCCAGCTGCTTGCGCTCCAGCACCGCCGACGCCACGGTGCGGAAGCTGGCTTCGTCGAACTTGCGGCCGCGGTGCGGAATGACCCGCACCCGGTCCACCGGCCAACTGGACACGCCGGCCTGGGCCGCCAGCAGGCCCTCGATACGCTGCTGCAGCGGCGCCAGCACCGACGACAGCACGCCGCCGCCGGTGCGCGCCAGCAGGTGCTGCGATGCCAGCAGGGCATGCAGTTCTTCCGAGCTGAGCCACAGGCCCGGCAGCTCGAAACGATCGCTTTCATCGGCCTGGTAGCGGAAGCCGGCCTCGCCATCGCCCTCGATCGGCGCCATCAGCGCATCGCGCAGGAAGGCCAGGTCGCGGTAGACGGTGGCGCGGGAACAGGCAAGCTTGTCCTGCAGCGTCGCCACCGTCACCGGGTAGCGAGCGGACTTGAGCAGACGATGCAGGGCGGTGATGCGTTCGTATCGGTCCATACCCCCGATTATGTCCGAGTCGCGGGCGTTGTGTGGGGGCTTTGGGCTATCGTGGACGCCCCCTGCCCCATGGACATGCCCGATGCGCCGGTTGCCCGCCCTGCCCCTGCTGGTCTGCCTGCTGCTGGCCAGCTGCGATCGCGCGCCCGCGCCAGCCACGGCGGCCACCCCGGTTCCCGCCGCCGATGCGGCCCAGGCGGTGCTGGCGGCCAGCCAGCGCTTTGCCGCCCTGCGCAGCTTCCACGCCGAGCTGGACGTGCGCGGCGGCTCGCGCCCGGTGCGCAGCGCGATGGACTTCGTGGCACCGGACCGCTTCCGGGTGGAAACCCCGGCCGGGGCGCAGATCATCATCGGCGACACGCTGTTCCTGCAGGCCGAAGGCGCGATCCGCCAGGTGCCGCTGCCGGCGGGCGCGCTGGAACAGTGGCGCAGCCCGCTGCCAGCCGACGCCGACCCGGCGGCCCTGCAGGTGGAAGACCTGGGCCAGCAATCGCTGGACGGCGTGGCCACGCGCCACTACCGGCTGCGCAGCGGCCCCGGCGAACACCTGGATTACTGGGTGGACGACCAGGGCCTGCCGCGGCAGATCATGCGCAGCGGCACCGCCCAGGACGGCCCCTACCAGCTGCGGCTACGCTATTCGCGCTTCAACGACCCTGCGCTGCGCGTCGATCTGCCCTGAATGGGGCAGTGGCGGCAACGCCTGCTGAAGCGCGCGCCGCGATGGGTCGGCCTGTCGTCGACCATCCAGTATCATCACCGGTTGTTAACCGCTTCGGAGAAGCCTTGATGTCCCTGCGTTTGTCCCTGCTGGTCCCCCTGCTGCTGTGCGCGCCGCTGGCCTACGCGCAGGACGCATCCGAGCTGGCGGCGATGACCTCGCCATGGAGTGGCAGCGGCGGCGAGCTGGGCTTCGCGTCGGCACGCGGCAACAGCAGCACCGAAAGCTTCAACGGCAGCCTGCGCCTGCGCTACACCGACGATGACTGGGTGCACACCATGGATCTGTTCGGCCTGCGCTCCAGTTCCAAGGTGACCGAAACCAACGACGACGGCACCACCACGCGCCGCACCAACACCACGGCCAACCGTTACACCGGCAGCGCCGGCAGCGCGTTGCAGCTGGGCGAACACCGCCAGTTGTCGGCCAAGGTACGTTTCGAGCGCGATGACTTCGCCACCTACGACCGCCGCAGCTCGCTGGGTCTGGGCTACGGTACCCGCCTGTGGAACACCGAGCGCTTCTACTTCGACGCGCTGATCGGCCCCGGTGTCAGCCGCACCCACAGCACCGAAGACGACCGCACCCGTACCGGCCTGATCGGCCAGGGCCAGTTCGAGCTGAAGTATTCGCTGACCGACAACACCGACCTGATCAACAACCTGCTGGTGGAATCGGGCTCGTACAACACCTTCGGCCAGAACGACTTCGGCGTGTCGGTGAGCATGAACGAGCACCTGGCACTGAAGGCAGGCTGGCAGGCGCGTTACAACAGCGACGTGGCCGACGACAAGCGCAAGACCGATACGCTGACCACGATGAACGTGGTCTACAAGTTCAAATAAGAAACGGTTTTGTAGAGTCGAGCCATGCTCGACTGCTTGGCCAACAGCAGTCGAGCATGGCTCGACGCTACAGAAGAAGCAGTCGAGCAAGCTCGACTCTACGGAAATCGCGTTCGGTCAGACGTTCAGCAGTTCGCCGGCGCCGGCATCGAGCAGCATCTTCGCTACCTGCTGGCCCAGCGTGTCCGGATCGCTGCCCGGCCCGACCGCTTCGGCGCGCACCGCGCGGCCATCGCTGGCACTGCCCACCAGGCCCTGCAGGTGCAGAGCATCGCCCTGCCATTGCGCGATGGCCGCCACCGGCACGTGGCAGCTGCCATGCAGCGCGCGGTTCATCGCCCGCTCGGCTTCCACGCAGGCACGCGTGCCCGCATCGTCCAGGCCGGCAAACAGGGCCATCAGGCGCGCATTGCCGCCATCACACTCCACCGCCACCGCGCCCTGCGCCGGTGCGGGCAGCCACTGCGGCGGCTGCAGGCGCGCCACGATGCGGTGGCCCAGCCCCAAACGCTCCAGCCCAGCCACCGCCAGCACGATGGCGTCGTAGCCGCCGTTGTCCAGCTTGGCCAGTCGCGTGTTCACGTTGCCGCGCAGATCCAGCAGTTGCAGGTCGGGGCGCAGTGCGCGCAACTGGGCCTGGCGGCGCAGCGAGGACGTACCCACGCGGGCACCGATCGGCAGCGCATCCAGCGAGGCATAGAGGTTGGAGACGAAGCCATCGGCCGGGTCGTGCCGGGTGAGCATGGCCGGCAGCGCAAAGGGCGCATCCAGTTCCATCGGCACGTCCTTCAACGAATGCACCGCGCAATCGGCCTCACCGCGCAGCATGGCCAGCTCCAGTTCCTTCAGGAACAGGCCCTTGCCACCGATGGCGGCCAGCGAGCGGTCCAGTACCTCATCGCCGCGGGTGCTCATCGGTACCAGTTCCACGTGCAGGCCCGGGTGGGCCTGGCGCAGGCGGTCGGCGACGTGTTCGCTCTGCCAGAGGGCGAGCGGGCTCTTGCGGGTGGCGATGCGGACGGTTTCCATCAGCACATTATCGCGCCTCCGGCGCGGATACGGCCAACGGCGGAGCCCCTCGTGGCGGGTGCGGTGGGCTGGATCTATCGCGCTTGGCCGGGGCGGTGGGGTCAGGCGGGGACGCCGTTAACCCATCCATGGGGGCTTGGCCGCGGCATCCATGCCGCGGACACCCCGCCTGACCCCACCGCCCCGGCCACTGACAGTTTCCGTGCGCCGCCGCCACGGAAGATCAGAAGAAAAGAGCAAAAGCGGGTCGCTTCGCTCTGAGTCGAGCGTGGCTCGACTCTACATTTCTTTCCCCACCCGACAACAACTCGGCTCTTGCCGGGCGCGCAGGATTGCGCGCGCGAGCAAGGCGCCTACGAGCCCCCATGGATGGGTTAACGGCGTGTCCCGCGCCCCCACCCCGGCCCGACCCAGCACGTAGAAACAACGAGCCATGACCCGCTGTTGCTGTTGCTGTTGCTTCAGATGTTGCTCGTAAGCGGTCGCGGCCGCAGGCCGCGCGGCCCCCCTACAGATGCCGTACTTCCTGCTTCAGCGTCGCCACGCAGCGGCGGCTGACTTCCAGCGGCTGCTTGCCGTGGCGCAGCACCGCCTGCACCTGCCCGCCCGTGCCACGCCGCAGTTCCACCAGCTCGTGGCGCGCCACCAGGCAGTTGCGATGAATGCGTACGAAGCGGCTGGCGAACTCTTCCTCCAGCGACTTCAGCGATTCCTCGATCAGGTCTTCGCCGCGTGCGTGGTGCACCACCACGTACTTCTCTTCGGCCTGCAGGTAGTGGATGTCGTCCAGCGGAATCAAGCGCAGGCTGCCGCGCAGGCGCGCGCACAGCATGCTGCGGGCCTGGCCACCGTTGTGCTGCGGCTGGCCATCACGACCGGCCAGGAACGTCCGCGCGCGGGCGATCGCCGCGGCCAGCCGCTCGGCGCGTACCGGCTTCATCAGGTAGTCGATGGCGGCCGCTTCGAACGCCGACAGCGCATGTGCATCGTAGGCCGTGCAGAACACCACCGCCGGGCGCGGTTCGAAACTGGCCAGGTGGCGGGCCGCTTCCAGGCCATCCAGCCCCGGCATGGCGATGTCCAGCAGCACCAGGTCCGGTTGCAGTTCCGCACAGGCGTGCAGCGCCTGCTCACCGTTGCCGGCTTCGGCCACCACCTCGATGCCCTCCTGCGCGGCCAGCAGGCTGCGCAGGCGTTCACGGGCCAGCGGTTCGTCATCGGCGATGACCACCCTCACGGTCGCTCCTTCATTGGATCGGCACTGTCACCTGGCAGGCATAGTAGCCTTCGCTCCAGCCCGCCGTCATCCGCGCACCGCGGCCAAAGCGCCAGGCCAGGCGATGACCGATGCTGTGCTGGGCATGGCCCGCGCCACGTGCCAGCGCCAGCCCCGGCGCCTGCGGGTCAGGTGCGGGATTGCGCACGGTGATCTGCAGTTCATCGCCCTGCCGGGCCAGGTGCAGTTCAATCGTGCCACCTTCCGGCAACCGCGAAATGCCGTGCAGCACCGCGTTTTCCACCAATGGCTGCAGCACCAGGCGTGGCATCGGCAGCTCCCACGGCAGCGGTTCGTCGCGTTGCCAGCGCACCTGCAGGCGATCGCCCAACCGCAGCGACTCAATGGACAGGTAGCGCTCGGCCAGTTCACATTCTTCGCGCAGGGTGGCATCGCCCTCGCCCGCGCCCAGCGCCGCACGGAACAGATCGGACAGATCCAGCACCGCGCGCTCGGCCACGGCCGGGTCACGGTGCAGCAGGCTGGCGATCAGGTTCATGCTGTTGAACAGGAAGTGCGGGCGGATGCGCGCCTGCAGCGCATCGGCCTGTGCGCGTGCATTGGCCCGCAGCTGCGCGGCCCAGCGATCACTCACATAGAAATAGCGCAGCGCCAGCGCGGTGATCAGCGCGGTGGTGGCGGCACTGCCCAGGGTGAAGCGCAGGAAGCTGATGCCACGCGTGAAGTTGTCACCCAGGACGGCATACAGCGCATGGATGATGGCCGCGCAGGCCACGGCGATCAGCGCCGCCAGGGCCACGGCGGCGACCGCGCCCAGCGATTCGGGCAGGCGTGACAACGGCCGCCGCAGCGCACACAGGCTGATGCTGACGGCCAGCGCCAGCCACAGGGCGAAGCCGCTGGCCGAAGCCAGCTCGCCCAGCGTCCAGTGCCGGCTGCCATCGGGCGCCAGCGCCAGCACCACCACCACCAGCTCGGCCAGGCCCAGCATGGCGGCCAGCCGCGGCAGGCGGCACAGTTCCGGCATCCATGGGGCGGCGCTGGCAGCGGCCATGGCTCAGGCCACGCCCAGCCGTTGCTGCAGCCAATCGCCCAGCGCGTCGATTTCCTCGGCGCAGACCTGGTGGGCCATCGGGTAGCTGTGCCACTGCGGCTGCAGCCCCAGATCGCGCAGCACCTGCGCGCTGTGCTCGGCCACCGGCAGCGGAATGACCGGATCGCCAGTGCCGTGGGCCATGAACACCGGCACATCCACGGCGCCTTCCACACGGGTGGCGCTCTGCGCGTCGGGCAGGTAGGTGGACAGCGCGATCAGGCCGGCCAGCGGTGCGGTGCGCGCCAGCGCGGCGCTCAGGATCACCGCCCCACCCTGCGAGAAGCCCGCCAGGAAGATGTGGTCGGCGGCGATGCCGCGCTCGATCTCGCGGGCGATCAGCGCGTCCAGCTGCGCCATCGATTCACGCACGCCGGCCATGTCGGCGCGCGAACGGAAGTCCATGCCCACGATGTCGTACCAGCCCCGCATCGGCACGCCGTTGTTGATGGTGATCGGCCGCACCGGCGCGTGCGGGAACACGAAGCGCAGCGCTGGCCAGTGCGGGCGTACCAGTTCCGGCACGATGGGTGCGAAGTCGTGGCCGTCGGCGCCCAGGCCGTGCAGCCAGATGACCGACCACTGCGGCGAAGCGCCGGTTTCCTGTTCCACCGTTTGCAGCATGTTGCGGCTCCTGTACGTTCGAGCCGCATTATGCCGGTGCCACGCGGGGATCAGTACAGCGGCGGCTGTTCGGCAGCCTCGCGGCGCAGCTGCGCGGCGCGCACCAGTACCGGCGGCGGCAGATTCTCTTCGGGAATATCCAGCAGGCCCAGGCGATGCAGGAAGGCACCGGGCGCGCGCGAGGAGGTCAGCGCCACCACCGGAATGGCCAGCACCATGCCGATCACCACCGGCGCCATCCAGGCCGCCAGTGACGGCGACACGGCCCACGCCAGCAGGCCCATGAACGCGCCGAACAGGCCCAGCCCGCCGTAGCCGCGTACCAGCGCCCACCAGGAAATGCCGCCGTCGTCGCGCTGCTGCGCATCCCAGCCCGAATCGCGCCCGGACAGCACTTCGGCCACGCCGCGCGACTGCACGTACATCACCACCGGCGCCATCAGCGCCGCCAGCACGGTTTCCACCAGCATCGACACGAACGCACGGATCGCACCGCCACAGCCACGGCGGTCCACCGGGTCCAGCAGCATGGCCAGGTAGCCCAGCACCTTGGGCATCAGCAGCACGGCCATGGTGGCGCCGAACAGCCGCACCACCTGCACTTCATCCTGCGCACGCCAGTAGACGCTGGGCGACAAATGCAGCACCGCGTTGAAATCGATGCCTTCCTGGAACAGCGGGATGGCGATGCCGATCAGCATCAGCATGCCCCACATCGGCGCGGTGAAGTAATGGCCGATGCCGATCAGCATGTGCACCCGGCTGATCCAGTGCAGGCCACGGCTGCCCACTACCTTGCCGTGCTGCAGGTTGCCCTGGCACCAGCGGCGGTCGCGCACCAGCAGATCGGTCAGGGTGGGCGGGCCTTCCTCATAGCTGCCGCCCAGGTACGGCACCATGTGCGCGGCCCAGCCACCGCGGCGCATCAGCGCGGCTTCCACGAAATCGTGGCTGAGCACGTGGCCGCCGAAGGGCTTGCGCCCCGGCAGCGCCGGCAGCCCGGCGTGGTCGGCGAAGGCGCGGGTGCGGATGATTGCGTTGTGGCCCCAGTAATTGCTCTCGGCACCGTGCCACCAGGCCACGCCGCGGGCGATGACCGGGCCGTACACGCGGCCGCCGAACTGCTGCATGCGGGCGAACAACGTACGACCGCCGATCACCGACGGCAGGGTCTGGATCAGGCCGACGTCGGCGTTGTGTTCCATGCCGGCCACCAGGCGCACGATGCTGTCGCCGGTCATCAGGCTGTCGGCGTCCAGGATCAGCATCTGCGGGTAGGCACCGCCGAAGCGGCGCACCCAATCGGCGATGTTGCCGGCCTTGCGGCCGCTGTTGTCGCTGCGGCGGCGGTAGAACAAGCGCACCTGGCCGTCGGGCACCAGCTCGCGCAGTTCGTTGAACACCACCTCTTCGGCGCGGGCGATGTCCTCGCGGCGGGTGTCGCTGAGCACGAAGAAATCGAAGCGCTGCAACTGGCCGGTGGCCGCCACCGATTCATAGATGGCACGCAGGCCGGCCAGCAGGCGGCGCGGATCTTCGTTGTAGGTGGGCATCAGCAGCGCGGTCCGGCTGTGCACCACCGGCAGCGGCTTGTCCGGGTCGATGCCCAGGCGGTAGCCACGGTCGAACACCGCGGTCAGGAAGCCGGCCACGGCACTGGCGAAGGACAGCGCGATCCAGGCGAACAGGCCGACGAACAGCACCAGCAGGCAGGCTTCCAGCACGCTGATGCCATTGCCCGACAGCACCCGCCACATCATGCGGGTGGCGGCGGCGGTCATCACGGCCGTGCCGCCCAGGATGTACAGGCGGCGCAGGCCGATCAGGCGCGGCGAGGTGCGGTGGCGGCGCACCTTCAGCGCGCCCTCGCCCAGGCTCTGCTCGGGCATGACCAGCGGCGATTCGGCAGGCAGCAGGGCCCAGCCGGCATCCAGTTCCGGGTTGCCCGTGCTCGGACTGTGGGTTTGAACTTCCATGCAGGCCTATTCCGCCCAGGCGCCGCGCCCTGCCATCCCGGCCGGGCTGCATGCACCAAGGTTCCCGGCGCGCCTTCCCGGCGCCCGCACTTGTCCACTCTGCGGGGGCTTCACGCCGCGCAGTCGATGTCTGTCACTACCGGAACCCACACGATCTCCAACGGGGCGGAATCGAAAAAATGCGGCCCAGTCTAGGCGGGCAAATGTAAGCCCAGTGCGAAGGTTTGCGCCGGGAAATGTCCCCATTCAGCGATCAGCAGGCGAGCGCCGGGCTGGATCGTGACAAATGAGAACAACTCTCATGAACAGGCGCTGGGGTGGGCCGGTCGCGCTGGTCAGCCAACGCGATCCCGGCCCCGGCGGGTATCACTCGTCGGCCAGTGCCGGTGTGTTGGCGGCACCACTGGCCGCCGCGCGCGCGCGCTCCATCGCCACCGCCAGTTGCTGGCGGGCGAGCAGTTGTTGTGCCTGCACCACTTCAGGTGTCGGCAGAAGCACCGGTCCCGGTGCGTTTTCCGGTGTAGCAGCTGTGGTCATGCAACCTCCATGGACATTCCGCCAACGCCTGGATGAAGCCGGGGCGCCAGCGGAACTGCGCACCCTATCCTAAAAACAAGGCGGGTGGGTGACGGTGCGACCGCCCGACGCGGCGAATTCCTGAGCAAGGCGTCACATTTTTGACGCGACCCTGTACCACCTGAATGCGCCGCCATTTATCATGAAAACGTTTTCTTACAGGGATGTCCCTACTCAATGAATGCCGTAGACCTCTCCCGCTTCAGTCCGAAGTGGCAGTTCCGCTTTGCCTTCTACCAGCAGCACGGCGCCCCCAAGGAGCCTGGCTTCAAGCAGGCCTGGAAGGCCCTGTCCTTCGGCGACCGGCTGAAGATCAACCTGAACTTCTTCGCCTTCTTCTTCGGCGCCATCTACCTGTTCATCCTGGGCATGTGGCGCAAGGCGATCGTGGTGATCGGCATCAACATCGTGCTGATGGCGCTGGCCTTCGTACTGCCGGAAATCGTCGCCCGCGCCCTGTTCATCGCCACCAACTTCCTGGTGGCCTCCAGCACCAACTACGCCTACTACCTGGAACAGGTGAAGGGCAGCACCAGCTGGAACCCGTTTGAAGGAATGTTCTGAGCGAATCAGACCTGCGCACGGACGCGCGGCAAGGATGCAAACGACGCCCGGCCCCCGCCGGGCGTCTTCGTTTCCAGCCCTCAGGCGGCGCGCAGCACCTTCGCCGCCGTGGCATCGGCCTGCAGGCGGAAGCGCGACACCGCCACCGCCAGCTGTTCGGCCTGCTCTTCCATGGCCCGCGCAGCGGCCGTGGCTTCTTCCACCAGTGCGGCGTTCTGCTGGGTGGTTTCGTCCATCTGCACCACGGTCTGGTTCACCTGCTCGATGCCGGCGGACTGCTCGCGCGAGGCGGCCGAGATCTCGGCCATGATCTCGTTCACCCGGCCCACCTGGCCCACGATGTCCTGCATGGTGCGACCGGCGCCGTGCACCAGCTGCGCACCGGCACCGACGTGGGCCACCGAGGCATCGATCAGTTCCTTGATTTCCTTGGCTGCTCCCGCCGAGCGCTGTGCCAGCGCGCGCACTTCGCTGGCCACCACCGCGAAACCGCGGCCCTGCTCACCGGCACGCGCCGCTTCCACCGCCGCGTTCAACGCCAGGATGTTGGTCTGGAACGCGATGCCGTCGATGACCGAAATGATTTCGGCAATACGCTGCGACGAGCTTTCGATCTGTTCCATGGTCTGCACCACCTGGCCGACCACCTGCCCGCCTTCGCTGGCCACGCCGGCCGCCGACGCCGCCAGGCTGTTGGCCTGCTGGGCGTGTTCGGCGTTCTGGCGCACGGTGGAGGTCAGCTCTTCCATCGACGCGGCGGTTTCTTCCAGGTTGGCCGCCTGCGTTTCGGTACGGCGCGACAGATCGTTGTTGCCCGATGCAATCTCGCCGGCGGCCAGACGGATGCTGGCGGCCGACTGCTGGATCTGGCCGACGATCTGGGTCAGCTGCTGCACGGTGCTGTTGGCATCGTCGCGCATCACGGCGAACACACCGTGGAAATCACCCTGCATGCGCGTGCTGAGGTCGCCGGCGGCGATTGCGCGCAGCAGCGTGGACAGCGCGGCCAGGTTGTGGTCGCTCACCTGCATCATGGTGTTCAGGGTTTCCACCATGCGGCGGAAATCATGCTCGAAGCGCTGGGCATCGCCGCGCACGGCGAAATCACCGGCAGCGGCAGCGGCGGCCAACTGCTGGATCTGATCGTTGATCGCGCCCAGGTTGTTCTTGGTGGTGGCCATGGCCGCGGTGAACACCGCCTTTTCGCCCGGCAGCGCTTCCATGTCCACGCTCAGGTCGCCCACGGCGTAGCGCTGCATCACTTCCACCAGGCGCTGGGTGACCGCATTGCTGGACGCCACCAGCTGGTTGCTGTCGGCCACCATGCGGCCGTACTCGCCCGGGAATGCCGAAGCATCCATGCGGTAGCTGATCTGCCCGGCATCGTGGCGCTGCGCCATCTCGGCCTGGGCGGCCATGACCGCCTGCAGCTGGCCACGCATGCTCTGCATCGCCTCCAGCAACCGGCCCACTTCATCGTTGCTGCGCGCGGGCATGGCCGAATCCAGCTTGCCGGCGGCCACATCGCCAGCGATGCGCACGGCTTCGGCCAGCGGACGGATCGCCAGGCGGCGCAGCAGCACGTACACGCCGGCACTCAGGGTCAGCGCGGCCACCACGCCCACCAGCAGGGTCAGCCACAGCAGCTGGCGCGCTTCGGCCACGATCACTGCATGCGGCACCACCAAGCCCAAGGCAAATCGCTGCGGTGCGTTGCCGATCTTCAGCGGCACGTACAGGCGCACGTTGCCGGCATCGTCCGGCTCGAAGGCTTCCACGGTCTTGTCGGCGGCAATCTGCTGCAGCATGGCGCGGGTGCCGGCATCGCTGCGCGGCTTGCCGATCTCGGCCGGGTTGGCCGCGGCCAGCACCACGCCCTTGGGCGACAGCAGCTCGACCCGGCCGGCGCCCATCGGTGCCAGCGTGGCCAGGTGCTTCTGCAGGGCGGCCAGCGAGAAATCGACGGTGAACACACCCAGGAACGTGCCGTTTTCCACGATCGGCGTGCTCAGCGTGCTCATCAGCACCTGCTGGCCGCCGATGTCGTAGGCGTAGGGTTCGCTGACCTTGGGCAGCTTGTCGCGGCTGGGGCCCACGTACCAGTCGGCAGAGCCACTGGCGCTGTCGGTGTAGTCGGTCATGGGCGACTGGGTCGGCTTGCCGTCCTGCCAGGCCCAGTAGCTCATGTAGCGACCGGTGGCGTCGTGCGCCTCGGTGTTCACGAATTCGGCGTCCTTGCCGTCGAAGGCATCGGCTTCCCACATGGTGCTCTTGCCCAGCCATTCCGGGTGCGCGTGCAGCTGCTCGCCGATGATGGCGGCCAGGCTGGCGCGGTCGGGCACATCGCCGCGCGCGCGCTGGGCCAGGACGGCCTCGGCCATGGCGTCGTTGCTGGCGAAGGCCGTGCCCAGGTCGGCGGCGACCTTGCGTGCCTCGGCATTGGCTTCGCTGGCCATGGTCTGGCGCGAGGCGTTGATCAGGCTGCTGCTGGCCTGGCGGTAGATCAGGAAGGCGGTCAGGCCGAAGCACAGCAGTGCGATCAGCGCGGTACCCAGCATCAGCTTGTGGGCAATGCTGCCGGGGCGACGGGCAGCCGTAGAACGGGAAGGCGACATGGAAGGATCCGCAGGTGATTCAGGACAACCGGCACCGGTGGGGGCACCGCGCAGATGCGCGATCCCTCGCGCGGGCCACCTTCCAGAAGAAGGCGCGCACCGGGTTAACGGCCGCGCGCCGCACAGGTTGAGCCGGACCGGGCGCCGAAGCTGAACGCGCTCAGTCTCGTGGTCTGGCCAGGTGCCCGGCGCGCGCGGGGCTTCATGTCCGTCGAGCAAGCTCGGCGCTACGGGGGATGCCGGTGCCGCCGGCTCGCGCCCGTTCGTAGAGTCGAGCTTGCTCGACTGGCGCGGCGCCGCCGGAATTTATGGCCGTCGAGCAAGCTCGACGCTACGGGGAATGCCGGTGCCGCCGGCGCGCGCCCGTTCGTAGAGTCGAGCTTGCTCGACTGACGCGGTGCCGCCGGCGTTCATGGCCGTCGAGCAAGCTCGACGCTACGGGGGATGCCGGTGCCGCCGGCTCGCGCCCGTTCGTAGAGTCGAGCTTGCTCGACTGGCGCGGTGCCGCCGGCGTTCATGGCCGTCGAGCAAGCTCGACGCTACGGGCTACGGCCGGGCCATCGCGCGCGGCAACACTTCAATGCTGCCGGCGGCGTACTGCTGCAGCACTTCATCCGGCCCATGGCGCGGCTGCCAGCCCAGCTGCTGCTGCAGCCGGCGGCTGTCGTATACCCGGTCGATCGACGGCGGTAGCGACCAGCCACGGCGGTCGAACTCAGCCAGCAGCTGCGGCGCGCGGCGCGCCAGCACCTGGCGAGTATCAACGGCCAGCTGCAGGCAATCCTCGCGCTGGAATGGACTGGCCCCGCAGGCGATGTAGCGCTGGAACGCGCCACCTTCGTCCAGCAGCAGCGCCGCATGCGCGCTGGCCACATCGCGCGCGTCGATGCCCCGATGCAGGCGGAACAGCGCCATGCGCTCGGGCGGTTCCGGGAAACAACGGCCCATGCGCAGCACCCGCACGCTGAAGCTTGCCGATGCGGCCTGCTCGGCCAGTGCTTCGGCCTGCAGCTTGCTGCGGTGGTAGATGGTGCGCGGCTGCGGGTGGGTGTCTTCGTCGATCCAGCGGCAGCCGCCAGGCACCACCGCGTGGCCATACAGCGCCGTCGTGCTGGTCAGTACGAACCGCCGCACACCCGCCTGCCGCGCCAGCTGCAGCAGCTGCGCGGTCGCGTCCACGTTCACCGTCTGGAACACCGCTTCGTCCACCAGGCCCACATGCGGCGCGTGCAGGGCGGCGGTATGGATCACCGCATCCACGCCGTCCAGGGCGCGCTGCAGTGCCGTGCGGTCAGTCACGTCGGCCACGATGCGCGTGGTGGCGAACGGGCTGCGGTCCAGCCCGATCACCTCGTGCTGCGCCGCCAGCGCACCAAAGATCGCGCGGCCGATGCGGCCGGAGCTTCCGGTCAGCAGAATCTTCATGGAATCCATTCACTCGACAGCGCCCGGAACGTACCGGGATGAAGCGATTCTAGGCAGCCCGTGCGACCACGGCGAGAGCAGCGCATTGCAGTTGTGCGCGCACGCACAGAAAGGCCCCGCCATGTGGCGGGGCCCGGGTTGGCTGGTGGGGGTCAGCCAGAAACGATCAGGCGATCAAGCGGCCTTCATTGCGTGCTTGCGGGTGCGCATCACGGCGTGGCATTCCTGCACGTCCGGCAGCCACTGGGTCACTTCCTGGCGCACGGCCGGCGGCAGGTCGTTTTCCTTCAGCACGTCCTTGAACGCCCCCAGCAGGCGGTCTTCCGACTCTTCCAGCTCGGCTACGTAGCCGTAGTTGATATCGCCGAAGGCGGCGCGCACCTTGCCGTAGAACTGCTGCATGGAACCGACCAGGGTGCCGTGCTCGGCCGGCTTGCCGCCGGTGGCCGCCACCGCGCCGCTCAGCGAGGTCACGATGCGCGCCTTGACGCCGGCGATGCGGGTGAACAGTGCCGACAGCTCGGCATCCTTCACCTTGGTGGCCGCTTCTTCATAGAAGGATTTGCCGTCGCGAGCGATTTCGATCAGGTCGTTCAGACGGCTTTCGATGGTGGACTGGGTGCTCATGGCGTGGCTCCTTTTCGGATCTGCGGGAAGGGGCAGCGGTGCATCACCGTTGCCGTGCGCAGCCACAGTGATCGAACGCGTGTGCGGTGCAGGTGAGCAGCGATTGATGCGGAAATCACGCTGTAGAACCGGCGCTGACTGCTTCACGCGGCCTTGCAGCTGCTTCACGTGATTGCAGCAATTGGTGACGCTCTTGCCTCTTCCAATGGGTATGGGCCCAAGCCTAGATTCAGCCTACGCACAGTCTCGTGCTGCCATCTGGAAAAGGCGTTTCCACAATGAACACTCTTGTCACTTCGGCATGCCTGCTCTTCCTTCTACTCGGTGCGACCGGTCCAGCACGAGCGGCAGACGGCAGTACAGATGCTCCACGGATGGATGACTTCACCTTGATCGAAGAATCCAGACCCTACGAATCGTCAGCCAGGGCGGCGCCATCGCAGCTGCGACGCGTTTATCGGCTTGGGACGGGTGAAACTATAGAGCTGGTCCATACCGAACAGGCCGATGGCCTGCTGGAGCTGGATGCGACCCAGCAGTCACCTTCGACGCTGGATGCACTGGATCGCTATTGTGCCCGCATAGGCGGAACGGTTTCGAGGGACGGCGTGTCCGTGTTTTCACCGCAGACCCAGACGCTGCTGTCCTGTGTGGGAACCGCGCCGCGGCCAGGCAAGCCCGATCAAACAAAGGCCGAGACCATAGCACCGTCTGCGAAGCGGAACTCATGTGGGGCAACAAGCAGCATCGTCATGGATGGCCCCGGCTCTGTGTACCGCGGGGATCCTGGCGGATACGCCGTTCACGCCGACGCGGAGTTTGAAACTGTCAGCAGTCAGGTCGTGTCATGGCTGGCCAGTTTCATCCCGGGTTGCAATGTCGGCGAATCGGTGTCCGTTAACAAATGGCTGTGGGTCTCACGTGGGGTGGTCTGCTCTACCGGTGGGCTGTCTCCCGGAATCCACGAAGGAAACGCAACACTGTCGGTGTGCGGCCATTTTGACCAGAGCTCAATTGCAACTGAGATCTGGGCACTTCATGGCCGTTGAATCGCGCTTCCAAGCAAATCTTGCGCACGCGGTGACAACACGCATCCCTGCGCCTGCAATCGTGCAATGGCCCCCCGCGTGCGGCCCAGCACCCCGGTATTGGCAATGAAGGTGAATGCGCTTCCTTCAAACGCCAGCACGATGTTCTGCGTACTGTGCCAGTTCCGGTAGTCCACTTCGGCAATCGCGCTGTAGGGTTGCTCACGGCGGCGCAGCACGCGGTATTCCACACGGTCCGCGTGCAGGATCAGGCGCGGGTTCAGGCTGTTGTGCGCCAGCGCAAACCATGGCAGCGCGCGCAATCCCAAGAACGCAGCTTCCAGGGTGACGGTGAGGGACGTGGTGTGCATGGCTCATTATCGCAGCCGCGAGCCTGATCACCAGGCAACCATGGCAGGGCGCGGCGTTCATCCCACGCTGACCCGCACCACGTGACTGATGCCGCGATGGAACATCTTGGCGTACGGACACACGCGTTCGGTATTGCGCACCAGTTCCGCCGCCAGCGTGGCATCCATGCCCGGCAGGCACACCACGATCTCGGCGGACAGCAGATACAGGCCATCCACCGGGTCACGGGCAAAGGTCACCCCCACCTCGACGCTGGGCTGGTCCAGCACCAGGCCAGCCCGCGCGGCAACCAGCACCATGGCGCCGTGGAAGCAGCCGGCGTAACCGGCCGCCAGCAACTGTTCGGGATTGGTGCCACCGCCGGGGCCGCCCAGTTCAGGGGGCAGGCGCAGATCAACGGCCAGCGCACCATCATCCGAACGCACCACGCCCGAGGCGCGACCGTGCCCGGCCTGGCCGCCCTGAACCCGCACGCGGCCGGTGTAGAGGGGGCGCACCTCATCGCCGTGATAGCGATCGAGCACACTGGACGGCGGCGGCTTCAGGCCATTCATCGGCAGACCTGGATATCCAGCAGCGTGGACGGCCGCGTCATGCCCGCGGCCCCGCTGCCGGCGTGGACTGCTGCAGCCACTGGGCGAAGTCGATGCGGCCCGTCCACGCCTCGCCCTGCGGCACCAGCGTGCCCTGCTGCAGTACCGCGCCAAAATAAGGCGCGTCCGGGTCGGCCACCACCTCGCGCGTATCCCCGTTGGCCTGCAGGAAACGCTGTGCCAGCGCCGCCATCGATTCGCGCTGCGGCCCGGCAATGTCTACCACGCCGTTCACCGGCGGCTGCAGTGCGATGCGCGCCACCGCATCGGCCACATCGTCGGCGGCAATCGGCTGCACATCGGCACTGGACAGGCGCAGGGTCGGGCCCTGCCCGGCCGACTGCACGATGCCCGGCAGGAATTCGAAGAACTGGGTGGAGTGGATGATGGTGAACGGCAGGCCCGAATCACGGATCAACTGCTCCTGCGCGATCTTGCCGCGGAAGTAGCCGCTGGCGGCCAGCTGATCGGTGCCCACCACCGACAGCGCCACATGGTGGCGTACGCCCGCGCGCGCGGCCGCAGCCAGGATCGTGTGCCCGGCCGTAACGAAGAACGACAGCACGGCGGCGTCTTCGAACGAAGGCGAGTTGGCCAGGTCCAGCACCACCTCGGTGCCGGCCATGGCCGCGTCCAGGCCCTGTCCGGTCAACACATCGATGCCCGTGGACGGTGCTGCAACCACGGCCTCATGCCCGGCGGCCCGCAAACGGTCCACCACCTTGCTGCCGATGCGGCCGGTGCCGCCAATGACGAGAATCTTCATGTGCTGTCTCCAGGAATGCGGAAGGGGAATAGCCGGTTCGCTGCCATGCTAGGAACACCGCTGGGCCGGCAGTAGATCCGGCGGCGGCCCCACGTTGTTGCCTGCCATGCACCAATCGCTCAGGCCCATGCCGGCGCATCGGCGGTCGCGGCCACGGCGGCCTGCTGGCGTGCTTCCCAGTGCGAAATGGCGTCCAGGTCCAGCGCGCGCACACGCTGGGTGCTGAAGTCGATGAACGCGCGGATACGCTTGGGCAGTTGCCGACGGCTGAGGTAGCACAGGTAGTGGCCGCGGTCGTGCGGCGCATAGCGGTCCAGGCAGGTCACCACGCTGCCGGCGCGCAGCGCATCGCGCACCTGGTAGCTGGGCAGTTGCGCGATGCCCAGGCCATCGACCACGGCCTGCAGCACGAGCTCGGCATCGTTGAACACCAGCGCCGCGGTGGGCTGCGGGTGCATCTCCTGGCCGTCCACCCGGAACTCCCAGCGTTGCATGCGCCCGGCAGGCAGCCGGCGGCCAATGCAGGCATGGGCGGCCAGCGCGTCCACACTCTGCGGCGCACCATGGGCCTGCACATAGGCCGGCGACACGCAGGCGACCAGTTGCATCGGCACCAGTTGCTTGGCGATGACCTGGCTGTCTTCCAGCACGCCTTCGCGGAAGGCGATATCGATGCGATCGCCGGCCAGGTCCGGCGCCTGTTCGTCCAGCAGCAGCTCCACGGTCACCTGCGGATGTTCCCTGCGGAAGGCCGCAAGCAACGGCGCGATCACGCGGCGCCCGAAACCGTGCGTGGCGCTGATGCGCAGATGACCGCGCGGCGGTCCTTCGCGCAGGTCCTGCATTTCATCCAGCGCCTGCAGGATGCACTCCACGCCAGGGCTGCAACCCTCAAGGAACAGCTCACCCTCGCGGGTGAGCGAGGTGGATCGCGTGGTGCGCAGGAACAGGCGCACGCCCAGCTGGGTTTCCAGCTTCTGCACGCTGCGGCTGACCGCCGATCTGCCGATGCCCAGGCGGTCACCGGCGCGGGCGAAGCTGCCCTCGCTGGCCACGGCGATGAACGCCAGCACGCCCGCGTAGCTGGTGGAAAACGAGGCATTGAGCGGATCACGCGCGGCCGTGGCGGCGGTCGCAGGGGACGATGCATTCATGGGGTCGGGGGCTCCACAGCGTTGGGGTGCTGGTGCAGGTGGGCACGCGCCTGCAGCAGGCGCTGGTGGCACGCTGCGGCGCTCAGGCCCAGCAGCGGCACGATGTCGTCCACGTCGGCGCCCAGCACGTCATGCAGCAACAGCACGGCGCGGGTATCGGCAGGAAGCTGCGCCAGCGCGGCAAGGAAGGACTGCCAGATACGTTCGCTGGCAGGGCGCAAGGCATGGGCGTTCGGGGTGTCCATGCCCGGCAGACGTGCGGGCGCCTGCCGCTGTGACAGGCCATTGGTGTTTTTCGTGCAACGCGATGCATCCCCGGCGCGGCCTACCGCCACCGCCGCCGCGTTCGTAGCCTGCGCAGCACGTTCCCCTGCCTACAGGCCCCCTGCCATGACCCATCGTCTGGACTACGCCGCACTGTCCCCCGAACTGTTCAAGAAGCTCGGCACGTTCTCGCATGCCGCCCATCACGCCAGCATCGAACCGGCCATCATCGACCTGGTCAACATCCGCGCATCGCAGCTAAATGGCTGTGGGTTCTGCCTGGACATGCATGTGAAGGAAGCCACCATCCGTGGCGAGCGCCCGCTGCGGCTGCATCACGTCGCGGCATGGCGCGAATCGAACCTGTTCAGCCCGCGCGAGCGCGCCTGCCTGGCATGGACCGATGCCCTGACCCATCTACCTGCCCAGGGCGTGGCCGATGCGCTGTACGACCAGGTTCGCGGGCAGCTGTCCGAACAGGAGCTGGTGGACCTGACCTACGCGGTGATGGCGATCAATGCCTGGAACCGCGCCAACGTGGCATTCGGCACCGTGCCGGGTGTCCTGGACCAGGCCTTCGGCCTGTCCCGGGCCGGACTGGCCTGATCCGGCTGCGCCGCGCTCCGGCACGGCGCCACTTCCTTCCCAGGAGACATCCCATGCGAACCCCTATTGTCCTGGCACTGTGCGGCCTGCTGTCGATGGCCTCGGCACAGGCGGCCCCCGCCACGCCCACCGCCCAGAAGGCCGCGCCGGAACCTGTCGTGCGCGAGGTCATGACCCAACCCCTGCCCGACTACCCCGGCAAGGAGGCGCTGATCCTGACCGTGGAATACCCGCCCGGCGGCGCCGACCCGGTGCACCGGCACGATGCCCACGGCTTCATCTACGTGCTGCAGGGACGCATCGTGATGGGCGTTGCCGGCGGCCGCGAAGTCACCCTCGGCCCCGGCGAGGCCTTCCATGAAGGTCCGCAGGACCTGCACACCGTGGGCCGCAACGCCAGCAAGACCGAGCCAGCCAGGTTCGTGGTCTTCCTGCTGAAGGACATCGGCACCCCGGCGGTACTGCCGCCGCACTGAGCGCGCCCGTCCAACCAGCCCCCCCTGCACAGCTCCCCGGGTGTCACAATCCGGGGAACTGTCCCGTCTGCGCTGGCATGGACGACTCGACCGCCCTTTTCACCCAGCTTCGCCCGCGCCTGTTCGGCGTGGCCTACCGCATGCTCGGCTCGGCGCATGAAGCCGAGGACGTGGTACAGGATGTCTGGCTGCGCTGGCATGGTGCCGACAGAGCACAGATCGACAATGCCGAGGCCTGGCTGGTGGCCACTACCACCCGCCGCGCCATCGATGGCCTGCGCCTGGCCCGGCACCGTCGCGAGCACTACGTGGGCATGTGGCTGCCCGAGCCGCTGCTGACCGACGAATCGACCACCCCGGAACACGTGATGGAAACCGCCAGCGATCTGTCGGTGGCCTTCCTGAACGTGCTTGAGCGGCTGGCACCGGACGCGCGCGCCGCGTTCCTGCTGCACGATGTGTTCGAACAGGACTACGCCGTGGTCGCCCGCACCCTGGACAAGACCGAAGCGGCGTGCCGGCAGATCGTGCACCGTGCACGGCTGCAGCTGCGCCAGGCGCGACCCCGCTACAACGTGCCGCAGCATGTCCACCAGAAGCTGATGCAACGCTTTGCCGATGCAGTTTCCAGCGGTGATTTCGCCAGCATGAAAGCACTGATGGCCGAGTCGGCAGAACTGATCGGCGACGGCGGCGGCATCGTCACCAGTTTCCCCAAGCCGATGGTGGGTGGCGCGCGGATCGCCCAGCTGCTGTACGCACCGCACCTGCGCCGCAAGGACCAGCTGCGCATGGTGCCGACCATGATCAATGGTCGGCTGGGCCTGCTGCGCTACTTCGACGGCGTGCTGGAATCGGCCATGGCCTTCGATACCGATGGCGAGCAGATCATCCAGATCCTGGTGCAGCGCAATCCGCACAAACTGCAGCATCTGGACCGCCAGCTGGCCATCCAGTAGCCGCCACGCAGAAGGCCCCGGCATTGCCGGGGCCTTCGTCTTCGCACTTACTTCTGCTGCAGGAAGGCCAGCAGGTCCTGGTTGACCTTGTCCTTGTGGGTGTCGGTCAGGCCGTGCGGCGCACCCGGGTACACGATCAGCTTGGCGCCCTTGATCAGCTTGGCCGACTGGCGACCGGAGATGTCGATCGGCACGATCTGGTCGTCATCACCGTGGATGACCAGGGTCGGCACATCGAACTTCTTCAGGTCGGCGCGGAAGTCGGTGGCCGAGAATGCAGCGATCGAATCGTAGGTGTTCTTGTGACCACCCTGCATGCCCTGCGCCCACCAGGCGTCGATCAGGCCCTGGGAAACCTTCGCGCCCGGGCGGTTGAAGCCGTAGAACGGGCCCGACGGAATGTCCTTGTACAGCTGCGCGCGGTTTTCCATCTGCGCCTTGCGGATACCGTCGAACACTTCGATCGGCAGACCGTTGGGGTTGTCGGCGGTCTTCAGCATGAACGGCGGCACCGAGCTGATCAGCACGGCCTTCTTCACCCGCCCGGTGCCATGGCGGCCGATGTAGCGCGCCACTTCGCCGCCGCCGGTGGAGAAGCCCACCAGGGTCACGTCGTGCAGGTCCAGGGTGTTGATCACCGTGGCCAGGTCATCGGCGTAATGATCCATGTCGTTGCCATCCCAGGGCTGGCTGGAACGGCCGTGGCCACGGCGGTCGTGCGCGATCACGCGGTAACCGTGGTTGGCCAGGAAGATCATCTGCGATTCCCAGCTGTCCGAGTTCAGCGGCCAGCCGTGGCTGAAGGTGACGACCGGGCCGTCCTTCGGGCCCCAATCCTTGTAGTACAGCTGCACGCCGTCGGCGGTGGTGATGTAGCTGGCGGTGCGGGCAATGCTGGTGACCGCGGCCGGCTTGGCCGGCTCGGCCGCCTGGGCGGACACGCCGGCCTGCACGGACAGGGCCAGCATGGCGGCGGCCAGGGTACGGGTAGCAAATTTCATGGGGGAACCTCGTCTTGGGTGGTTGGACAGGCGCTACTGTGCGCCCGGAACCGGGCGCATCGGTGACGAATGGTCCGTAAAACTTGATCGACCGTATTGGATCGATGTGCTGCGACGGCCGCTCAGAAATCCCAGAACACCGGCACCCAGCGGTAGGCCTGGCCATCGCGTGAAACCCGGCCCACCGACGGGAACGGCAGGTGGGTGGCCACCAGCATTTCGCCACTGCCGGCCAACTGGTCCAGCAGGGCAATGCGCACGCGCGCCGATTCTTCCGGATCGTGCTCGAAGCCGTTGTGCCAGTTCGGCTGATCGAAGCCCACTGCAAACACCGCATCGCCGGCAAAGGTCAGCGCCTGGCCAGCCGATGCCACGCGCACCACGCAATGTCCGGGCGTGTGCCCGCCGGTGCGGCGCGCCACCACACCCGGCGCGATCTGCTGCTCGTCCTGGAAGGTGTGCACCAGGCCGCTGTACTCGGCCCAGAACTGCTTGGCCGTGGCCCGCAGTGCATCGGGGAAGCCCTGCGGCATGTTGGTGCGGGCAAAGTCCGGCGACTTCCAGAATTCCACTTCGGCCGCCGCAATGTGGATCTTCAGGTCCGGGCGAAGCTGTTCTTTCACGCCGTCCACCAGCAGGCCGCCGATGTGGTCCATGTGCATGTGGGTGATCACCACATCGGTAATCCCGCCCAGATCGATACCCGCCGCACCCAGGCGGCGGATCAACTGGCCGGCACGCGGCAACTGCAGGTCCGGATCCATGCCCAGGCCGGCGTCGATCAGGATGGTGCGATCACCACTGTGCACCACCATCACGTTCAACGCCCAATCGAAGGCATCGTGCGGCAGGTACATCTCGTCGAACCATTCGTCGCGGTCCGCTGCAGGCACGTTGTGGCCCAGCATCTGCGTGGGCAGCGGCAGGACGCCATCGCTGATCACCAGCACTTCGACATCGCCCACGTTCAGGGCGTAGCGCGAGGGCACCAGTTCATCGAGTGCGGGAGCGATGGGGGCGGCGGTATTTTCCAGACTGAACATGAGCGGATCTCCACGAAGGGTTGGCTGGCGGCAGCACGGCAACGCTGGCGCGAACAGGTCCGGGCGCTTTCCCGCAGCGCAGGGCATGGCACTGCCCAGGCTGATACGCCCGGCAGCACAGCACTGCGCGATTCAGGGAAAGGGGGCCACGGCCTTGGCAGTGGGCCCGGAACACGGCAGGGACCGTGTGGGATCAGCGTAGGCAACGCGCCGCCACGGCAGTAGATCCGCAGCCGGGTACGTGGTGTTGCCCTTCGGGAAGCAGTGCGGCGGGCGCCTGGACCCGCCATGACGACCTCAGCCGTCCTTGCCCATCAGCCAGCGGATCGCCTGCGGGAAACTGCTCTGCCAATCCTGCGGATAACTATGGCCACCATCGTGCGTGCGTGACTTCAACAGGTTGTCCTGGCCGAACAGCGCGCGGAAATCGGCACTCATCTTCTGGTTGGCCGGCCCTTCCTGTTCGCCGTTGATGACGAACACGCGCTTGCCGCGTGCCGCGCTTTCCGTCGGCACCGGCTGGCGCCAGCCACCTGGAGACACCAGCAGCACGCCGGCATAGTCGGCCGGGTGCTGCGCCAGCAATGCACCGGCATGCTGGGCGCCCTGCGAGAAGCCCATCAGGTACACCTGCCTGCGATCAATGCACTGGCCCGCGGCCAGTTCATCCAGGCCCTGCTGCACGACCCTGTGCGTACTCTCATACGGGCCGGTCCATGCGAAGCTGTCCAGCGACTCGCGCATCTGCGTGCCATTGACCCCCAGCAGCACCACCCCGGCATCGGCCAGGGGCTGGTCGCTGTCGTCCAGCTCGCCGTTGATGCCGTACCCGTGCAACCAGACCAGCACCGGCGCGCACGCCGGCATGGGCACGCTACGCGAAGGCTGCAGCACCGACGTGGCGCCCACCCGACCGGCCGCCACCTTTTCGTAGCGCGCCTGGGTATGGGCCAGCGCCTGCTGGAAGAACTCGGTCTGGCGAAGATCCTTGAAGTCTTCGTCCTCGGCCAACACGGGTGCGAACCACATGCCGCGTTCGTCGGCCTCCTCCAGGTAGCGCTGGGCCAGTTCATCGTCACCGCGGCGGGCAAACAATGCCGCAGCGTGGTACGACGCCTGCGAAAGCTGGGGATCTTCGCGTGCGGCGGCCAGATAAAGGGCCAGCGACTGCAGCACGGTCAGCTCATCGTCTTCGGCCTTGTCCATCAATTCCTGCGCATCATCGGCATTGATCAACGCGTTCACCACCGGGCTGACGGCCTTGAAGGCAATGGTGCTGGCGCTGTCGTCGTCTGCTGCAAAGACGGTGGGCGTGCACAGCGCCAGCGCGCTGGAAAGAGCAAGTACAGACAGACGACGCATGACGATCTTCCTTGATGAAGCGACAAAAAAACGGAGCGCGATTCTAGCAGCGCCTCATCCCGCCGCGTGGCCATCAATGCCCTGCACCAAGCGCGCCGCCAACCGCGGCAGGCGCAACTGCTGCAGCCACCACTGCAGCGCGCGGCCCTCATGTTCGCCACGCCAGGCCACGTACAGCAGGTTCGGCTCGCGCGGATCGGTCATGGTTTTTTCAACCAGTTCGCCGCGCGCCAACAGACTGGCCACGCGCTCGCGTGGCAACCATCCCACGCCCAGCCCCTGCCGCTGCGCTTCAATCTTGGCGCGCATGCTGGGCACTGCCAGCGCGGGTTGCCCGCCCAGCACGCCATAGCCACGCGCATCCAATCGCCGTGAGGTATCGGCCACGACCACCGCGCGGTGCTGGCGCAGCAGGGCGGCGTCCACCGGCTCCGGTGCGCGCGCCAGCGGGTGCCGCGGCGATACCGCAAACACCCAGTCCATCACCCCCAGCTCGAACCAGCGCAGGCCGGGAATCACCGGCGGTTCGTTGGTTGCGCCCACCACCAGATCGGCGCGGCCCTCGCGCAGTGCGTCCCAGGTGCCGGTCAGCACCTCGTGGGTGATGCGCAGGCCCACGCCTGATTCCAGCGCGTCGAACGCCTGGATGACCGGCAGCAGGGTTTCAAATTCCAGCACTTCGTCGGTCACGATCCACAGCCGGTCTTCCCAGCCGCCGGCGACCTGCTGCACGCGCCGGGTCAGCCGCGAAACGTCCAGCAGCAGCCGCGCCGCTTCCTGCGCCAGCAACTGGCCGGCCGGGGTCAGCTGCAGGCGGTAGCGGCGGCGGTCGAACAGCAGCGCATCGAAGCGCGCTTCCAGTTGCCGCGCCGCATGCGAAACCGTCGAGGGTGCCTTGCCCAGCCGGGCCGCCGCACGCGACAGGCTGCCGCTCTCACGGATGGCTTCCAACAGGGCCAATTCGTCTGCCGACAACATGTTCGATCCCTTCGAACGAGTTCGTCGGAAGTGTGGCACGGAAACCACCCAGGCGCGGCGCAGCATGGGCTCACGGCAAAGAGCCGGCATCGAAGGACTTCACCATGAACCGCTTCAGCAACAAGACCCTCCTCGTCACCGGCGGCAGCAGCGGCATCGGTCTGGCCACCGCCCAGGCCTTCGCCCGCGAAGGCGGCCGGGTGGTCATCACCGGCCGCGACGCCGCGGCACTGGAACAGGCCCGCCCCAGCCTCGGCGATGACGCCCTGGTACTGGTGAACGACGCCGCCGACCCGGCCGGCGCCCGCGCCCTGGCCGCTGCGCTGGCCGAGGCCGGCGTGCACCTGGACGCCGTGTTCCTCAACGCCGGCATCGCCCGCCTCGCCCCGTTCGAGAGCGTGGACGAGGCGCTGTGGGACCAGGTGTTCAACACCAACATCAAGGGCCCCTACTTCCAGGTACAGGCGCTGCTGCCGCTGCTGAACCCCGGCACCTCGATCGTCATTAACGGATCGATCAACGCCCACATCGGCATGCCCAACAGCTCGGTCTATGCCGCCAGCAAGGCCGCGGTGATTTCGCTTGCCAAGACCCTGTCGGCCGAACTGCTGCCGCGCGGCGTGCGGGTGAACGTGGTCAGCCCCGGCCCGGTGGCGACCCCGCTGTATGGAAAGCTGGGTCTGGACGCCAGCACGCTGGATGCCACCGCCGCGCAGATCCAGAGCCAGATTCCGCTGGGTCGCTTCGGCACCCCGGACGAAATCGCCGCCACCGTGCTGCACCTGGCCGCACCCGAATCGGCCTTCATCGTCGGCACCGAGATCATCGCCGACGGTGGCATGAGCCAGCTGTAAACCCCTTCCTTCCAGGAGCACACCATGAACATCCTGTCGCGTTCCCTGCAGCGTGCGGCCACCGCCCTGCTGCTCGCGCTGGCCGTGCAGGCCAGCGCCCATGCCGCCGGCGCTGCCACCATCAGCGACCACACCGCCACCGTCAACGGCGTCAGCCTGCACTACCTGCAGGCTGGCCAGGGCGAGCGCTCGCCGGTGGTGCTGCTGCATGGCTACGCCGAAACCAGCCACATGTGGCGGCCGTTGATGCCGCAGCTTGCCGACCGCCACGTAGTCATCGCGCCGGACCTGCGCGGCGCCGGCAGCTCATCCAAGCCCGAAGGCGGTTATGACAAGAAAACCCTGGCCCAGGACATCCACGCACTGGTGAAATCGCTGGGCTATTCCAAGGTAAAGATCGTCGGCCATGACATCGGCCTGATGGTGGCCTACGCCTACGCCGCGCAGTACCCCGAAGAGGTGGACAGCATCGTGCTGATGGATGCCTTCCTGCCCGGCGTGGGCGACTGGACCCACGTCTGGCTGCTGCGAGACCTGTGGCATTTCCACTTCTACGGCGATACCCCGCTGAAGCTGGTGCAGGGCCGCGAGCGCACCTACTTCGAGCACTTCTGGAACGACTTCGCCGCCAACCCGGCGCAGTCGGTGCCCGAAGCCGATCGCCGCTTCTACGCCGCCGAATATGCACGCCCGGGTGGCATGCGTGCCGGCTTCGAATACTTCCGCAATTTCGAGCAGGACGCGAAGGACTTCGCGCAGTTCGCGAAGACGCCACTGCAGATGCCGATGCTGGTGCTGTCCGGTGAAAAAGCCGGCGGCCAGTTCCTGATCGACCAGGCGCGGATGGTCGATCCCCAGGTGGAAGGCGTGATCGTGAAGGGCTCCGGCCACTGGCTGATGGAAGAAGCACCGGAGCAGACGATCCCGGCATTGGTGGCCTTCCTGGATCGCTGAGTGCGTGGGTGCAGGCGGGGCCGGCCTGTCGATTGTCGGCCCCGTCGTTCGTCGGAACAGGTAACGCAGCCCGTTTCCTGCAGGAGCAGCACCATGCAACCGACCATCACCGCCTTTGCCACCTCCCCCGACCGTGGCCAGGGCCTGGCCCGCGACATGCGCGTGCGCTGGGCGCTGGAAGAACTGGGCCAGGCCTACGACGTGCGCCTGCTGGGCTTCGCTGAAATGAAGGAACCGGCGCATCGCGCGCGCCATCCGTTCGGGCAGATTCCCACTTATGAAGACGGCGACCTGGTGCTGTTCGAATCGGGCGCGATCATCCTGCACCTGGCCGAGCAGCATGCCGGCCTGCTGCCGCCCGATGGCAACGCACGCATGCGCGCGATCATGTGGATGTTCGCCGCGTTGAACACGGTGGAGCCGCCGATTGTCGAACGCTCGCTGGCCTGGGTGCTGGAACGCGAACAACCCTGGTATGCACAGCGGCTGGTGATGCTGGATGAGCGCGTGCGGCGGCGACTGGGCGAACTGTCCGTACGGTTGGGCGATGCCCCCTGGCTGGAGGGCGGCTTCAGCGCCGCCGATCTGTTGATGGTGTCGGTGCTGCTGCGCCTGAAGCGCAGCGGCATCGTCGATGAATTCCCGTTGCTGGCCGCCTACGTGGCGCGTGCGACGGCACGACCGGCCTACCAGCGCGCGTTCGCCGCGCAGCTGGCAGTGTTCCAGAACGCCTGATGGCCTGCCGCTCGGCCCGCCTCAGCGCAGCGGATCGGCCGCCACGCCTTCATGGGTGATCTTCACCGGCAGAATGTGGCCCTGCGCATCGAATTCCATGCGCTCGATGGCGGTCACCCGATGGTCGCGGGCGCTGTCACCGTGGGGGCGACGGTGGTAGACGATGTACCAGCGATCGGTGCCCGGCACCTGGATCACCGAGTTGTGGCCGGCGCTGGTGGCGATGGCTTCATCCTGCTGCAGGATCTTGCCGACGCGCTTGAACGGCCCCGTCGGTGCATCGGCAATGGCATAGGCCACCGAATAATCCGGGCTGCCCCAGCCGCCTTCGGACCACATGAAGTAATAGCGGCCGCCGCGCTTGAACATCAGCGGGCCTTCCACGTATTCCGGGGCCGGGGTGATTTCCTTGAACAGCGTGCCATCGGCCAGCGGCAGCACGCCGGTGAAATCCTCCTTCAGGCGCACGATGTTGGCGTGCTTCCAGCCGCCGTAGATCATGTACCAGGCGCCATCGTCATCCTTGAACACGAACTGGTCGATGGGCTGGGCGCCATTGTGGAACGCGCCCACCAGCGGCTTGCCCAGCAGATCCTTGTAGGGGCCTTGCGGGCGGTCGGCCACGGCCACGCCAATGCCACCCAGCTCGCTGTCGGTCTTGATGTCGTTGGCGGCGAAGAAGAAGTAGTACTTGCCGTTGTTTTCCACCACCGACGGCGCCCACATCGCGCGCTTGGCCCACGGCACCGCCTTGGCGTTCAGGACGTCGGCATGCTTGGTCCAGTGCAGTAGATCGGGCGACGAGAATGCATCGAAGGTAGTCTGCGCTTCGTACACGGCCGAGGTGGTCGGGAAGATCCAGTAGCGGCTGCCGAACACGGCCGCCTCCGGGTCGGCGTACCAGCCCTGCAGGATCGGATTACCCGAGGTGGCCGGCGGCGCGGCCTGCGCGCCCGATGCCAGTGCCACCGCCATGCAGGCGGCCATCATCCACTTCCCCAACGCCATGCCGTGAGCTCCCGTGCTGGATAGATGCGAGCATATTAGATCGATCCAGATAAGGAATGCGAAGGCGGTCCCACTCCGCATGCGGGAGTGGGATGCAGGCCTCAGGCCTTCTTGATGACGGTGCGCTTGCCGATGGTGCTGGTCTTGCCCGCCGTCGGCTTGGCCAGCCCGGGAATCAGGAAATCGGTGACCTTATGGCCCTTGGACACCTTGGCCGCCAGCCAGCGCGGCATGCGCCCGCGGCCGGTCCAGGTCAGTCGCTTGTATTCGGGATCGCGGTACTTGGGCGCCACCTTGCCGGACTTGCGGCGGGTGGTTCTGCGGGCCGGCGCGGGCGCGGTGTGGGCGTCGTCACCGAACAATTCTTCGATGGTGTAACCGGCTTCGGCGGCGGCGGCCTTCAGCAGGCGGCGCACGGCGGCAGCCGGGCGACGGGAGGTGATCAGGGCCTTGCGCTGTTCAGCGGCCGCCACCAGGGCGCCCAGCTCGCGCAGGCTGAGCGATTCGATATCGATAGTCATGGGAGGGAAAGGTCCACTGCGGCGGGCCGGGTGTCAAGCTGGGTTTACTTGCCATTCGACATTGGCTGGCGAACGGTTCGTCCCGCTTGCCCTGCAAGGCATCGATACCGAATGAACGGTTTCTCGGTTCGATCAACGGCAGTCAGGGCATTTCCATCGGCGCTCAGCCTGAAGTGGCTGGCGCTCAGCCAGGTCTCGCCCTCGCCAGAGAGTTCCGCGATGAGCATGATCTCGCGCGGTCCGCTATCTACCACGGCCTTGATGGGCCCAGTGCTTCCCCAGTAGGTAATGTGCCTGGGCTTGATGACGAGCATGGATTCGTCCCAATCGGCACCGCAGGCTCTGGTCCCCGCGCTCCACTCGCCGAGAAACGGGTGGGAAGGGAATCGACGCGCTCAGCAGCATGCAGACCGAAACTGGAAACTGCCAGCAGAACTGCAAACAGATGATTCATCCAGCAACTCCACACCTACTGGTAAATGCAGACATGATGATGCCACGGGATTCAAATACCGCGTATGCGGAGACATGCTTACCCGGGACCTGTTACGGGTGAATGGCGTAGACGAAGAAGGCGTCGTCGCGCTCCCATCCCAGGCCTTCGTACAGCCGCTGCGCAGGCAGGTTGCTGCGGCCGGTCTGCAGTTCCAACCGGCCAGCACCCCGCCGACGCGCCTCATCGGTTGCCGCGATCATCAGCGCACGGGCCAGGCCCTGGCGACGTGCCGATTGCGCGATATACAGGTCGTACAGAATGAAACTGCGCTGCGCGCTTACTGAATCGAACAGCGGGTACAGCTGGGTAAACCCGACAACTCCGTGTTCCTCGGATTCGATTACAAGCACCAGTGAATCGCCGGCGTGCAACCGCTCACGCATGAAGGTGGTTGCAAGTTCAAGGTCTGCGGGCTGTTCGTAGAACTGCCGGTAGTCGTTGAAGAGCGCAGCGACCTGCGGGAGGTCGGAAGACGAAGCGATGCGAATGGTGGGTGCCATGGTGAGCCTCCTTGCAGAGGCCTGAGCGTGGCGCTGACGGTGTGAGCGTGTGTTGAAAGCTTGCTCGCGATGGAGGCGTTGGTGGGCCCACCAGGATTCAAATAAAGCCCCATATGCATTGCAGCGCAATGGTTTATCGATCCGCCATCACCCATGTTGCCGCCAAAGTTACCGCCATTGCGATCCTTCTAGGAGACATCAATGCAGTCATATGGACAGGGGGGCTGCGGGCTTATGCAGCAGCACTTATCTGTCTGCAAGGAACGGCTTGAGCGGCTCGACGCCTGATAAGCAATGGCCCCTCCTATGAGGAGGGGCCATTGGGAACGATCAGTGCGCGCCGATGATCTTTACATCACTAGCCATGCCATTTTGACCGGCCCAGTTCGCTAGTATCTGACGCAACTTATCGGCAAAGTCTACGTCAGACACTGCCCCGCCCACAGCGCAATGCTGAGCATCTGAAAGAAGCTCTTCCATCAGGCTCTCGACATCGGCCTGCATCGTTGCGCTGTTCTGCACTCCGACGTACATAGTCAGAGGCTTTGACTTTGAGCCAGCTGAGAAGCCCATCCGACGTTCAAAGTCCGGCACGCTAACCCGGTGCCTTACCAGGACACCGTTGGCGCGAGCAGCCTGAATAGCGGTCCATATCTTGCCATTCTCAGTCCACGCGCTATTTTTTTTGCCGTTATCAATGAAGGGCGTATCTGTGTCGTGCAGGACACCAAACGGTATCTTGAAATGACTTAGGACTTTGATAAGTGGGACGATCAGGGCTTTTCCTCGCGCCCGAATAGGAGTGACATGCTGCGCGAGCGGCTTTGGCGTTTTCACAAGCGAGGCAATGAAGGCAGCATGCTCCGTATCGCCTTCTACAATGACCGGGTACGAACCAAAGAAAACTTCCGAGAAGCTCGGGTCAATCTGCTGCAATGCTTGAAGTTCTTCTTTCTCCGTGCCTACAAAGTTTACACTGTCCGATCGGTAGACCTTCGTCACGGTGCTACCACCGCCAGAATTTGCGCTGTCCATACGAACGATCGTCGTATGGTCCTCAAAAGGATTGACGAAATAAGGCGAATGCGTGGTAAGCATAACTTGCCAATCGCCGGCCTTGGCCAGGTCATACAGGTAGCGCTGAGCAGCTCGAGCTGCCATCGGATGCAGAGCGTTCTCAGGCTCGTCAATTAGCAGAATGTAGCCGGGAAACACGACGTCGTTCGGATCAGGCTCCACCGCCGTTGCCGGAACAGGGTTGGGTGCAGCTGACCCAATCCGCTGCTTGATCTTGTGCTGAACTTCCTCGATTTTTTCCGTAAGGGCTACTACGTCCTGTTCTTTAGCCTTGGATAGCTTCTCCTTGTGCTTCTTTAGGTCTTTCTGAAGCTGCTCGACCTCGGCCTTGTCTCGCTCGAGCTCCGACAAGACCTTAACCATTCCCCAGAACAAAGTCCGACGCGCGCCAGTGCCCTGTCGCGAGGGGTCAGTGGTTGTTTTGCCGTCTGATATGTTGATCTTCGAGCCGTTCTTCAGGAGCTCTTCAAACTTAATATTCGGCGCGTCGGGTGAAAGAGTAAGCGATACTGACAGGGACGGAAAAACTCCCACAACGCCAGTAGATACCCGTGATGCAATTTGGGTAAAGTGCGTCGCGTGATTGCTGGCGAGCGCGTCGACTCGCTGCTGAATTCCATTGATAGCAGTCTGCAACACTGATCCAGGGCTAGCAACTTCTAAGGCAATGTCGGCTGTGAGCGGAATGAGCGCCATAGTCAATAGCTGCGACTGATACGTGGCAGCGTCATCCAGCGAGCCGATTCGGATGGGCTCCGGCAACCTGGCGCCGAACACCGAATCGAAACCGCCTGCCTTTTGATCTGGGTCCCAATCGCCCTGACCACCCTTTGCGGTTGGCGACCATGTCTGTCGCTTCATCGCGAACCCGTCCTTGGGCGACCACAGCCATCTACTCTTTACGACTAGTAGCCCATCCCTATCGACTTTCCACTTTTCGTCAATATTCCCAAGTCCTTTGGGAATGTGCACCTCCATGACGATCTCTGATGGATCGTTCTCAGCCGCATGTTGATGCCGATCCTCGGCGGTGAACGTCTGCTTGCCTTTGGCCAACTGATAGGCGGTGAGGATTGTAGATTTGCCAGCGTTGTTCATGCCGACGAGGCAGACGATCTGGTCGAGTGTGACAGTGACTGGGGTGGCGCCTATGCAGCCAATATTCTTTACCGAAATGCTAAGCAAACGAGAACGTTGTGCCATTTCATTTCCCCTGTTGAGAGTCCATTCGCTCCGCTCCACAGAGCCTCCCAAGTGTCCGCATTGGCGGACCTTTTCACAAGTTCCTCACGGTCCGTACGGATGAAGCCACTTCAGTATGGAAAATATCTATCCAGACGCCTGCGAGCGCGCACTTGTCTCCCCACCACGCCTGCCCGCTTCATAGGGTGCTTTTTCTGCACTACCTGCACCCATGCCGGGAGCAAGGCTGCTAAGGCTCTGGATGGCTCTGATCAATCGCTTAAATGCCTGCAAAACCCTGCGGCTAGGGGCGATTTGAGTGGGTGCATCGGCAGCCGAAGTAACGTTGGAAAGGACAGGGCGTAAAAGTAGTAAGAACAGTGCGTCCAATTGGGTCCAAGAAGGAAAGCCCACTGTTTGGAGTGTTTCAGGAACGCAATGAATTGACGTTCTGTAACAAAAATGGTGTATCACACACCTCAGCAGCAGAAGCCTGACCTAGTTTTCTCGAACGCCTTGTGGCCCAACGCTCCTGCTGGAATTGACCCGCAGTTGCTGCCCAAATGTTCAGCGCCCATATTTGGCATTTATGTTTTTCGGTGTAACAAGTGTTACAGGTGTAACGCCCCTCAATTGTGTCAATATATTCAAAGAGTTAGAACACATGCCCGGCGATTGGGCATCGTGTATCGACGGTGTAACCGGTGTTACGCTTGACCTCAGGATCGGGCGCGCAACGTTGCAACTGGCTGGGACGCGATGGGTCATGCTGGTCCACCAGGCGCTAGCGCTTAGCTCACGCCCTTGATCGGAAGAACTGCGAATGAGGCGGCATCTGCCTGAGTCGTTCAGCGAAAGAAATGTTAAGCGGGGCGCCGCCAAGCTGATGAATAGTCACTTGGCCGAGGTTCACGGTCAGGACTCGTCCACCGGCACGGCGCTGCTCAGGCGCCCGAGTTGAGCGGCCATTTCGCCAGCGGTCGGATAGCCGGTTCAGCGAATTGGAACTGTCATGCAACCTCGTTCGACCGTGCCGGGCGGCCCTCGCTTAGAGCGCGAGCCGCCAGCAATGGCCGTAACGGCCCGCGCGTTCCCGCTCGCCACTGTCCCGATAGAGACATCCCGTTCGACTCAGGCAGTACTCGCGCGCGTCTGGATCCGCGCAATATGCGATGTACTCAAGAGATTGAGTCAGCATCGACAGAAACTGAGATGCCGGATACACCTTGGCCCATTCGGGGCGCCCCCTCACGGCGCCGCAGCAACTCATCGATTTCTGCGCGGGTAGTCATGCGGCGTTGGAATAAAGCACCACCGTCTGGTGGAGCAGATCCATCCCGGTCGCGTTGCTCTCGCCCGGAAGACTGCGCTGGGCGAAGCCTGTCCAGTCCGCGCGCACCAGCACCCTCAGCCGCTCCGATTCAACTGGAAGCCAGCGCATCGGCCAAAAAGGCAAACGCCGCTGACCGACAGTTCCTCTCAGCAGTTCCACGACCACAGAGTGGCTCGAGGCACCGAGGACCCGAGAGTACGCCACCCGAATCCCGTCGTCCGGCCCCTCCAGATACTGGAGGAATCTGGTGCCATCGAATAGTAGAACTCCCGTTACGCCGGCATCGAGATTGAAGCGCGCGGCGTCGTCCACGATCCGGTCGAGTTTGCTGCTGGCCAGGCCGAACTTATCGCCAGCCAGTCGTTTACCGGCCTCACTCATATACACAACGGCTCTGATGGGCATGGTGCACCTCCTTGCTGAATACTAACCGTAGCAGGGCCGGCGGTAGGGTTTAGTGACGTAGCCACACAATTGGACAATTAATTCAGTGGCGAGCCAAAGCAAATTGGGTAGGCAATCACATCGCGCAAGCACCCTCCGGCGCATCATGCCTAGAAACTATCGGTGCACAGCAATGCCAGATACAGGCCTTTTTTACGTACTTGATCTTGATGCAGCCCGCGACGACAGCGACTCTCTCCAACGCGTGAACGCCGTCACAGTCCGCTGTAACCATTGCAAGCACATCACCCATTCAAGGGTTCCTGAGTTGGAGACCATGCCGGGTGGCACCCTATTGACGTGCGCGGGATGTGGCGAGCGACAAGCCGTTAGCAACGCCCGGCTCGTGGAGTGTGACTACATCTTGGGCGCTGGGAGTCCACCTCCACAGGCCGCCTAACCCGACAGTGGCCGCTTGAGCTCGCCTCACCGTTCGCTATGCATCCGGCGCGAACCTGGTAGACCAGCCCTGAAATCACGCCTCTGCGCATATACTTCTCCATGATCGGCTTGAGACGATGCGGCCGTATTGGCGACGTCGGGCGCTCCACATAAGCCATACCGAAGGTCATGTAGTCCTGAGCAAGCTGGGCAAAGTCTGGCCGACTGAGCAATGGGTGCGGCACGAAAGTACGCACCAGCATATTGCGCTTGAAGGTCAGACCGCTGTGCAAGTAGGGATTGGATCGCGTGATTCTGGATAGATCCCCGAGGTTGATCGGCGGCTCAAAGTACGTATCGTTGGCATAGCAACGCAATAGGTCGAACACCCCCCGTGCATCAAGCACGGGGGTCGGTTCGTCAAAAGAGAAGACAGAAAGCGATGACGCCTGAGTCGCTGTGCTGAGCTCGGCGTGGTGGGAACGATCCCCTGCGAGACCATTGCTGCCGCTCACGACTGCAAGCCCAGCTTCTTGCGCAACTGCATCCGCCGAACCGGACTCGCGGCCAGTGCAGGATCGACACCGGCATGCGGCACCGCGCCCACGCCAATAGCCGAAGCGATGATGGCCTTGGCCGCATGGCTGCCGCCCCGAGATTTGATGTCGGCTAGCACTTTGCGCATGAAGTTGCTGGCCAGTTGATCCGGATCGATCTGCGACCGATAGGGCACGCCGCAATTGGCGTCATCCAGGTAAAGCTGATACGCGGCGGCAAGGCAATCTGCGCCTTCGTTTAGGAACTTCGCGTAGGTGCTGTCCTTAGCCAGAGCCACCAGGCCGTGGCGTACGCCGGAGGCGTCCGCGTGGCACTCAGCGACCCTCAATTCGAGGCGCTCACTGTCGGTTGCCAGCTCCTGAGCCATCACCTCATACTCCTCTACCAACGCAAGTGCGGATCGCTCGGCCGCGCGCAGCTTGTGAATGGCTCGCGTGATCTCGCCATTGCTCTCACGCAGCGCACTGGACCAGGCCGCCTTGGCCTGATCGGCCTCCCCCTGCGCTGCGCTCTGGAGTTGTTTCAGCTTGGCCACACGGTCATGCATAGCGTGCTTATCGTCGACCGCTTGGCGCAATGCAGTGCAGCGATCGTTGAACTTTTGACGCTGCTCCGCCGTCCGCGAGTCCGCTGCCGTTGGGGCTACTGTCGGCGCTGCGGTTTGAGTTGAGGTTTTCGTGGTGCTGGAATCGTCCATATCATTCTCCTGTTTTGGAAAGGACGGGCATCGACTGGTAGCGGATGCCGAAGGTGGCCAAGAGGCCAAAAGGGTTGAGGCGATGGAACGCCTGGCGGGTCCGGATCAGGGCTATTCAATCAAGTTCAAGTGGTAAGGAAGCGCGCTCGGGCAAGTGCTGTGCTGGATGCGGACGGACCGTTGTGTACGAGCTCGCCCGGCGCTGTAGCGCGTCGCCTGTCAGCCAACGCCATGGACCTTGCGGCTGTCGAAGACATACAGGCGCATCAAACCCAGCCCCGGCACACGCACCGGATGGGAAGCCTTGCCATCGGGGCTGGGCTTGAGCCATCCGGCGGTGATCAACTCGCGCGTGGCCTGACGAAGATCGAAGCCGGCGCACAGTTCTCGCTTGAGCGCCTCAGGCAGCACCAGGTACTCCGTGACGCCCACCTCGTCGAAACGACGGAAGCCGGCCCGATCCCGCACTGGCGGCGCTTCCTGCGCGTAGCGCAGCGGCTCCAGGCGGCTTTCTCCGTGTGCTTCAAAGAACGCGCGCACCCGGGAGAGCAGTGCATCGGTGTCCGCGCTGCCGGACCCACCGCGACGTTGCAGCCAGCCCTGGAAGCATGCGGCGACGCCCCTCGTAGCCTCACCCTTGGGCCAGCCTGTCAGACGCTGGTCGCACGTGCTGGCCAACTCCCCGGCAAAGGCCACAATGGCAAAGCGCTCGGCGACACGGCGCACCTCGCCAGACGCATCGTCCGGCACATAGGATGCAAGGAAACTATCGGTGGACTCACGTAGTTGTGTCGTCAGTGCCGGGCTGTCTTGCCGCGTCAGGTAGGACATCCACAGCGGCCACGCCGCGCCGTAGCTGCGAGCGGCTGCGTCCTTGAGCAGTGCGGACAGAGCCGCGCCATCGCTGGCGTCATGAAGCCGCTCAAACAGGCCATGACCGTCTTCAACCTCCGCCGGCACGTCGGCCAGTCGGACGGCCTGGCCCGCACGCGCCTGCTTGCCCGCTTCGGCCATATGCTGCGCCAGACCCACTTCACCGGCAGACAGGATCAGGACTCGCCAGCGCGATGCAGCACGGGCTTCACCGGCGCGGTTGGCTCGGCTCTTGCCGTTACCATTGGCCAACAGATACGCCGCATCACCGGCTTGCTTGGGATCGATCTGGGCCAACTCGTCCAAGATCAGGGTGGCGTCGTTGTGCAGCACCGCTACGCCCTCCAGACCGTTGGCAGTACTGCGCCATTCACGGGCATATTCGGGCGGACCGACGACGCTGGCGGCAACGCGCAGCGCGGTACTCTTGCCGCTGCTACTTCCGCCCACCAGGTGGAAGCCACCGCCCGTAGCGCCAGTGAAGTGCAGCAGCGGTCCTGCGAACATCGCCGACACCGCCAGCAGCAAGCGCGAATTGCCCTGGCATCGCGTGGCCACGTCGCGCCGCCAGTCATCCAGCGAGCCGACTGATGCGTAGTGATGCTGCAATCCACCGCTGTGCTGATAGACCAACTGCTCGTCACCGGCGCCGTAGCTTTCGCCGTTAGGCAGCACATAGCGTCCGTCATGCCAGCCCGGCACCGCCACGTTGCGGGCGCGCGCATCAATGCGTTCTTGAATGATGTACGCCAGCAGGCGTTGCATGGTGTTGCGATGGGCCGACATTTCCACGCCACCGGCTGCCAACTGGCGGACGAACTCGCGCGGATCGCCCACCAGCATCTCCGCTGGCGCCGCCCAGCGATGGTGGTGGCCATCGGCATCGGTCCAGGTCAGCAGCCGGCCCCACTCTTCACTCTGGCTGTTACGCGTCTTGGCCTCGACCTTGAGCGGTGAGCAGACAAATGCCGGCTCGGCCAGGTCGCCATCTTCGGTGGTACCGATGTAGAACACACCGCCTTCGCTCAAGCGGTAGTGTGGGACTGCGCCCTTGTCAGTGCCTTGGCCGCGGCTCGGCTTGTCTTTGACTTTTGCCTTTGCAGCCGGCGCGGGCGACGTCGCCGTCACGGTGGCTGTCGCTGAGGGGCTACGCTCCTCAGGCTGGACTGCCTGGGCGATGCGTGATCGCACCGCATCGTGGCCAGCCCTACGACTGGCGTCATTGAAATCGACGGATTCAGGAGTATTTTTCACGCACGGGGCTCCATTGCCACGCCAGCGCCAAGCGCTTGGGGACAGGATGAACAGAAGGGGGATCGGTGGATTGAGCGGTCAGCTCGAGCAGTGCAATGGCGGCGGTGTCACGACCACCCCGCCTACGGCCTCGGCGGCACGCTGTGCGTTGGCAACGCCAGGATTGATGCCGGTTCGCACGGCGGTGGCCATATCATCGTCGGCGCATAGCACAAGCCGCGCGTGCGGAAACTTATTGCGCAGCACCCGCGCTACCGGTTCCAGATTGCCCGCATCAAAGGCCACGGCCGTGGGATAGCCGGTGGCCTCGAAGATGCTGGCCGCCGTGGCAAAGCCCTCGGCGATGCACAGCACCTCCTGCACCTCGCGGCCGACCGAGTAGTACAACCCGCGCTTGCGGCCGCCTGCCAAGAAGCGCTTGGTGCCATCGAGGGCGATGGTCTGCAGACTCCACAGCCGGCCCCGCTCATCGCGCAGCGGGATCAGTAGATGGTCGCCGTCCTGGCGGATGCCGTGCGTGCCGATAGCCTTGGTCACCAGATAGGGGTGATCAGCGCGTGCCGGCGCAGACCGCTGCCAACGCTGCACGGCCTGCACCTTTGCTTGACCCTGAACTTGATGACGGGCGGCCTGCTGCAGCCGCTGGGCGCGCTCAACCTGTGCGCGCAATGCCTGTAGTTCAGCCGGTGATAGCGCTTGCTCGTCAATGCCAATCCACCGCTCGCTTGCGCCGGTCTTCCAATTGCCGAAGGCGCCGGCCAGGGGCGGCCCTGGATGGAGCACATACCAGCCGCTGAGCTGACCTGACCGATCGCCCTGAGTGGGCACGCGGTGCAGGCGCCCATCGGCAAGCACCCGCGTGACACGCAGGCCGGCACAGGAGAGCGCGTGAGCAAAGGCATCAATGCGCATCGTGGGTACCTCCAACGTCCCGGCTGTAGATGGAGTTGGCCAACACGCCCAGCAGGTCCTCGCGCATGTAGTGTGCGCAGGAGGCCACCGCATCGAACGAGAGCGCAGTGCTTTCACCTACGCCTTCGCCGACACTTTCCAGGAGCATCAACGCAGAGCAAGCACGCTCGATGCGGTGATAGTCCTCTTCGCTGATCCAGTAGCCCAGGTCGGGGGCAGCGAGCGCCTGCGGGAGTGGGTGTGGTGCCAGATGCATGGTGTTCATGCGGCATCTCCCGCGCCGGTGCCTGCCGACTTGTGTCGCCGCCCGGGCGCTCGCTGGCGTACAGGCAGGCTGACATCGCTACTTGGGCAGGCGCTCGGCGAGAGCGTGCGCACGATCTGCGTCACGGCAGTGAATGTATGGCCGCACAGCACGTTATTGCATTGGACTGCCGATTCGCGCTTGAGCTTGGACTGCATGACGCTGGTGCGAACATAGGCAACGCAGTTGCAATGCGGGCAGCGCAGAAAGGCACGAGTACGGCTCATGCGCGGCCCTCCTGGGCGGTGGCGGCCACACGAACGAGCATGCCCAGCGTCAATTCATCAACGGGCAGGCCCAGATCGCGCAAACGGGCTTGCAGGGCGATCCACTCCTCGTGCGACCACCGGGTGGTATGCATGATATCGGACAGGCAGCGGGCAAGGTCGAGCGAAAAGCGCGTGGAAGCGCTTGCGGGCATCTTCATGCAGGGACTCCGTGTATTGATTGGAGACCGCCGCTTCGAGACCAATCGAAGGTGGCGGACGGTACGGGTTGGTCTACCGGACACACGGAACCGGCGGGGTTGAAGCCCCCCACGCACCGCCCGCCATAAAGCTTGGCAGGCATACGCCCACGTCGATGCAGGCAACAAAAAAGCGCCAAGCATGGGCTGATGGGCGCTGTTGCGCCGTATGTATTCGGGAGACCAATCCCGGTCGCCGATTTGGCGGCGACGGGAGAATCCTGCACGGCCTGCAGTGCGCTTGTCAAGTGCGCGCTCATTCGAAATTCGCTCCTGGACTAGAGCTTTCCGGTTCCGACATGCGCGTCCGAAGCGCACGATTCTCCTCATGCGAATTGGTCGGCAGGCAGATCTCGCCGCTCGCGCATGCGCTCGGGGAAATAGTGCAAACGATCTCGGTATATGCTTCGAATTGATGACCGCAGGCAGCGTTGCGGCATGTCAGCGTTGAAAGCCGCAGCAGGGGGCTCTCCGAACGGCTGGTGCGCACAACGGCCTGGGCGCTGCAGTGTGGACACGACAGTGATCCGCTCATGCCTGTACCTCAGCAGTCGGTCAGCGTGATACCGGGGCCGCGCAGCACCTCGATACTGCCCGAGTGCTCGGAGCGCTGGCGGGTCAGATGCAATGCCAAGTTCGGCTGATTCACGGCGGTGTGCAGATGCTGTGCCAGGAACTTGGCCTCCTGCGGCGTCAAGTGGAAGCGTTGATTGGAGACAACCAGGCAAATCAGGTCTTTCATCGGGAGGCTCGCTTGTTGTTGGCGGGGATCTGGGCGGCGATCCACGCATCCACGTCCGACTCTAGCCAGACGGTGACGCGTGGGGACAAGGGGAACGATCGAGGGAACTGGCCACGGTCCATCAGCCAGTACAGGTGCGAGCGCGAGACGCCGGTGCGGCTAAGCACCTCAGGCCTGCGCAAGAAGCGCTCGGGGCGCGCGGCCTCAGCCTGCGAGTGATCCGCTGATCGACTAGATGGGGCCGAGGTATTGGGGGAATCAAGCATGTGACGCGTTGCGGTGCTGACGTTGGGTCAACTACCGCCCTGTGTTGTGGGCTTGATTAGAGGCTAGAGGCCAGCGCACACGAACTCACGCGGCGCGCTGTGTAGGACGTTGTTCTACAAACGCCGATCAGACGCGGTTGGACGCTGCAGGACGGCCAGCCCCACTGCAGCCGGCTAAGCGCCAAGCATCAATGACCAAGTCATGGGAGGGATTGGATTCGCCGCGCGTTCTGGGAATGCCGGCGTTCGACGAAGCCAGATCCCGAGGCGGCAGCCGCGACATCGCCAGTAGGCCGCCGCTGGCGGCCTACTGCGCAGAACAGCGGCGGTTCTTCACGCTGCTCGAGGGGTACTAAACACGGCGTCGGTAAAACGCTGGGGTGGGAATGACGGCGGTGGCCAGTCGCAAGGCGCGCTGCTGAACGCTCAGGGAGGAGACAAGGGGCGTGCAGGCCGCCAGCACAGCGACGGGGATGCGGTCCACGACTGCACATTCAACTCCCACCACGGGGGTACGCACGAGCCGCGCAGGGCGATGATTATCGGTCCGTCCTGGATGCCACGAGGGGGCGTGTAAGCACTACTCGTCCGCTCGCCTTGCCCTCCAAGCGCGTCCTATATGGTTCACACCTTCACTTGCTGTAACACCGGTTACACCATGTAACACCAAGCCAATCAGTCACGCCTATCGACGCAACCTGTTGATATAAAATAGATATCGCGACTGCGTTACACCTGTAACACCCGTTACACCGAAAAACAGTTAGTCAGAAATGAGAACCGCAGGAAAGAGCATCAGCAGGAGAGTCTGAGAGTATCCAGATAGTCCGCCCATGCCTGCATCATCTTTGCACGCTCGGCCAGGTGCGCCGTACGGTTATACGCACGACCGTTTGGATCACGTACCGCGTGTGCAAGCTGGTGTTCGATGTAGTCCGGGCGGAAGCCGAGCACCTCATCCAAGACGGTACGCGCCATCGCGCGGAAGCCGTGGCCAGTCATGGTGTCCGAGTCAAAGCCCAGCCGGCGCAGTGCCCCATTGACGGTGTTCTCACTCATTGGACGGCCCTTACCAAGCATGCTGGGAAAGACGTAGGGACCGCGTCCGGTCAGTGGTTCTAGTTCGCGCAGGATCGCCACTGCCTGGACTGCCAGCGGGACAATGTGAGGCTGACCGGTCTTAGTAGCGATGAAGCGCCACTGCCCTGCATCAAGATCGATGTCAGCCCAACGCGCCTGGCGCAATTCGCCTGGGCGAACGAATACCAGTGGAGCAAGACGCAGGGCAGCCCTCACGACCGGAGAGCCCTGGTATCCATGCATGGCGCGTAGCAGACCTCCCACAAGAGGCGGATCGGTGATGCTGGCGAAGTGCTGCGACTCAGGAGAGGCAAGAGCGCCTTTCAAATCCTCAGCGGGATTGCGCTCAGCACGTCCTGTAGCAATGGCATAGCGAAAGACCAGGCTAGCCAGCATCCGGGCCCGATGTGCCGTCTCTACTGCACCCCTCGCCTCAATCTTTCGAAGCGGTTCCAATAGTTCGCGCGCAGATATAGCCGCCACAGGACGACCACCAATGATGGGGTTCAGATCCTTCTCGATCAGCCGTCGCTCACGCTTTACCGAGCCAGCAGAGAGCTTCTTGGCCCTCATCGCCAAGTGCTCAGCAGCAATGGCCTCAAACGTATTGGTAGTGCTATCCAGCGTTGCAACCTTGTGGGCCTTACGCTGCTCGCCAGGATCGATGCCATCTGCCAACAATCTACGACCGGCCGCATGGCGTTCGCGGGCAGCGGCCAGACTCACTTCAGGGTACGTACCAAAAGAAAGCGTATTGCGCTTTCCGGTGACGGGGCGGCGGTAATCCCAGCGCCACCACCTAGCACCATCCGGCCGCAGCAGCAGATACAAGCCGCCACCATCACGAAGCTTCTGGACGGTGGCGGTAGGTTTGGCCTTACGGATTGCGGTATCGGTTAAAGGCATAGAGGCGGTAACTGGCAACAAAGGCACAGAGGTTACCGCCAATGCTACCGCCAGGAAAACTAGGATTTGACTGGACGCTATAGGGCGCCATAGGACTCAAGAGTCGCATAAGTGATTGATATAAATGAACTTATAGGACTACATAGGACCATATAAAACGCTGCAATGGTGGGCCCACCAGGATTCGAACCTGGAACCAAGGGATTATGAGGCCCACGCTATTTCTCTATACATCAACCACTTAGGCCACGCATTTCTCCCGGCACGGGCTCGTGAAACCGTTGGTATCCTTAGCTCATTTCAAAAATATTCCCGGCGGATTCGGCCAAGCACCCGCACTATCTGACAAGATGATGCAGGCCTGCAGGAAATGGGAGTCCGAGGACAGCAGGTGTGTCGGCCGGACCAGGGCGCTCACGGGCGCGCCAATACTGTGGTATTGCTGCCTAGTGGCCAGCCCCGGCCTGCGCTCGCCTAAGAGCTTCGCCAGTCGCCGCAGACGGCGGCCTAACAACACCGTGCCAGTCACATAGCCGGGCGGGTCTAGGGCGTTGGGCGCCACCCTGAAGGCCCTACGCCTCCCCGCCTTAGTGGTTTAAGCCCGGTGCTAAAGTGATAGCGTTCCTTGAGCGCGTTCGTGCATATGCCTATGTTGCGCGTCAGCCCGGCCGTCATCGATTCGAACACCTTCTACTGCCACCTCGGTGTCAAGTGCTCACACTTGGGGCTCCCCAGACACGGAGACATACGCCATGCCACTTGGTGTAAATCCCTACAATCCAACGAATCAAACATACAGCCCAAAGAGCGCAGATAGCCCGAAACGGCAGATCAGCGAAGGTTCCCTTGCCAAGAAGATTGATAAAGTAGGGAACAGTTGCACTTGGTTCTCGGCCCCGAAGCCGCAGCAGTCGACCAGCACATCTAGAACAATCAGCTCAAGTAGCTGTTCCAGCGCCCCGATCGCGAAGGCTTCGCCCAAACCTGTCTCTGCCTCGAATCCTCGAGACACCAGGACTTCGTGGTTCAACGCCAGGCCCGAGCAACCGATCAACACTGAAACGGGACGGAAATACGATTCACACCACCAGTGGGCGCAGTAAATAACAGCTGCGACTCCCCCCGTGAACGAGCTCGTTCACGGGGACTCTATTGGGCGGTGGCGAAGCCAAAACCGAGGTGCCAGTCGGCAGTTGCACAGAAATTAAGACTGGCTCGTCTTGGCCGGCAAATTTCGCGCGGCTCATTTGGTTCGCAGGTCTCAAGGCGCTACGCTCGTCCGGCTCCCGACGGTTTGAAATGATTCGCCTGCCTGTCAGCATGCGCATTCAACCCAGCTAGCCATGCATGCATCGGCTCCAACTCCACCCATACCCACACCAGAGCGGCATCTTGGATCGAACCAACCCATCACTGCTTTGCGGCACGATGTCCACCAGCTGCGCTGGGATACGCAAGGTGGCGAGCATGTCATCACGGGCACGCTCTTGATGCCCGTGAACTCATCCTTGGCCGTCACCTCTCTGGCTGGGTTCAGCTGCAGGTCTTCCCTCTTACCTTCGGGGAACGCAGGCCCTGGTTTTTGAAGTCGCCCAAACCACGCGCTGATTTGAGTGCCCGCAACGTGGACATATCGGTTTGAGAGCCCTGGGCGTGAGACAGATACAGGATGAAGCCGGCGCGGAGCCATTGTTGTAGTATTTGCGCCGAAACAGCGTGGCGGGTCGTTAACAGGCGCTGACTGCACCGCCGGCATCCATTCGGGCAAGCCATAGATCTCCGGACCATATCGGCCTCGCGCAGGTGGATCACGCTGCCTAGCATGAACGCGCGCTCAACCTGGCCGACTCGGATCTGGAAGAACTTCCTCTCCTTTACCGCCCGACGCATGTACTGCGCCAGCGGTACCGATAAGCCGATGAGCTTGCGGGAGACTGGCCGCCGGCAATGCGGGTAGCCCATTCCGAAGGTGAAAAGATCCAGCGCATTCTGCACGAATTGCGCCCGGCCGAGCAGCGGGTGACTAATCGGAGCCTGGCGTCTAGTAGAAGTCGGCGGGCCGGGCAATGACCAGCAGCATTCCGCTTGCCTGCACCTGGGCTTCGGCCACGTGCGGGCTGCAGGCGTGAGTGAACATGTGGCGCCGAAAGTAGAACCGTGGTGCCGGCTTCGCTATATAGGCACATTTTTGGAGACCCTCGGGAAATTGGTTACCTTGGTTTCCACAGCTTTTCCACAGGACAAAATTATTTATATTCAATCACTTACATAAATATTCTCATTGTTACTATCGGGTTACATTTTGGTTACCGGTAACCAAAACTGCCTTGTTACCAAGCCCTATTCGTCGCCTATGCAATTCAATGATTTACGCCAGGTAACCAAGACGGTAACCCAAAGTAACTTGACTTCGGTTACCAATCGTCCCTTGTGCCGCAAGGGTTTCGGGGCATTTTTGAGCCTGGTAACCAAAGTAACCGGATCCCCGAGGGACTCCAAAAAATCTGGCCCGTTGCCAGCGGCCAGCAGTGCCTCCTGAGAGCCTCGCGATCGACGCTCGCTGCAGAAATCTGCAGGGGTATTAGGTCTGCCAGGGCACCCCGAAGATCCAGCAGCGGCGGGCTTTGGGCCGCTGTTGCAGGCATGCAGAAAAAGAGGGATATGAAGCGGGCAGGCGTGGCGGGGAGACGAGTGCGCGCGGCAGGCATGGAACGTTGGCCTGGGCGCTTGAAGTACCCGAACATCTCCTCAAAAATGAGGAGATGTTCGACCGACCCGCCACCAAGTCGCCGCCCCACTCCTGGATCCATCCGTGCTCGCGGTCACGCTTACGCAACTTCGATGGGGTATCGTTTTGATACCCCATCGTTCATCCCCATTTGCAGCCACCTCCCACAGAGCGCTCCTAGATGCAGTTGATGCCGTTCCCTCTCGATAGCTGTGCCATCCGCGCCATCGATATAGATAGGCAACCGTGGTTTGTCGGGAAAGATGTTGCTCTGGCACTGGGGTACAGCAACGCCAATCAGGCGATGAACCAGCATGCCGTGGGGTGGTGAAACACCACCCCACCGTCGATACCCTAGGTAGCGACCAGCAGGTCCGGATTCTGTCGGAGCCGGACGTATGCCGCCTGATCATCCCAAGCCATCGTCCCGAGGCGCAGCGATCTGAGGCTTCGCTCTTCGAAGAGGTGCTTCCTATTCTTCGGCGAACGGGCCGATACGGCCACGCAAGGCAAGTGGGATGAGGCAGCTCATCGTACGCGTGTGAGGCTACAGCGGGAGCTCGACGACGGTGGGCTACTACCAGCAATCAGGGACGCCATCCACAACAGCTGCGCCAGGTGTCAGTTCACTCGGCTGACCTACGCTGGAACTCGCCAGCCTTACCTCAGTCGGCCCCGGAGAGTCTATCCGCGAGGCCTTTTGGCCCGCGCTCTCAATGGCCGATAGGAACCTTAACCACTCAAAGAACCCCGAGAAGATCGCTGTACGCCTTTGATCTCAGGCACGCCACGCTTCCGACCGCCTGAACGTAGGTCCAAGGTTTCCGCTCCTCGACGTCAGCAGCCGATAGACGACACAGCTGCACCCGCTCGTTTATCGTAGATTTGCGAGCACTTTCGATCATATTCGATAGATGAGCCGGCCGCAGTAGCGTCTACGAGCCCCTCGCCCACGTGGCGAGCACCCCCGAATGCAGTCGTTGGCAACGGGTTATGGCTGTACGAAGCAAAGAGGATGCGTTGCGGACGCGGGTTCGAGTCCCGCCAGCTCCACCACTTGGTTAACTGGAATAGGGTATCCAGCTGATGGGGCTGTATTGGTTGCGACGTGGCGAGCAATCAATGTGGACAGCCCGAGAGGCGACCGACGTAATCGGCGCAAAAAAACTAATCGCCAACTTTGACGATTATTATCAGGCACAAGCAGCCTGATTCACGCAAGCGCACGTGATTACCGAACGCGCATACACCCCGCTGGCAACAGCGGGGTGTTTTTTCTTGCGGCTCCAAGCACAGTACGGTCTGGCTGGAGAAGCGTCCACGCTGCGGGAGGCCGTCGCACGCCTTGTCCCACACCGCCACACCGCATTACGTGAGGCCGGCACAATGCAGCGTGCCGATGGTCATCCGCAGCTGTAGCAGTCGTAAACAGCAATAGCGGCGCACCGTCCCGTAGGACGCGATGGCGCACAAGTTGGGTGGGAAGGTACTATCAGCCTGTAAGCGCTCACAAACGAAGAAGCTCCCTGACGTAGACGTGGGCATTGTTCTATCCGAGAAGAGCGGTGCGCTAGCGGTCCCTACTCAATAATGAGACTGCTGCCAAGCAAACACCTTCCGATGTTCACCTGAACCCTGCCTGCTGCTTCTCCACGTCATCCAATTGCGACCAATGCAAATAGCGACCATCGGCCGACGGGACTTCCTCCAGAACCGGCGCCTCGTAGGGGCCGCCCTTGACGCCGCCGACAAGCCCAACAACGCCACCGTCCTGCCTGGCAGCCCATCCCAGCACGCTAGTCGATAGAGGCAGTGGCGATCACGCGTTCCGCGACAGATCAAGGCGTGTACCACAGCTATGCCCCGGCAGTCCCAAGATCAAACGCGATGAAGGTGACCGCCTCCTCGCCGATGCTTTCGTTGATGCCTTGCAGCCGAGCCTGTAGCGGCACAGCTCCATCCCCGCCCAGACCAACGCCGCTTCGCGAATAGACCCGAACCCGCCGCTGCTCTGCGGCACGATACTTAGAAGCTGCGGCGGGAGAGGAGTGCCCGCCGTGACAGGGAAGATCCGCAACCAGCCCGATCGCATCGCGATACTGCGCTCTCGAATTACGCCGAAAATCTTCAAGCCCCCGCGCAGCGATCAACGAGAGAATGTAAGGTTCACACCTCCATCCATGCCTAATCCATCCATAGTGTCCCCCATCCCGTCCGTTGCCCCTTACTCACTCCAATCTGGATCCCGAGCATATGCGGACCCGACTGGCGAACGCTCTGTTGCACAAGGTCCTGGCCGCCCCAGCGTTTGTAATGCGCCCATGCCGGCACCCACTCAGAGCGCGTCTGACGCCAGACCGAGGCCGCCAGGAGCATTCCTTAGCTCATATGAGAGCGCTAACAGCGCCGACCGTAGCGGGGGGATTGCGAGCTATCACGTTGGCGCCGGCGACAAGTACGACGCGTACATGGAGGCAAAACAAGGAATTCGAGCCCGTGGACTCTCTGAACTGCAGTCGGCCGACGCAGACCTCTATCACGACACAACAGTTGCAATTCGACTTGCTCATAGGCTTACCCAGCTAGCAGTATCCACACTAAGCAGTGGAAACACAGATCAACTTTCTCTGATCTGCGGGAATCATTACGTGCCCCAAGCACTTGCAGAAGAAGCCATAAGTGGATTCACGCGTATAAGTAACCATCTGGATGGTATGCGCAGAGGTGGCGACGGCCGTGAGCAGCTCGTGTTCCTCCGCAGAGATGACAAGTCATCCCCCTCCGTGGGAGAAGCAGCGCCCACTGATCCGCATAAGCGGATTTTCCTGTCACCTTGCTTTGACCGGTCGAGCATTATCCAGAAGGCACTCACCCTCATCCATGAGTCTTCTCACATTGCTCTCGGAACGGAAGACGAGCACTACTTTGGCCAAGGCTATTTCCGATACGATGTCATCGAAGACGCGCAATTGATGCGCGAAGAGATCAAGGCGCATGCCTCGTCACTATCACCTAGTGAAGCAAGAAAGCAATTTCTTGTGAACGCGGACTCTTGGGCATTCCTGGCCGCGCTAATCGGGTTCGATGTCTCTCCCGAAAAAATGCTCAAAGTGGCCGATCAGGAACGATTGAACCAGTAGCTCAATTATTGGCAGATGGGAGAAGCCCGGTCAGGCACCAATAAAGACTGCAGACAACCACGCGTTCTTGCGTAATGGCGTGAGCTAACGAAGAGCGCGGGGCAAGCAGGGCATTGCCACGAGGAAGCCGCCCGAGGGAGCTGCTTGCTGGGCGTTGTTGTGTGGATGGATATGAGTTGGAGAGGCGCGATCTGGCTACGCCAACGTAGTGTCCGATCATTTGGATGCCCGTCCACTTATTACCCTCGGCATTTGCGGCCACCAGGGTGGTGCCAGAGCCGGCGAAAGGATCGGGGAAGCGGCCGCCCTACTCGCAAATGCGCAAGCTGGCGCATGAGATTGGTCGCCTTCCCGGCTAGGTGGTGCTTGTCGGTTCTTTGAAATTACTTGCAAACCCTTCCGACCGCTTCCACAACACCTTCTACACTGGTGCCCAGCGAAAACTCATCACCCTTAATTGCAATATCCAACTGCTCCTCCAAATCGAAAATAACATCTGGAAAATCCTTATCATCAAGGCCGTGTTCAGCAAGGCTTTTTGCCCCATTAACATCGGATTGCTAGAGCTCTGCACGAGCCGCCACAACCTTGATTACTGCTGATCTCACCTGTTCAGGACTGGGGCATGCTTGGGAGTCAAATGGGATAGCTGAAAATGCGATTGCTAAGGCACCTAATGCCGTCACGATAGTCTTCATTTGATAACCCCGGTTTGTGATTTGAGCCTAGGCTTCGATTCGCTAGGCGCTCCTAGGCTCGCAACCAAACCGTGAGAGAGGCGTGAGAAAAGACCGTCACCACAGTTGGATTTTTCGGCTGGCGCTCATCCCGTCTCTTCGCCTGACCCAGTTCGCCCCGTTGGCGCTGGAACGTCTGACCTTCGGGATGGCCTGAGTGCACTACCAGCGCTCGGTCACCGGCAGGTGATGGCCTGTCACTCTTCCAGTTCCGGACGGGACGGGAATCACGAGCAACCATATGACGCCTCTCCCATTGACAAGCGTCGCTTCGTATTCTCAGCGCAGTTTTTAAAGTCATCGCCACAACTGGTCTGAGCTGGAGCGGCAAAGGTAGGAATGCGGACGAGCTACACGTCTAAGCCCACGAAGGAGTTCTATTCGCTAGAAAACCTGGCTCCTATCCTCCGAATGAGCCTCGATCGCCGAATGTGAAGACTGCCTCGCAGGTAGGCGAGCCCCCTCGCTCAGGACGAATGCTCAATTGCGAGCGGACTAAGCAGCCGCAGCCAGCTCGAATGGCTCGAAGCCGATCGCCTCCACGCCCAGCCACTCGTTGATCGCGGTCATGCGCGTCTGCAGCGGAGCCAGCTCCATTGCTGACCACACCAATGCCGCTTCGCGGATAGACCCAAACCCGCCACTGTTCTGCGGCACGATACCCAGCAACTGCGGCGGGATACGCAGCGATGCCAGCATGTCATCTCGGGTAACCTCTTTGATTCCGGTGAATTCGTCCTTGGCCGCCACCTCGCTGACCGGGATCAGCTTCAAGCCGTCCTTGCTGCCGTTGGGCGAGTGGACGAACAGATTCTTGAAATTGCCTGGCCCACGGGATTGGCGCAACGCCTCACGCAAGGCAGCGACATCACCGGCCTCGGTCTGAGGATCGGTCAGGTGCAGGATGAACCCAGCGTGCGATCCGTTGTTGTAGTACTTGCGCCGAAACAGCGTGGCCGATTCGTTCAGCAGCGCCGCCTGGACCGCCGGCATCCATTCGGGCAGCCCGTAAATCTCCTGATCAGGGCATTGCTCTCGCAGCTGGAAAACCTCGCTGTGCGGGAACTCGTGTTCGACCTGGCCGGCGCGCACCTGGAAGAACTCGCCCTCCTCCACGCCTCGGCGCATGTACTGCGCCAGCGGCACGGTCAGGCTGTGCGCCTTTCCAGCAAGGGACCGGCGGCGTTCGAGGTAGGCGGTGCCGAAGGTCACATAGTCCAGCGCCAGCTGCCCAAATGCCTCTCGGCTAAGCAACCTGTTGGGCTTGAAGGTGCGCACCAGCATGTTGCGCTTGAACGTCAGACCGGTCTGCAGGTATGGGTTGGCGCGCGTGGTTCGCGACAGTCCTGATAGGTCGACCGGCGGCTCATAAAAGCGGCCATTCCTTCCGCACTCCAGGTAGTCATAGATCCCGCGCGAATCCAGCACCGGGGTGGGCTCGCCAAAGGTGAAGACCTCCACCCCGCCTGTGGGCAGCTGTGCGGTGGGATCAGGCGTGTCATTCATCAAAAAATCTCCATGGAGCCGCGTGCGGCCATGACGCCTTCGAGCGGCTCGTTCTGCAGCGCGTGCATGAGGGCCCAAGCGAGGTCAGCATGGCCGGTGGTACGCGAGCGGCCAGCGGTGTAGGTCACCTGGCGCCCGCTGGGAGTCAGTGTTTTCTGGATGGCCATCAGCGATTGGGTCAGGTCCGTCCAGCCAGCGTCGTACTGCAGCCGTTCGTTCTTGATCACATCAAAGGCCTTGAGCACCAGGCGGGTCTTCACCTCGGGCGAATAGTTAAATACCGTCACGCCGGGGAAGAACTGGCGCACCAGCTGCGCCACCCCGGTGCCCATGCCGGTGCCATCGATGCCGATATAGGTGACCCAGTAGCGCAGTGTGATCTTGTGGATGAACGCGGCCTGGGCCGCAAAGTCCATACCCTTGAACTGATGGCGCTCCAGCACTCGGAACGTGCCGCCGGGTGTGGTTGGCGGGGCCACGACGACGATGCCGGCGCTATCGCCGGACTCGGCCGGATCGTAGCCAATCCACACCGCGCGATCACCGTAAGGGCGCGCAGCCAGCGGGCGGTAGTCCTCGCACCACTCCACCCAGCTGTCCACCTGGCAGGGCTGGAGCATCGCCAGCGGGAAGATGCTGGCGCTGTCGTCGACGAACTCGCACATCAGCAGGTTGGCGAATTCCTCGGCGCTGTAGTCGCGGCGCAGTTCTTCGATATCGAACAGATCACATCCGCGGCCGGCCGCGTCCAGCACCGTAACGATCTGCCGCCAGATGGCATCCTCACAACGCCGCCCGCCCTGCAGGCGGTCATGACTGACATCCAGGTGGATCTGTTGAGAGACCGGCCGGCCCTTGTTGAACCGCTCGCCGGTCCAGAAGTCGTAGGCCTCGTGCGCCATGGTTGAGGGCGTGCTGAAGTAGGTCTTGCGCCACTTTTTGTGCATCGCCATGCCGCTGGCGACCTTGTTCAGCTGATTGAACCCGTACGTCCAGAAGAATTCGTCGAAGTAGAAGTTGCCGTGATAGCCCTGGGCGGTGCGGGCGTTGGTGCCCAGGAAAAACAGTTCGGCGCCGTTGGCCAGGGTGATCGGGTCACCGGTCAGGTCGCGATCCAACACCTCGCGCACAAAGCCGCGCATGTAGCCCAGGAAGATGTGCGCCTGGCTCTTGGAGGCGCTGAGGAAGATTTGGTTGCGGCCGGTGGTCAGCGCATCGAGCAACGCCTCACGGGCAAAGTAGTAGGTGGCACCGATCTGGCGCGATTTGAGGATGATGCGCGTGCGCTCACTGCCGGAGCGCAGCCAATCGCGCTGGTAGTCGAAACAGCCGTCCACGAAGGCCGTCTGCAGACGCTCGATCTCTTCCTCGCTGAACTCGTTCTTGCGCGTCTTCTTCTTCGGCGCAGCGTTGCGGTTTGCCACCGCCGGGTTCAGGTCGGACTCGCTGCCGCCACCCTGGTAGCGCTGGATCCGCGCCTGGCGCTCGAGCTGACGGTGGAGCAGGTCGATTTCCTTGAAGTCGCCGCCGGTCTTCTCCTGCTTGTGGATCAGGATGCACAGGCGCGCTTCCAGCGCTCCGCCGATGCGTTCCACAGTGTCGGCGCGGTCCCAGTCGTCACGCGCCTTCCAGCTGTGTACGGTTTTGTCCTTCTCCCCGATCAGGGAGGCGATGTCACACACGCGCCAGCCCATCCAGTACAGCAGCTGGGCTTGGCGGCGGGGATCGACATGAAGCTTTTCGAAGACGTTCTGCACCTGGGCAGATTGGACGGGCTTGCGCGCGCGCGATATCGGCGCTCCCTG
>NZ_JAAIUZ010000055.1:0-1226 GCF_010894375.1 Stenotrophomonas sp. B1-1 | reverse complement strand
AGCCAGCCCTTGTTAACGTCCTGCAGCAGCGGGTTGGCCGCCCGGTCGGTGGTGGCCGCAGCCGAGGTGCCGTGAAAGCCGATCATGATGCGGTCCAGTGCCTGCCGCTGGGTGATCGCGTTGCGCAGCAGTGTCTGGAAGTTCTTCTGCCGCGCCCATGCATCCAGTCGTGCATAGGGAATGGCCGTGTCGAAGTTGGTCTGGACGCACTCATAGCCGGTGCTGTCCAGCGCAGTGACATCGGCCGGCACACGCTCGCCCGTGCCACTGGTATCGGTGCGGCCGGCCACGGTGCTGTTGACCCCCACGCCGATCTTTTCGCCCTTCAGGTCCAGCACGCCGGGCATGTTGATGGCCGACAGGAACGCGCTGCTCTCCTGGATCCGCTGCTCCATCGTCTGCTGTACGGATGGGTTCACAGAGAAGGATTGCAGAGACGACTCGACGTTGTTGAGCTCCGCTACACGGCGGGTGAACTGATTGAATTGGAGACGGGTTTCAGTACGCATGTGGGATCCGAAATGAAGGAGTAGGCGAGGGGATCAGCAGTCGGTGACGTCATCGGCGCCCACGCCAGGCCCTGCAACCGGCGGGCGTGAGGTGAAGGCCTGCGGGGTGTCATCCAGGGTCTTGCGCAGGCCGGCCACTTGGGTCGACAGCGATTGCACGCGGGCGCTCAGCGTGCGGTTCTCTTCGTTTAGCTGTTCCATGCGCTGCTCGTGCTGCGCAAAGGCCTCACTCAACTGCTGGCTCAGGGCGGCCAGTTGTGCGGCAGGGTCGGATTCCGGTGCTGGTGCGGGCGTCGGCGCCGGCTTACCCAGGCCCAGGCCTGCGAAGATCTGGGTGACCAGGTTCTTGCGCGGCGCAGCCGGGGCGGTGTCCTCAAAGTCAATCTGCACTTCCTCCAGGGAGGTAAACAGATTGGCCGGGTCGATCTTGCGCGCGGCGAGCGGGCTCTGGTCCGGATGCTGGGCGGCAAAGGCGAGCATTTCAGTGCCCAGGCTGGCCGGGGTATCCGTCACCGCCAGGCCCTGCAGATAGGCCCGGCCGGTGTCGGCGAACTTGGGCGCGATTTCGATGCTGGTATACAGCTTCTGCTTGCTCACATTGACCATGGCCACCAGGTCATCGGTGGGCGCGATCTGGGCGAACAGGGCCAGTTTGGAGACGCCGCCGATATCGACCTCTTCGGCCTTCACCGCGACCACGTCGCCATAGGCGCGGAA
>NZ_JAAIUZ010000054.1:0-1236 GCF_010894375.1 Stenotrophomonas sp. B1-1 | reverse complement strand
AACTGACGGATGTCCGGCCAGGCATAGCCGGCAATGCTCAGGCGGTAACGGGAGGTGGCACCGTCGCCGACTGCAAACGGCATGGCGCTAACCGGGCGGGCAATGGCCTCAGTCATCGCCCACCCCGCCATTGGTGAGGGTGATGCCGCTGCAGTGGCTGGCCTGGGTGGCCGTCACGGCGATATCGGCCAGCGGCGCATGCAGTTCTACACGCTGCACGCCTTCGGCATGCAGGGCAGCGAACAGGCCTGATCGGGTCACATCCCGACCGATGCGGTGGGAGCCATCCACATAGGCCTGCAGGCGCCGCCGGGCCTCGCCCAGCACCACCTGCGCATCGGGGCCGGCGAAGGTATACACGCTGGCGTCGATGGCAAAGGCCACGACCTCCACCGATTGCACAATGACGTGATCGGTGAGCGGGCGTACCGAGTCGGCTGAAAGCGCCGCATCCACGGCAGCGATGAGCTCGGCCGTAGCACTACCATCGCCCTCACGCGAGAGGATCGATACACGGACGACGCCAGGCGCATCGCTGATCGCGCTGGCGTCCAGCACGCGCGGATCAGCGCCCAGGGCATGGAAGATGTACGCACCTTCCGGGCCGGCGACCGAGAGGCCTTCCGGGGCCAGCTGGATGCGGCGGCGGAAAGCAGCATCGTCTTCGTACACGGCCGGTGCACCAGTGACCGGATCGGCCGGTGTCAGTAGCTGCCGGGTCACGCCAAAGGGCGCGGCCAGGTGATCCAGGTCGCCGTGCTGGGCATAGGCCAACAGCAGGCCCTTGGCGCGCTGGTTGAACTGCTCGCGCAGGATCAGCTCGCGATAGGCGCTGGCCTGGAGCAGCTTGTAGAGCGGCTCGGACTCGAGCAGCAGCACGTCGGGCAGGTAGAGGTGCAGCTCGGCCACGCGCTGGGCGAGCAACTGCTCGAACGATAGCTGCTCGAACACATCTGGCACGGGCAGCTTGGATAGATCAACGGCGGTGAAGGTGGACATAAGGGGGCGAAGGACTGCAGTAGCCACTACAGTCGCTTCGCGTGCTCAGTATGTCAGCGCGGACGTTCTGTAAACGTCCGCACTACAGCCTCGTTAATGTAATCAGGCGGGCGCTCCGGTGCCGATCGGATCCGGGTCTACTGGGGGCACTCTATGATTACCTTCTATCTCAGAGAGCTTGCGCTCCCCTTCATCTAAGATATCGATCAAGCGGCAAAGCGCCAAACTCTCTGTGTC
>NZ_JAAIUZ010000053.1:0-1304 GCF_010894375.1 Stenotrophomonas sp. B1-1 | reverse complement strand
CCGCCCAGGTAGCCGGCCACCACGCTGATGGCCAGGTAGATCACGCGCTTGAACAGCGACAGATCCTTGGCTGAAACGACAAACAAGGTGGCACCGGCAAAGGCGCCGATGAAGGCATCGGTCTCGATGCCCGGTAGCAGCGAGGCCAAGCCGACGCTAGCGGCCAGGGCGGCCATGCTGCCGGTGGAGGTGGGTTCGGTCATCATTAGTCCCAGAGTTGAACCAGCGGGCGCACCACGGCGCCGGCGGAAGGAGCGGGTACCTCGGGAAGCTCCACGACGGTGCCCAGCGGCAGGATCGGCCCGTGCAGGCTGATCCCGTAATTGAGTGCCAGGGCCTTTTCTACGACCCCGGCGGTGGTGCCCAGGTGGCGGTGACACAGCGCATCGAGCGTGTCGCCTTGCAGGGCCATCACGCGCATCAGATCAGCTCCACAGTGACCCGGCGGGTACCGAGCAGATCGCTGATGGCATTGCGCAGATCCCGGCGCATCTCATCAATGGTGGGGCTTAGATCATCGGCGCGCTGATTGCCCTGGGCGGTGGCATCGTAAGCGCGGTAGCGCTCGTGCAGCTCCACGGCGGCGGCGCACTGCACTGCGCGGTGGAACAAGTGTTCCAGCACCGACCTGCCGTCGATCCTGCGCGCCGGCACCTGGTCCAACGTGGCATAGCCCTCGGCCATCTGTTTGGCCTGCCAGGCGTCAAGCTCCCGCGTCACCGAGATCAGGGCCGCCAGCACCGTCTGGCGCAGGCGCGCCGGCAGAACATCGCCCGGCACACGAATGGCATCGCGTAGTGCGTTCACATCGATGTCCGGCCAGAACGGGCCAGCACTGATCGGATCCTGGGCCGGAGTCGGGGCGCCATTGGCAACGAAACTGCTCATGGGATGTCTCGTAAATCGCCGGTGGCCGGGGCGTCACACCCTAGGGGAAAAGGGCGGGTGATCGGCCCCGGGCCGGCGCGGGTTGCGGGGTACGCTCGGTGTGAGGTCAGCCAGTAGGCTTAGCTGGCCTCGAATCTCTTCAACAGGCGCTCAGCGCGTTTGAGGTCTTCCTTGCCGCCACAGGCATCGTGCAAGCCAATCGCTCGGCGCAGGTCGGCAACCGCTGCGCTGACAGCGTCCAGCGGCAGCGACGCATCGTCGGTACCGGTGCCGAGCACGCCCCGGGCACGCGCCAGCAACAGCCGGGCACGGACTTCATCGGGCATATCGGCCCCCTCGGTCAGTTGCACGGCTCGATCAATCACCGCCCCATCAAACGGGGTGCGGGTCTTGAACGCGTTCAGCGCAGCCAGACC
>NZ_JAAIUZ010000052.1:0-1447 GCF_010894375.1 Stenotrophomonas sp. B1-1 | reverse complement strand
GCCGCGTTCTGGCTGATCACGATCGTGCCGCGAAAGGGCGGCTCGTAGGTTTCGTTACCGCCATTGCGCACACCGCGCGTGGCCAGGGTGCCGCCGCCGAAGTAGTCCTTGAGCTCGTCCCACTCAAAGGCGCGGGTATGCGGCTTGTTGTCCGCGCCCGAGCGGTCCGCCTCCAACAGCACCACCGGCATGCCCGAGATCTGGCCCATGGCACGTGCCCGGCCGGCCTTGGACGACTTGGCCGGATCAAAGCCCTCATAGTCGGCCCGGGCCAGTAGCTTCCACAGGAAGGTCAGCAGGGTGGTCTTGCCGGCACCGGCCTCACCGGTGGCTTCCAGGAATGGGAAGGACTTGTGGGTGGTGCGGATCTGGTTGGCAAACAGCGAGCCAAACCAGAAGGTCAGTGCGACGATGCCGTGGGTGCCAAAGCAGGTCCACAGCCATGGCAGCCAATCGGTGCGAAAGGCTTCGGGATCGCGCTGGATGTCCAGGCGGATCGAGCGCTGGGTGGTCTTCATACGCAGCTTGTCGAACTCAAAGTAGTCTTCGGCATTGGCCAGGCTGATCTGGCCCTGGCGCACGGCCAGGTCGCCAAACACATAGGCCTGGTGCTCAGGGGTGTAGCCAATGAAGTCCACGGTGTGGACGGTCTTGACGTCCTTCCATTGCGCCTTCATCACCGCCAGCAGCTGGCCCCCGGTGCCGTCGAAGATCTCGCCCGGGGCGATGTGGGCCAGGCGGTCACGAAAAGTGGTGGCATTCATCGCCTGGCTGGAGGTGAAGGTGCCGGTGACGCTGGGCTTGCCCAGAGGGCGGTAGACCCGGAAGTAGTACCAGGCCTCGTCGGTGACCTCGTTGCGCTGGAAGTACAACGTCTGCGGAAAGCAGCTAGCGATCTCCTTCACCGAGGCGCTGGCCCGGCGCAGCTTCTGCAGCTCGTCTTCCTCCAGTTCGGCGGCCGCATCCTCTTTGCGCGTGGCGTATTCACGGCAGAGCTTGTCAAAGCGCACCGCATCGAACTCAAACCAGTACAGCCGGTTGCCAAAGTCGAAATGGAACTGCGCCCGCTCGGCGTGTTCATACATGCGCAGGCCCTTGTCCATGGCGCTACGGGCGGTGAGCAGGTCGCCCTGGTAGCGCGCCTCGGTCAGGTCCTCCAGCCACTGCGTGTTTCCGTTCTCGCTGGCCACCGCCCGCAGGTGCAGATCGTTCCAGTCCGTCTTGCGATCGCCGCGCTGATGGATCTGGGCCGCCCGGCAGGTAAAGCCCAGCTTCTCGGCCTGGGCGATGTGCTTGAGGGTGTAATCCCGCGCACCCGGATCGTTATCCAGGGCCCACACCAGCACCGGCAGATCGCTGGGTCGGGCATCACGCAACTCCACCAGCGAGGCCTCCGGATAGGCGCTGCAGGACATGGCCGAGACCGCGCACAGGCCGTGCTGCTGGC
>NZ_JAAIUZ010000051.1:0-1617 GCF_010894375.1 Stenotrophomonas sp. B1-1 | reverse complement strand
AGCTGTGCTTTGCCCTGCGCGGACTGAATCTGTTTCAGGCGCGCCTGGTCATGGGCCAACTGCTGGCGCATTTGGGCATGGATGGGGGTACCCTCCAGTGGATTGCCAGCTGCGGCGCGGGCGGCCGCCTGGGCGGCCTCCACACGCTGCAGGTGGCGCTTGGCCGGACTGTCAGCCATTGCCCGGCTCCGGTTCGGCCGGCGCATCGCCGCTGCGGATATTCTCAACCACCGCGCCTCGGCCGTAGTCTTCGACCACGTAGGCATCATTGGACGACTCGAAGTTGGCGATTCGATTCTTGTTGGGCTGCTCCTGGATGTAGCGTCGGCGTCCGCCGATCTGCCAATAAAGCGACAGGTTATCCAGCGACGTGACCATCAGTGCGTTGGCCGGGAAGAACGGCGCAATGACCGGACGCAGCCCACCGATGCGCTTGTTGCCCAGCACCAGGTCAGCGGCCAGCTGCTCGGTGGGCGCGTTGTCCTGGTCGATGATCGGGAAATACTTGTCATGCACCAGCTCGCGGCCCAACACCACCACCAGGCCGGTGTCATCCTGGTGCCACGGATCGATGAGAGTGGATACCACGTCCAGCACCAGCGCATCGAGATTGCAAAAATCGCGCGTGTTCTTGTCCTCGCCGCCGATCTGCACCACGCCCGCCGTCTTGCCGCCGGTCATCACGCGCTTGGGCGCATCCTCTCGATACTTCTGCAGCCAGCCCTTGTTAACGTCCTGCAGCAGCGGGTTGGCCGCCCGGTCGGTGGTGGCCGCAGCCGAGGTGCCATGGAAGCCGATCATGATTCGGTCCAGTGCCTGGCGCTGGGTGATCGCGTTGCGCAGCAGCGTCTGGAAGTTCTTCTGCCGCGCCCACGCATCCAGTCGTGCATAGGGAATAGCCGTGTCGAAGTTGGTCTGGATGCACTCATAGCCAGTGCTGTCCAGTGCAGTGACGTCGGCCGGGACGCGCTCGCCCGTGCCGCTGGTATCGGTGCGGCCGGCCACGGTGCTATTGACACCCACGCCGATCTTCTCGCCCTTCAGGTCCAGCACGCCGGGCATGTTGATGGCCGACAGGAAAGCGCTGCTCTCCTGAATTCGTTGTTCCATCGTCTGCTGCACCGACGGGTTCACGGAGAAGGATTGCAGAGACGACTCAACGTTGTTGAGCTCGGCTACGCGGCGGGTGAACTGATTGAATTGGAGACGGGTTTCAGTACGCATGTGGGGTCCGGAATGAAGGAGTAGGCGAGGGGATCAGCAGTCGGTGACGTCATCGGCGCCCACGCCAGGCCCGGTGACCGGCGGGCGTGCGGTGAAGGCCTGCGGGGTGTCATCCAGGGTCTTGCGCAGGCCGGCCACTTGCGTCGACAGCGATTGCACGCGAGCACTCAGATTTCGGTTCTCTTCGTTGAGCTGTTCCATGCGGTGCTCGTGCTGCGCAAAAGCCTCACTCAACTGCTGGCCCAAGGCGGCCAGTTGCGCGGCAGGGTCGGATTCTGGTGCCGGCTCAGGCGCCGGCGCCGGCTTGCCCAGGCCCAGGCCCGCGAAGATCTGGGTGACCAGGTTCTTGCGCGGCGCAGCCGGGGCGGTGTCCTCAAAGTCAATCTGCACTTC
>NZ_JAAIUZ010000050.1:0-1881 GCF_010894375.1 Stenotrophomonas sp. B1-1 | reverse complement strand
GCCATGAGCAGGGCCCTGAATGAGGCCAAACGCTCTGCCGCCTCGTTGAAAGCTCAGCACCAGCAGAGCGCCGTGGAACTGCAACGCCTGCGCACGGGGCTGGACCGCGCCGGCATCAGCACCCAACAGCTGGGCAGCCATGAGCGTGCGCTGCGCACCGACATCGCGGCCACCACCGCGCAGATGGAGCAGCAGCGCGGCCGTCTGGCCGCCCTGGATGCGGCCATGGCCCGTAGCCGCAAGATTCACAGCGCCGGGATGACTGCGGCGGCCAGCGGCACCGGGATCGCCCTGGCCGCTGCTACCGCACTGCGCGCGCAGGCCTTCCCGGTCGCCCGAGCGATGAAGTTTGAATCGGCCATGGCCGATGTGGAAAAGGTGGTCGACTTCGAGTCACCTGAAGCGTTCCAGCAGATGGGACGGGATATCGAAGACCTCTCGCTGCGTCTGCCCATGGTGCCCACGGAAATCGCCAAGATCGTCGCTGCCGCAGGTCAAGCCTCCATTCCCCGGCAAGAGCTGGTGCGTTTTGCTGAGGACGCGGCCAAGATGGGCGTGGCCTTTGAGACCTCTGCCGAAGAGGCTGGCCAGACCATGGCCACCTGGCGCACGGCCTTCCGCATGGGCCAGGACGATGTGGTCGAGTTGGCCGACAAGATCAACTTCCTGGGCAACACCGGCGCCGCTGATGTGCGCAAGATCAGCGATGTAGTCAACCGCATCGGTGCACTAGGCGAGGTGGCCGGATTGGGCAGCGGGCCGCTGGCCGCACTGGGCGCCACCGTGGCCGGTATGGGCATTGAGTCGGAAGTCTCGGCCACCGGCATCAAGAACATGCTGCTCACTCTGTCCTCCGGTGAGGGCGCCACCAAGCGCCAGGTCGCTGCCTTTGAACAGCTGGGCCTGAAGGCCAGCGACATGGCCACGGCCATGCAGAATGATGCCGGCGGGGCGATCTTGCAGGTCCTGGAAAAGCTCAAGCAGCTGCCCAAGGCCCAGCAGGCAGCGACCATGACCCAGTTGTTTGGTCGCGAATCCATTGGTGCGATCGCACCGCTGCTGACCAACCTGGAACTGCTCAAGGGCAACTTCGGCAAGGTGGCCGATGCTCAGCAGTACGCCGGATCCATGGAACGCGAATATGCCAAGCGCGTAGAAGCATCCGAGAACATGGTGCAGCTGCTGCGCAACAGCTTCGAGGTCCTTTCCCAGGGTATCGGCAAAACGCTGCTGCCGGACTTTAAGGCCCTGGCCACCAAGACCGGCGAAGTGGTCGGCAGCATCATCGAGTGGGTGCGTGCCAATCCCGAGCTCACCAAGACCATTGCCAAAGTGGCGGTGATCGGCAGCGCGCTGGCCACCGCCCTGGGCGGTCTGCTGATGGCCGGCGGCATGGGCGCGATGGCCCTGACCCAAGTGCACAAAGCCGCCATGCTGCTCAGTGGCGGCGGCGGCCTAGGCAAACTGGTGGGCCAGGTGCTATCGCTGGGTGGGCGCGCCTTCCCGATGCTGCTCAACGTGGGCCGCATGCTATTGCCGCTGCTCGGAGGCATCAGCCTGCCGGTGCTGGCCATCGGCGCGGCTATCGGCGTGGTCGCCGCTTTGGTGTGGAAGTATTGGGAGCCGATCAAGGCCTTCATGGTCGGGACGTGGCAGGGCATCGTCGATGTGGTGGGTCCGATCATGGATGAGCTGGCCACCGCGCTGGAACCGCTCGGCCCGGTGTGGGACCTCGTCTCCACCGCGATGGGCAAGGCATGGGACTGGGTCAAGAGGCTCTTTGCCCCGTTCCAAGCCACCAGCGAGCAGTTGCAGGGCGCCAGCGATGCCGGCCGTGGCTTTGGCCAGATCCTGGGCACGGTGCTGACGGTCAACCTGCAG
>NZ_JAAIUZ010000049.1:0-2365 GCF_010894375.1 Stenotrophomonas sp. B1-1 | reverse complement strand
CTCCCTGTTTGCGTAGAGGAGTACATGGCCGATATCGCGGTGATCTTCGGGTTCACCCTGACCGAGCTATCTGCCATGAACCTGGATGAGCTGGTGCACTGGCGCGAGCGCGCCCGAGTTCGAAGTGGAGCCGAATCGTGATGTATTTCCCCCAGGGCGACGTTGATGGCCACGGCCATCGCCGGTTCGCCGGCGCGTCGGTGCACGCATGAGCGGCGGCAACTTGCGCCTGCAGGTCATTCTGCAGGCGCTGGACCAGGCCAGCGCACCGTTTCGCAAGATCATGGCCGGCAGCAAGGGGCTGTCCGGAGCGTTGCAGGAACAAAACGCCACCCTGCGCCGGCTCAATGCCGCTCAGCGCGATGTCAGCGCCTTCCGCCAGGCCCAGCAGGCCACCCGCTCGCTGCAGGCTGCCCACCAGGAGGCCACCACTAAGGTGCGGCAGCTGGCCGGGGAGATTGCACGAGCCGGGGTGCCCACCCGCGCGATGAGCAAGGCCTTTGTCGAGGCCAAGCGCACCGCTGCCGCGCTCAAGGGCCAGCACCAGCAAAGCGAAATCCAGGTGCAGCGCCTGCGCAGCGGGCTGGAGCGAGCCGGTATCAGCACCCAGCACTTGGGCAGCCATGAGCGCCAGCTGCGCGCCGACATCGCTGCCACCACCGCCCAGATGGAGCAACAGCGCGGCCGCCTGGCCGCCCTAGATGCGGCCATGGCCCGGAGCCGCAAGATTCACAGCGCAGGGATGACGGCGGCGGCCAGCGGGACCGGTATCGCCCTGGCCGCTGCTACCGCACTGCGTGCGCAGGCCTTCCCGGTTGCACAGGCCATGTCCTTCGAATCGGCCATGGCCGACGTAAAGAAGGTCGTCGACTTCGAGTCGCCTGAAGCGTTTAAGCTGATGGGCCGCGATATCGAGGATCTGTCCCGTTCGTTGCCAATGGTGCCGGCCGATATTGCCAAGATCGTCGCTGCCGCAGGTCAAGCCTCCATTCCCCGGCAGGAGCTGGTGCGCTTTGCTGAGGACGCGGCCAAGATGGGCGTAGCCTTTGACAGCACCGCCGAAGAGGCTGGCCAGACCATGGCCACCTGGCGCACTGCCTTCCGCATGGGCCAGGACGATGTGGTCGAGCTGGCCGACAAGATCAACTATCTGGGCAATACCGGCCCGGCCAACGTCCAGAAGATCAGCGATGTGGTCAACCGCATCGGTGCACTGGGCGAGGTGGCCGGCCTGGGCAGCGGGCCGCTGGCGGCGCTGGGTGCCACTGTGGCCGGCATGGGCATTGAGTCGGAAGTCTCGGCCACCGGCATCAAGAACATGCTGCTCACCCTGTCTTCGGGTGAGGGCGCCACCAAGCGCCAGGTCGCTGCCTTTGAACAGCTGGGCCTGAAGGCCAGCGACATGGCCGACGCCATGCAGGCTGACGCGGGCGGGGCGATCTTGCAGGTCCTGGAAAAGCTCAAGCAGCTGCCCAAGGCCCAGCAGGCGGCGACCATGACCCAGCTGTTTGGTCGCGAATCCATTGGTGCGATCGCACCTCTGCTGACCAACCTGGAGCTACTCCAGGGCAACTTCGACAAGGTGGCCGATGCGCAGCAATACGCCGGCTCGATGAGCAATGAGTATGCCGCACGTGTGGCCACCTCTGAGAATGCCGTACAGCTGCTGCGCAACAGTTTCCAGGTGCTGGCCCAGGGCATCGGCGAAACGCTGCTGCCGGACTTCAAGGCCCTGGCCACCAAGACCGGCGAAGTGGTCGGCAGAATCATCGAATGGGTGCGTGCCAACCCCGAACTCACCAAGACCATCGCCAAGGTTGCGGTGATCGGCACCGCGTTGGCCACCGCCTTGGGTGGCCTGCTGATGGCCGGCGGCATGGGTGCGATGGCCCTGACCCAGGTGCACAAGGCCGCCCTGCTGCTCAGTGGCGGCGGCGGTGTGGGCAAGCTGGTGGGCCAGGTGCTGTCGCTGGGCGGGCGCGCCTTCCCGATGCTGCTCAATGTGGGCCGCATGCTGTTGCCACTGCTCGGTGGCATCAGCCTGCCGGTGCTGGCCATCGGCGCGGCCATCGGTGTTGTGGCCGCTTTGGTGTGGAAGTACTGGGAGCCGATCAAGGCCTTCATGATTGGGACATGGCAGGGCATCGTCGATGTGGTGAGTCCGATCATGGATGAGCTGGCCACCGCGCTGGAACCACTCGGCCCGGTGTGGGACACGGTGTCTACCGCGATGGGCAAGGCATGGGACTGGGTGAAGAAGCTCTCTGCCCCGTTCCAGGCCACCAGCGAGCAGCTGCAGGGCGCCAGCGATGCCGGCCGTGGCTTTGGCCAGATCCTGGGCACGGTGCTGACGGTCAACCTGCAG
>NZ_JAAIUZ010000048.1:0-2700 GCF_010894375.1 Stenotrophomonas sp. B1-1 | reverse complement strand
GATCTGGAGAGGTGTGGTAACCACCATTTTCCAGAGATGTCCCGGATGAACAACGTACAGAGAGATCACAGTTAGTCGACTGCTCTTCCCGTCCGTGACCGAAATGCCCGCGCTGCGCGCGATAGTCGACTGACAGTCGACTCTACGGGGCGGTGCGCATCACGCGGTCGATCCAGTCGGCATAGCGCGAAATGCGCACGTTGTGCACCACTTGCCCGTAATAGCCGGCTTCAAGCGCATGCTCCGGCACTGCGGTGATCCACGAACCCAGGCCGATCAGCTGCCAGCCCTGAGCGTCGCGGATCATCAATGGCCCGCCGCTGTCACCGCTGCCGATCACGCCTTCCAGCGGCAGGCCGCCGCCGGGGCCGTCGAATCGATACCAGAGATAACGATCATTGCCGCCGGTCACCGCGTTTTCCGCGCGGCGCAGTACGCCGCGGTGCGATCCACCCGGCGCCAGCCCGGTCATGCCGGTGCCCGTGGCCCCCTTGCCGACCAAGGTAGCGATCTTTCCCGCTTCGTCCTGGCCGCGATAGAGGCGAATCGGCGCAACATCGCTGACCGGTGCGGCCAGCTGGATCAGTGCGATGTCATCGGAGGCGGCGAGGAAGGCATGGATGGGGCCTGGGTTGCCTGACGCCAGCGCCGCCTGGCCAAGCGCATCGGGCATGCGCCGGTAACCGGGATGCACGACCACGCGCTCCACACGGTACGGGTGACCGTTGATCTGCACCTCGGCGTCCATGCCTTCCATGGGCGCGGCGTGTGCGGCGGTCACTACCCAGCGCGGCGCGATCAGGACGCCGTGGCCCTCGCCGGGCAGGTCGGCCAGGGCCGGGAATTCGGAGGCCGGTACGCGGTAGGCGCTGTCATCCACATCGCTGCGGATGACGATGGCGCCGGCGGTGAAGGGCAGGGTAGCCAGGGCGAGTAGGAGCCAGCGGCGCATGGTTCGGTGCAGTCCTGTGCGTGGAAGGCGATGACCCTAGCCGGGATCGGCTGGCGCGAACACCCATGTGCGACGAAGTGCCCTTCCGGTGCGATCAACCCGGCGGAATGAGGGGTGACGACTGCCACTCCGGCAGACCGACCGCGCGGCGGGTGCGCGGCGCCTACAGCGCTAGCGCGCTTTCAATGCGGGCGCAGCACCGCGTCAAACGTATCCGGGTTGCCATCGTTGGCGGCCGCCGGCACGTTCAGCAGCCGTGCCAGCAGCGGGTAGACATCCACGTTGTCGAAGCCTTCAACGGTTCTGCCCGCCGCAAACGAAGGCCCCGTAGCCACGAACACCGCGCGCATCGAAGGCAGGGTGTTGTCGTAGCCGTGCGTACCGCGGTAGGCGTGGGCATGGCGCGCCAGCATGTCGGGCGTCAGCGCATCCCAACCTTCGTCCATCTCGCAGACAATCGGCGGCGTGCGCGGGTGCTGGCCATACTGCCAGCGCGGCGGCAGCTCGGCGCGCTTCCAGCATTGGTAATGGTCGTGTCGGCCCAACAGGGCCCGCTCGGCTTCGCGCTCGCGCCCAGGCGTGGCCTGGAACCCCACAGGCTGGCCCACGCTGGTGGCCACGGCAACGGCCGGGTCGACCATGCGTTCGGTACTGAGCACCTGGCCTTCCGGCAGCGCGGCCATGCCGTGGTCGGACACCAGCACGATGTTGGTGCCTGCGGCCAGGCCTTGTGCGTCCAAGCCGTCCAGCACCTGGCCAATGATGGCATCGGCGCGCTGGATCGCCTGTCGGTACTCGGCAGAATCCGGGCCATGCATGTGGCCGGCCTTGTCGACGTTTTCCATGTACAGCGTTGCCAGCAGCGGTGCCTGCGGGCCGGTCTGCGCCAGCCAGCCCAGCACGGTATGTACGCGGTCTTCCAGCGCGATGTTGCGGTCGTACACCTGCCACTGGCTGGGGCGGATGCCTTCGATGGCGGCCTCGCTGCCGGGCCACGACCAGGTGGCCGTGCGCACGCCGGCCTTCTCGGCGCTCACCCAGATGGGTTCGCCGCCCCACCAGCGCGCATCGGTGACGGCGGCCGGGTTGCTGATTTCGAACCCACCCAGCTGCGGGTCCTGCATGCTGTTGTGGATGATGCCGTGGTGGCCGGGGCGCAGCCCGGTGACCAGCGTGTAGTGGTTGGGGAATGTAAGTGACGGGTAGGACGGCGTCATCCAGCGTGCGCGCACGCCGCCGTCGATCATCCGCTGGATGTTGGGGGTCAGGCCGCGATCCAGGGCATCGGCACGCAGGCCGTCGATGGAGACCAGCAGCAGGCGCGGCGACGACGGTGCAGCGGCCTGGCGGTGGGCGGGCGACGTGCTGCAGGCCACCAGGGACAGTGCAGCGAAGGAACAGAACAGAAGGCGCAGGGTCATGGCCCATCCTAGCCCGGTGTGATGACAGGGCTTGGACGGATGTGGCGGGAGCGACGGAATGCCGGAATGCGACGGGGTGTCGGAACGCCACAGGGTGCCGGAACGCGACGGGGTGTCGGACCGGGACGGGATGCTGGAACGCGACGGGATGTCGGAATGCGTCGGGGTGCCGGAATGCGACGGGGTGTCGGAACGCGACGGGGTGCCGGAACGCGATGGGATGCCGGAACGCGACGGGGTAGAGTCGACTGTTAGTTGTGATCTCTCTGTACGTTGTTCATCCGGGACATCTCTGGAAAATGGTGGTTACCACACCTCTCCAGATCC